>JAGHSV010000023.1 GCA_018065665.1 Candidatus Sodaliphilus aphodohippi
TTATTACCGTGTACTTTTTTGCTATTTAAAATATTTTTTTGTAATTTTGCAAAACCAAATTTTTTAGACTAAAGTGATGCAAAATAAAAAAATGCCCATAGCTTTGCCCCCTACATGTTGCATATCAGTTAATTGTGTCGTGCTGGGATTTGATTCAAAAAAGCTCAACGTGCTGCTCGAGCAACGCGAATATCTAATTGACGGCAAAAAAGTTGTTGACCACATGCTGCCAGGCGGCCTGATGACCGACAACGAGGATCTGGACGAAGCCGCAACCCGCTTGCTGCACGAAAAGGCCGGAATGCGCAACCTGAAGATGTTCCAATTCAAGGCCTACGGGTCACGCAGCCGCATCAAGGGACGCAACGACATCGAGTGGATGAAACAACAGTTGGGGGTTGAGATTGTCAACCCGCTCACCATTGGCTACGCCTCGGTTGGCAAAATCGGGCGCAAACTCAATCTGCACAATGCCCCAAAGGGCATCTCATGGTTTCCTGTTGAAGAAGCCCTGAAAATGCCATTGGCGTTTGACCATGCCATACTGATTCAGGATGCCATCAA
Organism: Candidatus Sodaliphilus aphodohippi; assembly: GCA_018065665.1. GTDB lineage: Bacteria > Bacteroidota > Bacteroidia > Bacteroidales > Muribaculaceae > Sodaliphilus > Sodaliphilus aphodohippi. Next base: position 565 of record JAGHSV010000023.1, read on the forward strand.
GATGCTGCAATATAGCATCGAGACCGACCCCATCATCGTTTTCAATCTCATGCCGCTCAAGTTCACGGCGCTGCAACTGCGCACCCTGTATGAATGCATCTACCGCAAGGAGCTGGATGTGAGAAACTTCAAGAAAAAGATGAAGCAATATGAGTATGTGGTGCCGCTTGAAGAGGTTGAACAGGGTGTTGCCCACCGTGCAGCCCGCTACTACCGCTTTGACCGCGTGAAGTACAAGAAATATCGCCGCGGCATGGATTGACGGCACCAATCACGTGATTTCACAACATGAAGACAGATTACCGACTAAACCCATAGAATATGGAAAACAAAGTAACAATAGACCCGAGCAAGGTTGGCAAATACCACATGGCTGTCAACTGTGTGATATTGGGTTTTGACAAGAATGAACTGAACGTCATGCTTGGCAAACGCAAATTCGTTGTTGACGGCAATACGGTTTCGGACTACATTCTGCCGGGTACGCTGATGCATGCCAGCGAGAGTCTTGATGACACAATACAACGCGTGCTGACCGAGCGTCTGGGCCTTAACGGCATCAGAAAGTTTCAGATTAAGACCTACAGCGCCAACGAGTGCCCCGTCAAACGCAACGACGTTGAATGGGTGAAACAGCAGATTGGCACAGAGATTGACACGCCCATCAGCATCGCATACCTCTCAGGTGGAAAGATAGGGCGCAAGCTCAACCTGCAAAATGCACTTGAGGGTTACGAATGGTATCCAATCAACAAAGCGATGGAGATGCCGTTGGCATTCAATCAAACCACAATGATTAGCGATGCTATGGAATTCCTGCGCTACCATATTGAGATTGAACCTCTTATCGTATTTAACCTGCTCCCGTCCAAGTTCACGGCTTTGCAGCTGCGCACCCTGTACGAGTGCATCTTCGGCAAAACTCTTGATGTGAGAAACTTCACCAAGAAGATGAAGCAGTATGAGTATGTGGTGCCACTTGATGAGGTAGAGAAGGGCGTTGCCCACCGTGCGGCCCGCTACTACCGCTTTGACCGCGTGAAGTACAAGAGATTCCGTCGCGGCATATAATAACCCGTTTTCACTTTTGCACAACCACAAAAACAAACTATAACAGATGTATTTACTTGGATTTGACATTGGAAGTTCGTCGGTAAAGGCGAGCCTGATTGACGTTGCCAGCGGTCAGTGTGCCGCCCAGGCATTTTACCCTCCCAGCGAGGCACCCATAACAGTTAATAACCCCGGCTGGGCCGAGCAGAACCCACAGGACTGGTGGGAGTATCTGACCCACGCCACACGCGCCGTCCTTGAACAGTCGCACGCCAACGCCGGCGACATCAAGGCCATTGGTATCTCCTATCAGATGCACGGCCTTGTGTGTGTCGACAGCGACCAGCAGGTGCTGCGCCCCGCCATCATCTGGTGTGACTCGCGCGCAGTTGGTATCGGCCAGGAGGCATTTGACGCCATTGGACATGACAAATGCCTCGCGACACTGCTCAACTCACCCGGCAACTTCACTGCCTCGAAACTGGCATGGGTACGGCAAAACGAACCCGACATATATAACCGCATAGACAAAATCATGCTCCCCGGCGACTATATCGCCATGCGCCTGACCGGTGAGGTGTGCACCACCGTCAGCGGCCTGAGCGAGGGCATGTTCTGGGACTTTGCCGGCAACTGCCCGGCGCAGTTCCTGCTTGACCACTACGGCATTGACAGCAAACTGCTGCCGCGACTGGTGCCCACCTTCGGCGAATAGGGACGACTGACAGCCAAGGCTGCCGCCACCCTGGGTCTTGCCGAGGGAACCCCTGTGTGCTACCGTGCCGGCGACCAGCCCAACAACGCTTTATCACTCAACGTGCTCGAACCCGGCGAGATTGCAGCCACGGCAGGCACATCGGGCGTTGTTTACGGCGCTCTGGGCGAGGTTAACCGCGACAACCTGTCGCGCGTCAACCCATCTGCCCATGTCAACCACAGCGCCGACGCCACCCGTCTGGGTGTGCTGCTGTGCGTCAACGGCACCGGCATCCTCAACTCGTGGATGCGCCGCATGGTATGCGCCGACGGTCTCGGATATGCCCAGATGAACGATCTCGCAGCCCAAGTGCCAGTGGGATGCGACGGTGTGTCGATACTGCCCTTTGGCAACGGAGCCGAGCGCATGCTCGAGAACCGGGAGTCGTCATGCACCATCAGCGGTATTGACTTCAACCGCCACGGCCGCGGTCACCTGCTGCGTGCCGCACAGGAAGGCATCGTCTTCTCGTTTATGCACGGCATCGAGATCATGAAGGAGATGGGCATGGACGTGAAACGCATTCGTGCCGGACACGCCAATATGTTCCTGAGCCCCATCTTCCGCAACACGCTCGCGACCATCAGCGGGGCCCCAATTGACCTCTATGACACCGACGGAGCCGCTGGTGCGGCACGCGGGGCAGGTCTGGGCGCAGGCATCTACACCGACCGCAATGAGGCATTCGGGTCACTGCGACTGATTGAGTCTGTCGAACCGACAGCAGCCGACAAGGCGGCATGCCGCGATGCATATGCACGTTGGATAGTGTACTGAAAAACAACAACTAAACCCTGGTTAAGGGGAATATATGATTGGGTCTGCCACGGTGTGGTGGACTCAATTACTATTTTTTGCGACAATCTTATTATTAATAGAGGTATAAAACAAGTAAATTTGCAACAAATAAACCTAAAACAAAAAATCGATATGAGTAACAAAGAATTTTTCCCCGAGATTGGTAAAATCAAGTTTGAAGGCAAAGAAAGCCGCAACCCACTGGCCTATCGCTACTATGACGCCGAGAAAGTTGTCATGGACAAGAAGATGAAAGACTGGTTCAAGTTTGCCATGGCATGGTGGCACACCCTGTGCGCCGAGGGCAGCGACCAGTTTGGTCCCGAGACCAAGTCGTTCCCCTGGAACGCGTCGAACGACCCCATGCAGGCAGCCAAGGACAAGGTGGACGCCGGTTTCGAGTTCATGACCAAGATGGGCATCGAGTACTTCTGCTTCCACGATGTTGACCTCGTTCAGGAAGCCGACACCGTCGAGGAATATGAGGCACGTATGAAAGAAATCGTGGCCTACATCAAGACCAAACAGCAGGAGACAGGCATCAAGAACCTGTGGGGCACAGCAAACGTGTTCGGCAACAAGCGCTATATGAACGGTGCATCGACCAACCCCGACTTTGACGTGGTTGCACGTGCAATTGTCCAAATCAAGAACGCCATCGACGCCACCATCGAGCTGGGCGGCACCAGTTACGTATTCTGGGGCGGCCGCGAGGGCTACATGAGCCTGCTCAACACCGACCAGAAACGCGAGAAAGAGCATCTGGCAACCATGCTGACCATGGCACGCGACTATGCCCGCGCACGCGGTTTCAAGGGCACATTCCTGATCGAACCCAAACCCTGCGAGCCCACCAAGCACCAGTATGACGTCGACACCGAGACCGTTATCGGTTTCCTCAAGGCTCACGGTCTGGACAAGGACTTCAAGGTAAACATCGAGGTCAACCACGCCACACTCGCCGGCCACACATTTGAGCACGAACTGGCTTGCGCCGTCGATGCCGGCATGCTCGGCTCGATTGACGCCAACCGCGGTGACTACCAGAACGGTTGGGACACCGACCAGTTCCCCATCGACAACTTCGATCTCACCCAGGCCATGATGCAGATTATCCGCAACGGCGGTTTCAAGGACGGCGGTACAAACTTCGACGCCAAGACCCGCCGCAACAGCACCGACCTGGACGACATCTTCATCGCTCACATCGCTGCCATGGACGCTATGGCACGCGCACTCGAGAGCGCTGCTGCAGTAATCGAGGAGTCACCCATCTGCCAGATGGTCAAGGACCGCTACGCATCGTTCGACAGCGGCATGGGCAAGGACTTCGAGGACGGCAAACTCACCCTGGAGCAGGTTTATGAGTACGGCAAGAAAGTTGGCGAGCCCAAGCAGACCAGCGGCAAGCAGGAACTCTATGAGGCAATCGTCAACATGTATGTTTAATCAGTAACTGACTATGGCAAATCAAGAAACAGGCAGTAAAGCCTATTTATTCTCGATAGTACTTGTCGCTGTGCTGGGCGGACTGCTGTTCGGTTATGACACAGCTGTCATCTCGGGTGCCGAGAAAGGCCTCCAGGCATTCTTTATGGGTGCAAGCGACTTCCAGTACACCGACGCGTGGCACGGTTTCACCGCTGCCAGCGCGTTGATTGGCTGCATCATCGGTAGCGCCGTTTCGGGCATCTGCGCATCTCGCCTGGGCCGCAAGCGTTCGCTGGTGATGGCAGGCGTGTTCTTCTTCCTCTCGGCTCTGGGCTCCTATATGCCCGAGTTCCTTTTCTTTGAGTACGGCAAGCCCACCTTCAGCCTGCTCGTTGCGTTCAACCTCTATCGTGTTCTTGGCGGTGTTGGTGTCGGCCTTGCGTCGGCCATCTGCCCCATGTACATTGCCGAGGTTGCACCGAGCCACATGCGCGGCACTCTGGTGTCATGGAACCAGTTTGCCATCATCGCCGGCCAGTTGGTGGTTTACTTCGTGAACTTCTGGATCCTGGGCGACCACATCCAGCCCGTCATCGAGGATATTGCCAAGGGCATCACCACTACCAGCGACGCCTGGACCATTGAGACCGGCTGGCGCTATATGTTTGTCAGCGAGGCATTCCCCGCAGGTCTGTTTGCCCTGCTCGTTTGCTTCGTCCCCGAGACTCCGCGCTATCTGGCCATGAACGGTCAGGACGACAAAGCCCTGAACGTACTGGGCAAAATCAACGGCATGGAGCGTGCCAAGGAAATCCTTGCCGAAATCAAGGCCACTGCCAAGCAGAAGACCGAGCGCATGTTCACCTATGGCGTGATGGTAATCTTCATTGGCATCATGCTCAGCGTGTTCCAGCAGGCAATCGGCATCAACGCAGTGCTCTACTATGCACCGCGCATCTATAGCGACATGGGACTTAGCGACCCCATGATGGTCACCGTCATCACCGGCACTATCAACCTGGCCCTGACAGTTGTTGCCATCGTCACCGTCGAGAAACTGGGCCGCAAGCCCCTGCTCATCACCGGTTCGCTGGGAATGGCCATCGGTGCCTTTGGCGTTGCCATGACCTTTGGTCACGAGGGTATGGAGCTGCTGTGCATGGTAAGCATCATGCTGTACAGCGCATGCTTCATGTTCTCGTGGGGCCCCATCTGCTGGGTACTGATTAGCGAGATTTTCCCCAACACCATCCGCGGTGCCGCAGTGGCAATTGCAGTTGCATTCCAGTGGATTTTCAACTTCATCGTCAGCTCGTCGTTCGTTCCCATGTTCAACATGCACCTGACCGAGGGCGATGACTTCGGCCACTGGTTCACCTACGGCATGTATGGCGTCATCTGCGTCATCGCAGCCGTATTTGTATGGCGACTCGTGCCTGAGACCAAGGGTAAAACCCTCGAAGACATGAACAAGCTGTGGAAAAAGAAATAATCCTTTTATGACTAAAAGATTAGCATTTATATTTGTCGCCGCGCTGCTGTGCTCACTGGGCATGGCAGCCGCCGACAAACCAATCATCAAGGTTGAGACCAACAACGTGCAGCTGGTGTACAAGGTCGGTAACGACGGTCACCTCTACCAGTGCTACCTGGGCAAAAAACTCACGCACGACGGCGACATCCAGCATCTGGACAATCTCAACGAGGCATACCTCACCCACGGCATGAAGGACTACTTCGAGCCCGCACTGCACGTCGAGCACAGTGACCACAACAGCACATGCGACCTCAAGTATGTAGGGCACGAAGTTAGCACCAATGCCGATGGCGCCACATTAACAACCATCACCCTGGCCGACGAGGTGTACCCCACAACGGTTAAGTTGGTTTTCACAGCCTATGCCGACAACGACATCATCATGGAGCATACCGCCATCACCAACGGCGAGAAGAAACCGGTGGTGCTGCACAAGTATGCCTCCAGCCTGCTGACGCTTGACCGCTCCAAGTATTTCCTGACCGAGTACAGCGGAGACTGGGCCCGTGAGGTTGCCAAGAGTGAGACACAGCTGACCTTTGGCAAGAAAGTGCTCGACACCAAGTTGGGCAGCCGCGCCAGCATGTTCATGCCGTCGTTCTTCCAACTGGGACTGGACTCACCTGCTGCCGAAAACAGCGGCGAGGTGCTCGTTGGCACACTCTCATGGACCGGCAACTACCGTTTCACCTTTGAGGTTGACCAGAACGGTCGCCTGCGTCTGCTGTCGGGCATCAATCCCTACTTCTCGCAGTACACCCTCAAGGCCGGCGAAGCGTTCACCACCCCCGAGTTTGTCTTCACCGTCAGCGACTGCGGCATGGGCAAGGCAATGCGCAATTTTCACCGTTGGTCTCGCGACTTTATGGTAAAAAACGGCAATGGTGACCGAATGACGCTGCTGAACAACTGGGAGGCAACCGGTTTTGATTTCAACGAAGATAAACTGGTGAATCTGATGGATGACGCCGTCAAGATGGGCGTTGACATGTTCCTACTCGATGACGGATGGTTCGGTAACAAATATCCTCGCGAGAGCGACCATCAGGGCCTTGGCGACTGGCAGGAAACTGCCGACAAACTGCCCCACAAAATCGGGTATCTCTGCCAGAAAGCACGTGAAAAGGGCATCAAGTTCGGACTCTGGATCGAGCCCGAGATGGTGAACCCCAAGAGCGAGCTCTATGAGAAGCGTCCCGAGTGGGTCATCCACCTGCCCAACCGCAAGGAGTACTACTTCCGCAACCAGCTGGTACTCGACCTGAGCAACCCCAAGGTGCAAGACTATGTCTATGGCATCGTTGACCGTCTGCTCACCGACTACCCCGAGATTGCGTTCTTCAAGTGGGACTGCAACAGCCCCATCACCAACATCTGGTCCAACTACCTGCAGGACAAGCAGACGCATCTCTATGTCGACTATGTTCGCGGTTTGTATAAGGTGCTGGACCGCATCCGCGCCAAGTATCCCGCCGTGCCGATGATGCTATGCTCGGGCGGCAGCGGACGTATAGACTTTGAGGCCCTGCGCTATTTCACCGAGTTCTGGCCCAGCGACAACACCGACCCCATTGAGCGACTGTATATCCAGTGGGCCTACAGCGGCATCTATCCAGCCAAGACCCAGTGTGCACACGTCACCACATGGAACCGCGATGCCAGCATCAAGTTCCGCGTCGACGTCGCCAGCATGGGCAAGCTGGGGTTTGACCTCAAGTGCTCGGACCTGAAGGACGACGAAATCGGTTTCTGCCGCAAGGCTGTGGAGAACTACAACCACAACAAACCCGTTGTGCTCGACGGCGACATGTACCGTCTGGTTTCACCCTACGAGGGAGACCACACCAGCACCATGTTTGTGTCTCGCGACCGCCAACGCGCCGTTGTCTTCGCTTTTGACGTGAACCCCCGCTACAGCGAGCACCTGTTGCCCGTCAAGCTGCAGGGACTGGATCCCGCGCGCGAATACCGCGTCAAGGAAATCAACGAGAACGGCAACAACTACTGGTTCAACGGGCGAACCTACAGCGGCGAGTACCTGATGACCGTAGGACTCCACCTGTTCTCGACCAACCGCGGCCTCACCAGCCACGTCATTGAACTGGAATAACAATCCCTGATAACATTTGGTAAATTACTTCATAAATGATTAACGGAATCACCGAGCATTTTCGGTAATTCCGTTAATTTTTATGTCACATCATGCCATTGCGTAAATGGCGTGATGCTCAGATTACTTCATGATAACCTTCTTGCCGTTCTTGATAACGATACCCTTGTAGTCTTCGCCAACCTTTACGCCCATGAGATTGTAGGCAGGAGCGTCGCTGTTGTTGTCGCGAACAATGTCTTTGACACCGGTAGGCATGAATTACCTTTTATTTCAGTTTGAGGTACTCGGCTACGCGCTCCATCCAAGTGTAGCTACCGGTTCCGGGCGATGCCTCGGCCTGGAAGCAGTGAGGTCTCAGACACAGGGTGTGCAACTCGCTCTGGATGCCCATGCTGCGCATTTTTTCCCAAACTTTTACCGAGCCCATCGAGGCATATCCGTCGGCATCGCCGTGGATAAAGAGCATCGGGGCAGTTTTTAGGTCAAAACTGAACTCAGGCGCTATGACATTGCTGTCTTCGTTGCCGCCCTGGGTGTTGTGGCCGTCAAGGCCGTCGGTCAGCACATAAGCGGGATAGATGCCGATGCCCCACTGTACGTTGCACGGCAGTTTGTCGATATCGTCAATATAATTATAGGAGCGGTGCATTGATGAAGTAACGCCCATCAGAGTGAGGTGACCTCCGGCCGACGAGCCCATGATGCCGATGCTGTCGGGGTTGAGACCTCGTTGGGCAGCCTCGCTGCGCACGACACGGATTGCACGCTGCAGGTCCTGCCAGGCATTGGTGTGTTTTGCCAGACCGCTCTCGGGTTTGGGCCTCGGACTGCGGTAACGCATGGTGACCACGGTGATACCCAGTTCGTTGAGATATCGGCGAATTGGAGTGACCTCAAAGCTCTCAGGACTGTTGCCATTATAGGCACCGCCCGAGTACATTATCTGGATTTTGTTGGTCTTCAGCACCTTGGGCATGTGCCACTCGATGTATGGAGTTCCCTGGTCGGGGTCAACACACGGCATCTTGCCTTCGGGCCAGATGTCTTCTTTGACATAGCTGGCGCGTGCGTCGTCGCTGGGATAGCGTTCCTCGACATCAACCTCGGGTTGGAGTTCGCCCAGGAATCCCATCTGGCGGAGGAACTCGACTCCGCGGTCAAGACCCAGCGCGCGATGCCCCTCGTTGGCATAGAGGTGCAACTCGGCAGGGATGTGCATGCGTCTCAACTGTCGGTAAACCAGTGTCGAGCCGTTGGGCGAGAAGGGGTCGCGACCGCCGTGGTGCATGCTGATGGGGCATGTTTTGCTGTCGAACTTGAATACACTCGACAGTTTCACGTCAACGCCGTATCCCTGACGGGACGATGCAGTACCGGTATCGCTATCGGTGGTTATGTATGCCGGTGAATTGAGAATTGCCCAATTGATATGGCAAGGCACGGTGTCGAGTGCATCGACGGGTTTGTAGGCAGGAGTCTGTGAACTTGTTGCCAACAACAGGCTCAGGTGTGAACCTGCCGACATGCCAATCACGCCAATCTTGTCGGGGTCATATCCGCGTTTCTTTGCCTCGCTGCGCACCATGCGTACGGCACGCTGTCCGTCTTCCCATGCAGTCTGGTATATGGGCAAGCCTTCGGGTCGCGGTGTGCGGTAAACCAGACTGACACACTGTACGCCCTGGCGTGTGAGTTCCTCGCGCCACTGCTTGATGTTTGCCATGTCGCAAGTCACCTCATATCCACCACCCGAGATGAGAATCATACACGAGCCGTTGCGTACCTCGGGCGCCGGAGCGTCAAACCACTCGAGGTAGGGGGTGCGGTGTTTCTTGGGATTGAAGTTGTCTTGACCTGCCTCGTCGCTCATAGCGGCAATCTGGTGATTCTGAGTGTCGGGCATTTTGCCCTTTGGCCATATTGACTCGCGTTCAAAGGCCTGAGCCGTGAAACAGCACAGCAGGGCAAGGATAATAAAGAGATTAGAGCATTTTTTATTCATAATTATGCGTTATTTGTTATTAATTCCACAAAGTTACACATTTTATAGCATAGTGACAAGAAAACCGGCAGTTACCTGATTACAATGTTGTGGCGAGCCGAGGCAGACGGCAGGTCAACTGTGAAACGCAGCACACCGGCAGCAGAGTCATAATGCATTTCCCTTACCTTCAGTGTCTCGCTGGTCACACTGCTGACAGCACCGGTGCACATCGGTATGCAGAAATTCAGCACACGCGAGAGCGGACGGCCATCGTACTCTGCCTTGCAGCTGGTGTCGATGGTGATGGTGTGGCTGTCACCCGCCGTCACGCCCGAGAAGGTGATAAGTTCATAACGGTCACCCACTCTGGCCGAGGTCTTGTCGTCGTCATAGAGGGTGAAATCCCACGCCTTGTCACGTGCCATAGGATAATAAACCGTCAGTGCCGAGTGGTCAATGTCATCGGTAGAGGTGTATTCACGCTGAGTATAAAGCGGGGTGAACGTGCCGCGACGCACGAAATATGGCAAACGCATGTCGGCCGACTCAAAGTCGATGGCAGTGCCACTGGTGTATGCCTTGCCGTTGACGGGGTCTATCCATTCGCCCGAGGGGAAAACGACCCGGCGGCCCGTCGCACCCTCGTCCATCACTGGCGCCACAAGGATATTGGGGCCAAACAGGTACTCGTCATTTATACTGTTAACTTCCTCGGTCTCGGTCGTATAGAAGCCCAATGGTGTTGTAATTGGCGTACCCTCGACACTATTGCGCCATGCTGCCGAATAGTTGTAAGGCAACATACGGTACCTGAGGTTCATGAGGTCTTTCAGGCGTTCACGGTACTCACCGTACTCGGGCTGGTAGGGCTCGGGCAGATAATGGCCATGGGTGCGCAGCACCGGCGTGAATACGCCCATTTGAAACCAGCGCAGGTACAGGTTGGGGTTGATAATATGACCACCGTTGCGCAGGTTGGCAACAAAACCGCCGATGTCGCTGCTCAGGTATCCCAACCCCGACATGCCGCCGTTGATGAGCGCCGGAACCTGACTCCGCATCCCGCTCCAAGAGCGGGCAATGTCGCCCGTCCACGGGAAAGTGGCATAGCGTTGCATGCCACTGGTGCCCGAACGGGGCAGGAAGAACGGACGCCGGTCGGGGTAATGCTGTTTCCATTTGTTCCACAAACCCGCAATCCATGTCTGACCGAACTCGTTGTGGGCCTGCATGGTAGTGGAACCGTCGGCATGTATCACGCTGTCGCCAATCATCTCGGGCTCGCCCAGGTCGAGCCACCAGCCGTCAACGCCCTCATCGGTGCGGGCACGATAGAAGTTCCACATCCAGTCCATAGCCTGCGGGGTCATAAAGTCGATGATACCCACCTTATTTTCACTTACCCATCCCATATCGGGGCAATCGGGGTCTGCAAGTAGCCCGAGGTCAAGAAGTGGACGGTAGTTGGTTGTCTCCTCGGCAAAATACGGCTCGGTGATGACGACGGTATGCACACCCTGATGACGCAGACTGTCCATCATACGTTTAGCATCGGGCCACATGGGTTTGTACCAGTCCAGGTTTCCCATACCGCTGGTTTTATCGCCTTCCCAGTAGAGGTCAAGAACAATGCCGCTGACGGGCATACCTATATCCCTGAGCGAAGCGATAACGCCCAAGGTCTCGTCCTGACTGCGGTAACCGTAGCGGCACGTGATATAACCCATAGCCCAATAAGGCGGCAGTTCGTGCATGCCCGTGAGCATGCCGTAGGTCTTCATCACACCCGCCTGGGTGCCGTCGCTGCTGCCTACATAGACATAACTGATTGGCGTCGGCGACTGGCTCACGTAACTGATGCCATCGGATGCCGAGAGGTTGATGCGACTGTCAATATAGTGGTCTTCAAAGAGAATACCGTAGCCGTTGGTCGAAACGATAAAGGGAACACAAATATTGTTGGGCCCGTCAAGGCGCTGGTCCCAGTTGTAGTTCTGGGTGTTTTCCATTGTCAGCGTACGTCCCTTCAGATTGCCGTACCGTCCGTTGTAACCTCCGCCATAAAAGGCGGCATCGGCCTGCGGTTCAAAACTGATTGTCTTGGTTGCCAGTGTGTTGTCAATGCCGTCCTTCTCACTGACGCGCTTGACACCGTTGTCATAGAAACTCAGCAGTGACGTGGTTTTGTTAACGTGCACTGCCGATGCTGCCGCAGTCAGGACATACTCGTCGGGGCTCTCGGTCAGCGTCACGGCCACAGTGCCGCGATACTGCCCGGTCAGCGTTATCGAGGGGCGCTCGTCGGCAAGTTTCATGCCGTCGGGCAGGCTGCTGACTTTCCAGCCGTTGGCAGCATAAGACTGAATGACAAGTGTGCCGCTGTCACAGGTGACTGTGGCTACGGGACCGTCGGCCACACAGTTATATGCCTTACCCATGCGGGCCAAGGCTGTCGATGCCGTCAACATCAGGAATGCCAGTAGAATCTGTTTCTTCATTTTTTTATATCTTTTTCATCGCCACAATATCGTGGCGTGGTACAAAGTTAGTAAAAATACCCAATACAACAAAAAAACGGCAACCTGCATGGCTGCTGTTGTTGCATAATTGCGAAATGTGTTGTACCTTTGTTGGTAGAATTTTAAAAATTACTTTGACATGAAAAAATCACTTAACACCGCAGCGGCTCCCGCTGCTATCGGACCTTACAGCCAGGGCATCAAGGCCGTCGGCACCAGTTACTATCTGTCTGGGCAACTGCCCATAGACCCCGCCACCGGAGCGTTTCCCGAGGGTGGCATAAAGGAACAGACACGTCAGTCGCTCCTTAACGCACAGGCTATACTCAAAAGCGAGGGTCTCGACCTGAACAATGTGGTCAAGACAACCGTTCTCCTGAGCGACATTGCCGACTTCGGTCCCATGAACGAGGTGTATGCCCAGTTCTTTGAACAGCCGTTCCCGGCACGTTCGGCATTTGCGGTTCGCGACCTGCCCAAGGGGGCTCTGGTAGAGATTGAAATGATTGCTGTTGGTGAATAAAAAAACTTTAGTCATGAAAAAATCATTGTTAATGATGGCATTTGCCATAATGGCTTGTTCGTGTTTTGCAATCAACTCGGGCGACCGGGTGCTTCGCAGCAAGGATAACCCCAACAACTTTGCCGAGTACCACTTCAGGATAGACTATATCGACTATCAGCGCATCAAGGACCCGGGTGATGTCGGCAATTTCATTGCCAAGGATATACTCCATGGCACTGGCGGACCACTCATCATGGTGGCAAACAACTATGTGTTCAAGATGCTTCCCGGCGAGTGGGAACCCGTCGGCAACATGGCAACCGAGCAGGTGCAGTCGCTTCGCGAAAAGAAAGGCGACTCCGATACCATGTACCCCAATGTCGGACTTGGTATCACTGTGTCGCCAATTGCCGGAAATGACAACTTTTCACAGATTGAGGTGGCAAAGTTCATTGATATGGATAACGGACTTGCCGCCGGCGAGAGTATGACTCTGGACACCTACTATTTTGACTGCAAGCGAAAAACAGCCGTCAAGCTGGCCGATATTTTCACTCCCGAGTCAAATGGCAAACTGCTGGACATGATCAAGGCCCGCGCACTCTCCTACGGCGATGAAAAGGGCATCATGGACGACTTGGTCAACGAATTGACACAGGTTCCCGAGCGTTTTGAGTTTGATGAACTTATGTTTGCTTTCCGTTTCGGGAAATACGAGATTGCCGCCGGAAATGTAGGCGAGGCCACTGTTGATTTCCCCATTGCCGACCTGCTCCCCTATCTCACCCCGTTAGGCCGTAAACTGATGGCAAAGGACCTTGTCGAGAATCCTGACCCCGCGATCGCATCACAGGTACAGCAGCGTGCCGGGGATTTCCTTGCCAAATGTCTTGATTACAGCGGCAACAACAACGTCATGGTCTCGGGTGACAACTTCACCAAAGATTACAATGCACAATTTGAGTTGTGCAACAAACACGCCCAGCAACTTGACGGCGAAATGAGCTGGTTGAATTTTGACCCGTGGATTGATGCACAGGACTACCAGGATGTGTCATACAAACTTGGCAGGACTTTGGTGCGGAATGCCAATATGGCCATGACCGAGGTCGAAATCACAAATATGGGCAACGTGCTGACAAAGCATATTCTGTGGAAACGCGAAGGCGGCAAGTGGCTTATCGACAACTTCACGACATCTGCTACAAAGATGCGTATCATGATGAGAGACTTCCTGAAATGATGAAAAAGATTGTATTTGCAACAAACAATGCCAATAAACTAAGCGAACTGCGTCAGATTGTTGGCGACAGTATCGAGATTCTGTCCCTGGCCGACATCGGTTGCCACGACGACATTCCCGAGACCGCAGCAACCCTCGAGGGCAATGCGATAATGAAGGCGCAGTATGTCCACGACAACTACCACTACGACTGCTTCAGCGACGATACCGGGCTCGAGATTGACGCCCTTGGCGGAGAACCGGGCGTATATTCGGCACGCTACGGCGGTGTGGCACACGACAGCGAGCGCAACATCGACAAGGTGCTCAGCAAACTGCAAGGCATTACCGACCGTACGGCACGTTTCCGCACCGTCATCGCACTCATCGAGGGAGATAAAGTGACAACCTTTCACGGCAAGGTTGAGGGCCGTATCCTCACCGAACGCCATGGAACGGGCGGATTTGGATATGACAGCATCTTCTGCCCCGACGAGGGTGACGGCAGCACTTTTGCCCAGATGACTCACGAGCAGAAAAACGCCATCAGCCATCGCGGACGTGCCACTGCACAGTTAATTAACTATTTAAACAAGAACAAAATATGAAACTACTCAGATTAATCGCCATAACGGCTATCATACTTGTAACCTCAACAGGTATCAAGGCACAGACAACAACGACACCATCGCCCGACACCGTGTCGGTCACTAAGGACTGCCCCATCGTGGGCCAGTGGCAGTATGAGGGTGGCGGTGACTATATTTACCACTTCAATGCCGACCGCACCGGCAAGTATGAAATCGGCTCACCCCAACCACTGCTGTTCACCTACGAAATCAAAGGCGACAAACTCTATATTCTCTTCAAAGACAACACCGGCCCGACCGAACTGGGATGGCGCATCGAAGGCAACAAACTCATCATTGTTGACAGTTTTGGAAGCGAAGTTGTTTACATCAAGAAATAGGGAATTTTTTTGTTTTTTGAAAAAACTCGGACAAAAACTGCACAACATTCAAGAAAATGTTGTAACTTTGCCACGCTTTTGAGATTTCGAGATTTCAAACAGCGGTCCCATAGCTCAGTTGGTTAGAGCACCTGACTCATAATCAGGGAGTCCTTGGTTCAAGCCCAAGTGGGACCACCACACAACAACTGCAGACGCCTATCCCCTAGGCGTCTGCACTTTTTTCATCCCCTCTCCAAAAAAAACACCATCTGGCACCCGATCCTCTCCATGAGAAATAATCTTGGATGTTTCCCGACTCACACCCTCCTCATGCATTGATTCATCGGATTGCGATAACCCTTCCACGAAGGTTAGGCAAAATTCACTTTCTCTTATTTTGAGAAGAGCACCCATTATCCTCACAAGCAGAACTTCGCATGTGATACTATTGGCAGAGAAGTTAAGAGCTACCATCCCAAATGTTATTACTTTGACAGGTTCTGGTACAACAAAAGATAAGCGAGATGCCATGCAGCGATTACAAACAATCTCACCCTCGGAGCCTTTAGTAATTGTGGCTACAGGCAAATATGTTGGAGAAGGCTTTGACTATCCTCGTTTGGATACGCTATTTCTCGCATTGCCAATCTCATGGAAAGGGCTCGTCACTCAG
The DNA here is from genome assembly GCA_018065665.1 of Candidatus Sodaliphilus aphodohippi. GTDB lineage: Bacteria > Bacteroidota > Bacteroidia > Bacteroidales > Muribaculaceae > Sodaliphilus > Sodaliphilus aphodohippi. Next base: position 16,109 of record JAGHSV010000023.1, read on the forward strand.
TATGCAGGACGATTGCATCGAGAGAATGACGGGAAAAAGGATGTGCATATCTATGACTATATAGACATCCACGAACCTGTTTGCGACAGCATGTACAGAAAACAACTCAAAGGCTATGCTTCTATAGGTTATAAGACCATCACCAAAGGCTCACCAACGCTATTTGACAATGTGAATAACATTGAGTTCTCAATAAACGAAGAGCAGATATTCAATGGTATGACATACTTCCGCCATACAAAGCAGATCTTGGAACGGCCAAGCATTCAATCGTACTTTCTTCCCTAAAATTGTATAATGTAGAGCGGAATAGCCTTACGGAATATTTAATGGAACTGTTAAGTCAAGGCATCGAAGTACTCATCCTTACCCAGACTGCCAACGAACAAACAGAATACCTGCAAAGAAAAGGATTGTCAGTAAAGATTGTACCAACCTTGTCGCTATGCACAACTATTATAGACAAGACGATAGTTTGGTATGGTGCAATCAATGTGCTTGGCTACACTTCTGAAGAAGACAATGTGATAAAAGTCACTGATAACAATCTAGCAAACGAATTGACTAACGCACTACTTTCTATCTGTTCTGCGTAAACGTACTCTATAAAATGGGTATAAGTTTGTTACAAAATACGAGAATCTCTGATTTCGTTTTTTTAATGAACAAAACCAACAAAGCCGAAAATAATCTCACATTTTCTTCGAGGAAGCAAAGATGATTGATAAAACCCTAGTGCATACTTTTGTTACAACATACGGAGTCAAAGACGGCATTCACAAGAGCATTGTCCACAGCGAGGTTACGATGGAAGATTTATTTGCAGAATAGACCTACAGACCAAGCGTCTGGTGCTATTGAGCCCTATTTCTGCGTAAACAATGCGCATACTTGATTCTGCCGATGGGTAGGTATTATATCATTTTATTCTTGCTTTGCAATCAAAGGGAAGGCAGAAAACAACTCAAGTGCAGAGGATGTTTCATCTATGAGTCTGTTCTTGACAAAGGTCTTCGACTTCATATCGTTCAGAACTTCACCAAGCCCTTGCATCAGCATTTTTGGGCTCGCCCCGCGCACATGCTCGGCACACCAAGCTGCATATTCACTAACACTTTTTTCGGTTCTTAGCCTAACTATTTCCTCGTTAATCTCCGTATGATTCTGCAAGAAGAACCATACATCAAAGATGTCACGTGGAGAGAGACGCTCACCCATAGCGCATAGTTTATGTGCAAACATATCTGGCATCGTCATCACGCGAATGTCTGTACCAACCAACGAGCGCATCTCATAATGGTTGGGATACTGGCGCACAGAAATCTCTACCTTCAGCATTCGCTCTCCTTTGCCATAGTTCAGCACAAGCACAGGACCATAAAGTTTCTTTGCTTCATCATCGATTGAGCCAAAACGAGTTAGAATAGCCCGCACCTTATCGTAAACCATGTCGAGCTTATCTTGATCAAGCAGATTGAAATCCAGGTCGGTGGAGAAACGGTTGAGATTGTGGAAAAACATCAATGAGGTCCCACCTTTAAAAGCCAGTGCGTTGCAGAGGTCCTTGTCCTTGAAAATGAGACTAAGAATCTGAGCCATATAGAGTTTATGCTTGTTCTTATCCATAATCACTTGAGATTTAGTAGTTCGATAACTCGCTCTGTCAATACCTTTGACTGATAGAGTGGAAGGAGTTGCTTCACCTTTGCTTTATTGAGTGGGTGCAGATTATCGAAATAACAGTTACCTGCACTCAGATATACCATATCGAGGAAGGCACGTTCTGCAGTAGCTATCATGATGTTATCATGCTGCTCAATGCCCTCCATCCCGATCCACAGTTCTGGTTTGATGATGCGAAACATGAAAGACTTGTCATCAATCTCCACGATTCTGTTCAGATAACTTACACATGTCACGGTATCATCATATTGAAACACAATTCCACTTCGCTGAAGCACATACTCAAGCGAAATGTAAGCAGGACGGAACAAACTGCAAGCCATCTCCTTCTCGTCATAGGTAACTTTGGTATAGATACCACGTCGAGGATTTCGTATCTTGCCTTCCTTTACATAATAATGGAGTGATTGAGTAAGCTTCTGGCTGTTTTTACACTCCGTCATCATTCTTAATGATTGGATGTTGAATACAGATCGTGAACTATTCAGAATCACTTCAAGCACATTCTTCTGCGAACTCATAATATTAATAATTTCTATTATTGGTTTGCAAAAGTAATTATAAATATTGAACTAGGCAAATTTTTCTTTCTAATTTTGCTTTTTATCATTTATTGTACCTGAAGGTAAATGTTTGTTATCTCTTTTACTCATTTTGTGATAACTCTCAGAAATGAACGTATTCTTGTTATCTATTTACCGTCGCTGGATGAGCAATGGTTGTTTTGTTTTTTGTTTTTCACTTTCCCTACCCTCCTTTTTTTGGTCATGAAAGGGATTTATTGTAACTTTGTGTGTCAGATGCCTTTTGCAGGGCCTGGCTTTGCAGTGGAGAAAGCAAACGCTTTTTTACAATCTTAACCTATCAGTAGTGAGGATATGAAAAGGAGACATTTCTTAAAAGTTTCAACTCTGGCCATAGGGGCCTCGGTACTCGGCACTAATGAATCGCTTGCTAACATGGCAAGTAACGCACCGGCAACCGCCGGGGATGCTAATGACAGTGCGCCGCTCATCAACAGCAAACCGATGTTGCAGAACTTTGCCGAAACGAGTATTGGCGTTGCATTCAGCGTGAGTGCATTGGCCAACGGTTTTGTGGTTTACGGCAAGAAGAAAGACCTGAGTGACGGCAAAAAGGTGTGGTGCGGCGGGTACCGCATCATGGACATGAACGACCAGGTGATGCAAGTACGCCTGACGGGTCTCGAACCGGCCACGACCTATTACTATCGCATCGGGGCCAACCGCATGCATTATGGCGGGGGCTATGACATGAAGATTCTTGAAACAGTCGAGGACGATGTCATCTACTCGTTCAAGACAGCCGGCCGCGACGCGCAGTCTCATTTTTGTGTCATCAACGACACCCATGCACATTTCGACTCATTTGACCTGCTAACCGAGAAAATCTGCCAGCTGGCCCCGTCGTGCGTTGTGTGGAACGGTGACGGCTGTAATGCCGAAGACACTTTTGAGGAACAAAAGGAGATATTTCTCTATCCACCCATCAAACATAGGGATTACGCATCACAGATGCCTTATCTGCTGTGTCCGGGCAACCATGACGGGCGCGGGAAGGCTAACCGCCATCTTGAAAAGACATGGATGTTCAGACAACCCGAGGAACGCAGTTCGCGCGACTGGGACCTGGGACGGAATTTCGCAGTCCGGCTTGGTGACATTGCCCTGGTAGGACTCGATACTGCCGAGGATAAACTGGACAGCAACCCCGCATTTGCCAATTTGTATAACAGCCACGCTTACCGAGAGGCCCAAGCGGCATGGCTCAAGGATGCACTTGACCGACCCGAAATCAAAAATGCGCAATATATTGTGGCACTCTGCCACACACCACTATATGATTCCGATTCCAAACACAATCCCGGCGATGTCGCCCCTGCCGACTACGATCCCCGGTATGACACCGACTATGCAATGTGGCAACGTACCTGCAAGGAACTGTGGTCGCCGTTGCTCGAAAAGGCTGGCTGCAAACTGCTGATTTGCGCCCACACACATGAATTCCGTGTAGACAAACCGTCAAAGGACCACTCATGGACACAAGTTGTCGGTGCCGGCCCCGACTTGGATTCAGGAGTGACCGAACACCAACCTGCTGTCATCGACGTCAGGCTAAACGGCGGCAAACTCCATATTGACGTCCACAACGTGGTCCAGAACAAAATTATTTACAGCCTTGATATATAGTCCACTCTAAAGCGCGAACCCCCATCAACAAAAAACGTCCACTTACCATTGAGTAACTGGACGCTTTTTTATTATTCAATCAGGGCATCAGGGATGCTCGATGACAATCTTGATGGGATAGTGGTCGCTGGGGGTGCGGGCCTCATACTTGGTGTTCCCCTTGCTGTCTTTGCCGACCGGTGCGCGGTAGGTGTCGGTCAGGACGCCATACTTGAGCACCCTGAACGAGGGCGACAGGAAGAAGTGGTCGATGCGGCTCTCGTTCCAGCCGCTGGCGTCATAGGCGTTGTAGGTGCCGTTGAGGACATAGCGGAACTCGGCTTTCTCATACGAGTCTTTCAGCACTTCGCTCTGCGCGATCACTTTGTATGACGGATCAAACTGGTCGATGTTGAAGTCACCCGAGAGCATCGCCGGCAGGGTGGTGCCAAATTCCTTCATCTTCTGCTGTACGAGTTTCACGCTCTCGATGCGCGCCTTTACGCCTATGTGATCGAGGTGCAGGTTGAAGTACAGGAACTCAAAACCGGTCGCTTTGACGCGGAAGTGTCCCCAGGTGCAGATGCGGTAGCATACGGCATCCCAACCCAAACCGGGTTTGTCGGGGTGCTCGCTCAACCAGAAGTCGCCGTGGTCAACCACCTCAAAGAGGTCGGTGCGATAAAAAATGGCTGCATGTTCGCCTTCCCGTTTGCCGTCGTCGCGGCCCGACCCGATGTAATTCCAACCCGGCATTGCACCCTTGAGGTCCTCGAGTTGCTCATACAAACCCTCTTCGGTGCCGAATATCTCAAAGTCATGGAACTGAACCAGTTGTGCAATAATCGGGCAGCGCTCCTTCCATGCGTGTCCGCTCTGGCGGTCTGATTTGTTGTCATAGCGGATGTTATAGCATCCGGTGGTGATTCGTGTCGCGGCTGCCGCACTCAGTGCAATCAGCAGCAATGCAAAAATTGTTGTGAATTTTCTTGTCATGTCTTATTTCGTTAGCGTTTATATGTGCAAATTTACTACAAAATCCCCAAACGGCAAGCAAACAGACTATTTTTACTGATGGTTTTTTGCAAACAATCAATATCAACAAAACAGACGGGACGCAGAAATTCCGCGTCCCGTCATCAGTGGTTAATTATTTCGTTCTTTATTTAACAACGACCTTTGTTGCCTGCTTGCCGCAGCGAACAACATAAACACCGTTGTTGTCTACCTCGGTTGTTGCATCACCAATACCGCTGTAAACCAGTTTACCGTCAACAGTGTAGATACCTACAGCCTTGCCGTTTGTACCGGTAATTTGGATGTTTTTGCCAACCTGGTTAACCCTTATAGCATTGATAGTTACATCATTAATACCAGTTGGGCCCAATTGTACATTAACATCGCGAAGGATAGACTCGCGGTTGTTAGAGTAAACAGCGCTAACTTGATATTTGTAGGTGCCGTAAGAGTCAACCTGGTCAAGATATTCAAGACTTCCAATAGGACCTGCAATCTTGATGCCGTCGCGATAGATGTTATAACCTACCAGCTGACCATTCAAGTCAATGCCCTTAGCCTCAAAACCGAAGTCGTCAAAGAGTGCTGCAGAGTTCTCGCTACCGAATACGTAGATTGCAAAGTACTTGGTTCCCTCGGGAAGTACCAGGTCATATCCCTTCCAGTCATAGAAGCAGTAGTTGAAATAAATCTGGTCGAAGCTGCCCGGATCGTTGTCCTCAGTAGAAGTCATCACATAGAACTTGTCATAAGCAAGATCCATAGCACGGCTGTAGAATGTCAGATGCTGTTCGCGTCCACTCAATTCAGGCGAAATGAGCCAGTCGCTGTTGTCATCGTCGTTAGACCAGCAAGCAAACATTTTTTGTCCGCTGTGAGTGCGTGCAAGGGGCGAACCGGTGAGCCACCAGCTGGGACGCAGAATCTGATATGCCTGATAGCCGCCGCGGTTGGGATTGGGGAATGCCGATGCGCTACCAAAAGCGTAGCAGTCATCATAGCAGTCTTCGTCAACCAGCTTCCAGTCACCAAAGCTTCCTTCGCAGTCATCCTCGCTGATACCGCCAATTGAGAAGTCCTGATAAGCCTCGGCACCGTCATGAACAACGGGGTAAACAGGCTCTTCGGTATTTGGAGCGGTCCATGTGAGTTGAGCAGACAGGTCGTTGCCTTCTCCATAGAGGTTTTCAACGGGAGGATAAACATTGTGGTTAACGGGGATTTGGAGTTCAACGGTGTTATTCTCTATATTACCGTCGTTTTTGCAGTCAACCACAACACGCAATGTGGTGATTTCAGGAGTCTTTGCAGTAGCAGTTACCTGGAATGTTTGCTCGGCAAATGACGCTCCGTCTGGCATGTCAAAACCATTCTTGGTTGCTATCAACTCATCATCCTGATACAAACTAATGGTGTAATCACTGCCATTGATAATTGTTTTACCAATGTTTTGTACCAGCACGTTCACATCATAATTCTGACCCTCGGTAATCTCGTCAGTAGTATTCAACTGGTTAATGCGAGCATCGGTTTCAACAGCATTGATAACCTCCATATTGTCAACGTAGATGGTTGTTGAACTATAGGGAGCACTCAGTTTGAGACCCAGTGTAACGACTTTACCCTTGAGTTCAGCAAGTGAGAAGCCAATGTGCTTGAAGCCGCCGGTACCTGTTTTATAAGTTTCAGCATCTTTCAGCTCTACCCATTCATGAGAGTTTCCAAGTGCATAGACAGGGGTAATTGTGTAACCCTTGCTAGCATAGAAGAACATTTGCCACTCGACAGCATCGGTAGCCTTTGACAAGTCAATGGGGCATGTATAGAACAGTACTTCGCTGTCGGCATCTTTGAAGACAAGGCTCATTACGCCACCGTTGAAGTCCAAATCCTGGTCCATACGGGCAATAGATGTTGTTACATTGCCTTTGTTGGTGATAATATCACATACATGGTCATATTCACCTTTTATGTACCAACCGGTGGATGTGCCGTTAACATGTACGGGGAAACCTTCCTTGTAGTCCATGGGCACTGCTGCACCAATGATGTAGTTATTGGTTGTCACAGCAGGACTTTCACCAGCGTCAGTGATGGCAACAACTTTATAGTTCAGCAGACGGGCATCACCTTCATTGTTAATTGTAACAGTTTCACTCAGTGAACCATCGGCCAATTTTGTGCCCTTTGTCTCGGCAACAACGTTATTCTCGTTATCGGTAATTCTATAAGTAATATCACCAAGGAAACTATTGTTGACGCCTTTCTCAACATTATTCCATGTGATTGTAGCTACATCACCGTCAACAACGAGTTTAGCCCATGTTGAAGCGGTGGGGGTGTCAATGCCGATGTATGCACTGACAGACTCGGGAATACCCTCGCCGGCATCGGTTACAGCAGCAACAGTATATTTATATGTGCCGATTGCTGGTACATTTTCGTCGGTGAATGATGCCTTTTGGCCTGGAGTCGCATTGGTTGTTCCAATGAGAACACCATCGCGATAAACGTTAACAGTCTTGATTGAAGTGATTGTGTTACCCATAACGTTAACGGCGGGAGCAGTAAATTCAACATTTGCTTTCAGGGCTCCGTTTTCGCCGGGAACAACAGTCAGGTCTGTAACCTTTGCGGGGCAGTTATCGTCAAGACCATCTACAACTTCAATGCGCGATACACCCAGTGAACCAGTACCCAGGCGAGGCCAGTTGGCGTGCAAGCCAAGATAATAGATACCTGCTTCTTCAACGGTGAAGTAAGCGTATGTAGTATCGCGGTTGTAATATGTATCGTTATACTCTGTGGTGGGGAATACCTCGATAAACATATCATCGGGAGTGGGACCATCGCCAATGAATGCCTCAAGCGAAGTCGGGTATTTATTATCATGCCAACCATAAGCACACAGTTTGAGCAAATAACAGCCAGGTTTGTCAACGTAGATGCTCGGTGTGAACAACCAGTCGTCGGCGCTGGTCTTGCTTGAAGCAGGAGAGTCACAGGTTAAGCCACAACCCAGAGCGGCATTGGTGGGATACCACAGCTGGCGCCATGTGTTCTTGTCGCCATTGACATCAGCATAGGTAAATGTTGACCAAGTGTCCTTGTCGTTTTCAAAGTCAGCCAGATATGGAATTTGAACACGAACACCAACCAGAACCTTGTTGCTGGTAACACCGGCACTCTGACCGCCATCGGTATTTACATAGACAGTATAACCAATCTTTGACTTTGTGAAGTCATTAAGTTCCTCGGTAAAGGTTGTTTCCTTGAGGTTTTCGGCAACAACAACGCCATCGGTACGTACCACCTTATAACTCATTGACTCGGTGTTGATGGGAGCGCCCTCGGTATCTACTGTGGGAGCTGTCCATGTGAGTTTGAGGTTGTCGGTCTTGGCGTCGGTATCCTTGTTGTCGGTCAAGGTGAGATTTGTGACGTCACTGGGTTGGGCGGCGCCTACATACTTTTTCCAGATATTGGCGTGAATACCGTCGCCGCTTGCGTTAGTAAACAGTACGCGATAACTGTGGCGACCAGGAGCGACATTGATAATGCGCTCTACAGTAGCACCGGCATCGGCTGCATCAGACTCATCAACGACAAGGTTGCCGTCCATGTAAATCTTCAGACCAAGTTTGCCGTTCAGAGCCTCACCGCCCTTGGTGGTAGTGGGAGCTGTAGCGCTGATTTTTATGGTATTGGGGGTCTCGCCCGCTGCATAGGTTACTGTGGGAATTGCCGGGGCTGCATTGTCAACCACAGGGGCAAAAGCGATGGCTGTTACCTGCTGGGTAGAGGCAACATAGTTCATTGCCGAAGCCTTACCGGTATTCAGGTCAACTTGATATAATCCGCCATGTGCACCGGGGTAGCTCTCATAGTCGGTCCATGTTGCATACCAGTACATCTTATTGGTAGCCGGATCAACCGTAGCACCCTGCAGATAAGGCTGGATTCTCAAGCCAGTCTCTCCAATCTGGGTAAGATCACCAGTGGCTGGATCAATTTTATATAAGTAGTCACTGACATACTCATCAAGATAATAATCATAGCCACTAACGCTGGTACCGTAGATATTGCCGTTGTTGTCGGCTGCCAGTGTAGCAATCTGCTCGCTCTGGAGGTATCCACGATTTCTCAAATTGATTTTCCAAGTGTTGATGTCGATGTCACCAAACAACATACGGCTATCGCCTGTCTGGAAGAATACATAGAACTTGTCGGTGGCAATGTCATAAGTCATTGCAATGGCCTGCATATCCTCATTGATATCCTTTGTCTCGAGCACCTCAAGAGTGTTGTAGTCCAACACAATCCATGTTTTACCCGTTGAAAGGACATAAACGCCTTGACCAATGGCACCGCATTGGGCCGCACCAATGGTTTTGTCGCTCAGAATCTGAGTCTGACCAACAGTGGGAAGAGTGTTGATTTTCCACAAACCCGTGGGAGGCTTGCTGCCCCACGAACGGTTATAGAGGAAAACACCAAAGAACTCAGCACCGTCACCTTTCAGGAACTGTGTCGGTGGCAACTTTTGGGGAGCCTTTGCCGGGGCAGCTTCGGCAGCTGCCTCAGGATTGTCCCTAAGCGAAATTAACGCTGTCGACTTGTCTGTTTTCTGCGCTTTAATCGCATTGGCATAAACAAGCGAACTAACTGAAGTGATGGCAATGATCACCGCAGTTAAAATAAGTAAATGCTTCTTTACCATAAGTTAAACATTTTGGGGGTTAATAAATCTGACTTTTTCACGTTCTAAATTTAGTTTTATTGGTTTTTGCAAAATTATAAAAATATTCGGAATTTTTCAATAATTATTCAAAAAAATAATAGGATTTTTTTTGCATTTATAGTATTCATTCACACGACCTCATATGCGACAGCATTTTACCATTCCTTTTATAAATAAAATATCGCTTTATTAAGAAATTTGAAGACTTGCACATATTAATATTATTGCCTATCTTTGTGAAAAATTATACTTCTAATGTTATGAAACGACTTTTGACCAATTTGTTTTTTATGGCAATCGCCATCTGGACAATGGCTGTACCGGCCGACCATGTTTTGCGAACTGTTAAACAAAGTGACGGCACGATGCTGTCGGTACGACTCGTGGGCGATGAGTGGCACCACGGATTAATAACAACCGACGGGTTGACCGTAAAACGCAACAGCACCGGCGACTATTGTTATGTTACTGCTAACAACGGATTGTCGACGGTTATTGCGCACAACGCGGGAGGGCGTGGTATTACTGAACAGGCTTTCATCAGTGCAAATGCCTCTCAACTGACCATGGAGTCGCAATATACCGAGGCAAAGAAAGCTCGCCGCAAATCCGCTCGTCCGCGAAAAATGGCTGAGGTTCCCAATCGCGGCACAATCCATGTTCCTGTGATTCTCGTTAATTTCGCCGACAAGAAATTCAGTAGCAGTAATCCTTTGGCTGTCTGGGGCGAAATCATCAATGGTGAGCAAGGAACAAGTGTACGTCAGTACTTCAGAGACCAGTCCTTGGGACTTTTTGACCCGCAGTTTGATTTGTATGGTCCTTATGAATTGCCTCAAAACACAAGCGAATATGGCGGTAACGATAACGAAGGTACCGACCAGGGGTTGGGCAATATGGTCGCTCAGGCTTGTTTGGGTTTGAACGACAATATTGACTTTTCAAAGTATGACAACAACGGAGACCAAACCTGCGACATCGTTATTATCCTTTATGCCGGCGGCGGCGAGGCAACTACTTCGGGTCCGGGAAGTGAAGACCTGATATGGCCTTGCCAATGGGATTTGTTCTCAAGCGAATACCGAAAAATATTGACACTGGACAACACCAGCATTAATAAATTTGCAGTTTTCAACGAGTTGCATGGTCCTACTTTAGATAAAGAAGATGGAATTGGTGTTATGTGCCATGAGTTTTCCCACTGCCTTGGACTGCCCGACTTTTATGAGACATCTCCGTTATCTCACGGTTATTTCGGTATGAGTCGATGGAGTTTGATGGACTATGGGTGCTACAATAACGACACCTATACCCCGTGTGCCTATACAGCCTACGAACGCAACTTCCTGGGATGGATGGACATTGAGACCCCTGAACCCAACACGGTCTATACAATCAAGAGTCTTGACGATGGCGGAAAGGCTTACAAAATCGCAAGTGACGACCCCAACGAATATTATATAGTCGAGAATATACAGCAAACAGGCTGGAACAGATATGCTGCCGCCAACGGTTTGCAAGTCACCCATGTCAACTACTACCCTCAGAGATGGGAAGACAACACTCCCAACAACTTCAAGGACCAAAGCATGACCATTATTCCGGCTGACAACAATCTTATAACAAGTGGTGGCAAGGCTGTTGAGGACTACCTTGTCGGCGACCTCTACCCCTATAACGGCAATAACAAGTTGACAGCGACATCAACCCCTGCAGCCACGCTTTACCGTTCAACCAACAATCTCGATAAGCCCATCTACAACATTACCCGCAATGATGACGGCACTGTTAGTTTCTTCTACATGCCCGACATACCCTATGCCCCTACCCGTTTGGCCTCCAGCGACACAACGGCAACCGGGTTCAAGGCTATATGGAACAAGTGTGAAGGCGCTGACAGTTATACGCTGATGGTGGCACAGGGGGCACGACCAACTGCCAAGAGACTGATCAGGGAGACTTTCCCCTCGAATAAATTCCCCGATGACGGTTCGACCGACATTTCTAAAACACTTGATAATTACATGTCGTCAAAAGGATGGACTGGCAGCACACTGTATACATCCAAGAACGGAATCCGCCTCGGCGCGTCGGCCAAGACGGGATGTCTCGTGTCTCCAACACTTGACCTGAGCGAGAGTGGTGGCAAGGTGACCGTCAAATTGACTGCGAAAGACTATGGCACCGACACTAACTGCGGATTAAAGGTCAGCATTGGTGAGAGCGTTGAGAATCTTGTGATAGCTGATAAAAAACCCCAGAATTTCACGTTGTTGATGAACAGCCCCGAAGCCGTTGGACAGAATCTGACAATTGAGTCAACAGCAAACCGCAAGCGAGTTATCATTTCCAACATTGAAATTTATTCTGGCGATGCAACAAGCGAAATGGCCCCCGGTCTGCGCAGCGACGACGACATCATCACTATTACAGGTATCACCGATACCACCTACACTGTGACCGGTCTAAAACCTGCAACCGACTATTACTTTACCGTCAAATCAGCTTTCCCTGTATTTGACAGTGACTGGTCTGCCAAGTCGTTTGTAACGACCTTGGAGGTTCCCAAGGGCGATATCACAGGCGATGGAGTTGTTGATGTTAATGACCTCAATGCTGTCATTAATGTGATATTGGGCGGAATTGCGGCCGAAACCTATGACGGTCGTGCCGACGTTACTGGTGACGGTGCTGTCGATGTTAATGACCTCAACACCATAATTAACATCATCTTAGGAGTCACTAACTAAGAAGGTGTTAATTAGCATAATGCTACAGAATAGGAGAGATGACACACTCATTTCTCCTATTTTCATTTGAGGTCACCGGAATGGTCCCAATCGCCCTAATTCGTCCGTTTTTGTTGCACAATAGGCAAAAAGTTGCTACCTTTGTCCTTAAATTAAGACACATCAGATATGAAGAAATTGGTTATAGCGATGGTTGCTGCGGCAATGTGCTGTGGCACTGGTGCTGCCCAGAAGGTTGTCTCACTCAAGTATGGCAACTTTGACCAGTGGGTAACACGTCACATCAAGGAGTCTGCCGTTATTGGCGGCAACACCCGCACTGTTTATGCAATCGGCCCCACAAAGACAATTGAGGGTGCAAAGCCTTACAGTTCGACCGGAGGGTCGCCCTGGGGAACGAGCAACGTGTATGCCAAGGTGATGGGCGTTGTCAAAACCAGCAATGCCGTCTTTCCCGACACTCACGGCAGCGGCAAGTGTGTCAAGATGACCACCATGCTCGAGCATGTCAAGGCTGCCGGAATCATCAATATGGATGTACTTGTCAGCGGCAGCATCTTCCTGGGGCACATGATTGAACCGGTGTCAAGCACCAAGAACCCTTACAGCAAAATGGAAATGGGCATAGCCTTTACTGGACGACCCAAGTACCTGCAGTTTGACTACAAACTCAATGCCCCAACCGGCGACCGCACATACTCGAGTGGATTCGGCGCAAAAAAGACCGTCAAGGGCCGCGACTATGCCGAGGTGTTCATCCTGCTGCAGCGTCGTTGGGAGGACAGCAAGGGGAAACTGCATGCTGCCCGCGTCGGCACCGGCCGCCAGCGCTTTGGCGCTACCACAAACTGGGTCAACAAGCACCGCATCGAGGTGTGGTACGGTGACATCACCAAGCATGCCGGATACCAAAGCTACATGGGCCTTATCGACAAAAACCGCCCCTACTATGCCCGCAACAGTAAGGGTAAGATGGTCCCCGTCATCGAGGAGAAATGGGACGATGCCAACGCCACACCAACCCACATGCTGGTGATGGCATCCAGCGGGTGCGGCACAGCATACGTCGGGACAATCGGAATGACGTTCTGGGTCGATAACATGTCTCTTGTTTATTGATAAACAACGGGGTTATACTGACCTGACCAAATGTTAAAAATTGGCGCAAAAAAAATAAATTTGCGCCAATTATTTTATTTTATAATAAAGTATTATTAATTTTGCACTAAATTAACTAAGGTGCACCCTGCACACAGCAGAGCGCCGTGTGAATTGCCAAATATTATTAACCAAAACAATAAATTATCAACAAAATGAAAAAACTATTTACTTTACTCGCATTGTTGATGGTAACTGCTGGCTGGGCTTTTGCTGCCAGCACCAACTACCTATGCGCTGACTTTAATGGTCTTTCAACAAAAAATGCTGACTTTACGGTCACTTTTGGCCCTTATTCAATGGCATTGGCCAAGACTGACAAAGGGGCAACCGCACCTGTCTATAATGCGAATGCCAAGGATTTGCGTGTTTACGCTAACGGTACATTGACTCTGAGCACAACCGGTGAGACTTTCAACAAGGTTGTTTTCAATGTTTCCACAAAAGGTAAAGAGCAACTTGCTGACGTTCTTGCAAGTGTAGGTTCTGTGACAGTTGATCCCACTACTGCAACTGCTACATGGACTGGTACCGGTGTTAAAAGTGTGACTTTTACTGTTGGTGCCAAAAACGTGTATGGAACAAAGACCGACAAAACAGCGGGTCAATTGTGCTTCTCTTCTATTGACATCACCACTGGCAGCGGACAAGCCGAGGAGACTGTTTCCAAGCCCGTATTCAGCGTTGCTGGCGGTACTTACCACTGCGTTCAGGATGTCGCAATCAACTGCGGCACTACTGGCGCAAGCATCTATTACACACTCAACGGTTCAACTCCCACAGCTTCTTCTACTGCCTACACCGAGCCTCTCCACATCAACGCCCAGAGCACTACAGTGAAGGCTATCGCCATCAAGGGTGACAAGCAGAGTGAAGTTGCCGAGGCTACCTACGTTATCGAGTCGGCTGTTCTCGTGAACAACATTGCCGAATATCAGAACGTTGCCGACAGCACCTACATCCAGTTCAAGAACGATGTTAACGTGCTCGCTCACAACGGCAAGAACCTCTATGTTAAGGATGCAACCGGTTACGGTTTCTTCTATGGTGACATGCTTGGCGGCAAGACCTACAAGAACGGTGACGTTATCCCCTCGGGCTTCGTAGGCCAGAAGATCACCTTCAACGGCATGCCCGAGCTCAGCTGCTATCCCACCGACGGCTTTGGTGCCGCTAAGGGCAACAGCCCCATCGAACCCGAGGTTATCACCACTGCTGGTATCACCACTGCAAACTTCGGACACTATGTTCTCATCAAGAACGCTAAGATTTCTTATAACAACAAGACTATCACCGACGCTGCCGGCACTGCACAGGTACGCACAGGTATGGGCGGCTATGGCAACTCTACCGACGAGACCAAGGCGTTCGACGTGATTGCCATCATCGGTACAACCAAGGACGGCGACAACTTCATCCCTGTTGCTCTCCCCGTTAAACTTCAGGAAGTTGGCGGCGGCGACGTTGTTGACGGCATCGACATTGCTGACTTTGGCTCACAGGCCGACAATGCTAAGGTTCAGTTCAAGAACCCCGCAACCGTTCTCGCAGTTAGCGGCAGCCGCATGTTCGTCAAGGACGAAACCGGCTACATGCTCATCTACGGCAACACTGGCCAGACTTACTCTCAGGGTAACGTGATCCCCGCCGGTTTTGGTGGTACAAAGACCACATACGACGGCGAGCCCGAGCTCAAGACTCCTTTCACCGGTTTCAAGGCTGCTTCAAGCACCGTTCTTGTAACTCCCGAGACTCTCACAGCAAACATGGTTAACCACAACAACTTCGGTCACTTTGTAGTTGCCAAGAATGTCACCATCAGCGAGGTTGGCACCGGAACAACAGTTACCGGCAAGATCACTCTCTCTACTGGCGAGACTATCGACTTCTGCAACAACATGGGTGCAAACATGCCCAGCGACCTCACCAAGAAGTATGACATCTATGGTGTCATCGGTTCTTATGGCAAGACCAACACTATCTATCAGCTGCTCACCACCCGCATCACCGAGGCTGGCGGTGGCGACGTTGAGGTTGCCGACGTGAACAGCATCGAGGACCTCTACAACCTGGGTAAGGGCGTTAACGGCCGCATCACCAGCGACATGGTTGCCATCTACCAGAACGGTCAGTACCTCTATGTAAAGAACAACAACACCTACGCTCTCGTTTACGGTAACGTTACCAACAAGTTTGAAAACGGCGACGTCATCACCAACGCCATTGCAAACTGGACTCTCTACCAGAACGCTAAGCAGCTTGTTCCCGTTGACTCTACATTCGCTTCAACCCGCAAGGTTGCCGCTATCGAGCCCACCGAGATTACCGTTGAGGAAATCGGTACCGATATGGTTCACAACTATCTGCTGATTAAGGACGCTCAGTTCGAGGCTGCCGAGGCTGCAAACACCTACACTCTGTTTGACGACACCGCCGAGGCTGTTATGTTCAACAAGTTCACCAGCACCGTGACCATCCCCGAGGACTTCGAGGGCAAGAAATATGATGTTAAGTGCTTCGTAACTCTCTTCAACGATGCAGTTGAGCTCTACCCCGTTGAGATTAAGGACAACTCTGCAATCAAGGGCGATGTTAACCTTGACGGCAAGATTGACGTAACCGACCTCAACATCATCATCAACATCATGCTCGGCAGCGACAAGAAAGACTACGACGGCCGTGCTGACCTCAATGGCGACGGCAAGGTTGACGTTGTTGACATGAACCAGGAAATCAACCTTATCCTCGGCAAATAATCCCGCTGGATAAACCCTGACGATACAATGAGGGACGACGCACCGCGATGCGCCGTCCCTCATGTCGTTTTCATGGATTAATATTTATCATCCTTAAATAATTTTTATTATTGCTGTCCGGGAAACTTTTGATACATTCATGTAAACATCAGATTGTCAATGCGTCTATTCTTTCAATGCTAAAAGGGGCTTACTTTATTCAATGGACTAATATTAAGCGCTGAAAGTGCGATATGTGAGCCGGCAGGCGCAACTGTAACCGAGCGTAGCGAGCTCGGCAGAGTGAGCAGCGGTAAGTCGGCGAAGCCGGTGCCGCAAATAGCGAACCTCTGCCAACTGCCCGGGGTTGAGCGAGCCCTTGGGCGAGCAAGGCCTCGGATATGATGCCACACACTTAGGGCGGGCTGAAAGTCTGCGATTTACCCATCATTGAGGTTGCTCTATTGCTGTTTGTGCATTATATGGCGTGTAAATCGCGGACTTTCAGCCCGCATTTGCTACTGGTGTCACTTTCCGGGGCCTGCGCTCTCTACCGTTCGCTTCGACCCCGGTTACAGTTGCGCTGCGCTCACACTTCGCACTTTCAGCGCTTTATGCCTATCGGCATTTACTAAGTCACTCCACAGTCTTGTACCATGAAATCTTTTACCGGACAGCAATAAATTTTTATTAAACTATTGCATATTCCAATTTTTTTGGGGACTTTTGCATACCCAAACCAAAACGCACAAATCTTTCAACAATAAATACACAGAGTTAAATACCTAAAAAAACAAATTATGATTCCAGGAAATCCTCAAATTTTGACTTGCCCTTATTGCGGTACCGAGAAAGAAATCATGTCACTAATGTCAGGAAACACATTTGGCGCCGAGCTGTGGTCCGATAACAAACAGATTGCACCGATGCGGCCCGAGATATCCCTTGTTCAAAAATGTCCGCACTGCGGCAAGTATTTCATCAGGACGCGCCAAGAAGCACGCTATGCCCAGTCCGGTATGTCCATGGACCAGGGGCTATTGACTTATGCCGAAACCAAAGAGGCTTTTGATCAGATTTCTCAAGAAGGTTTCAAGAGTAGCGACGAAGAAATCAGACTGAGATTTATGTTGCACTATGCTTTCAACGATTTTTACTATCGTTCGGGCGAACAAAGAGAAATCGACAAGGACGATTGGGAACTATTTGTACAAAATGGTAAGTGGTTAATTGATAATTACATCCAGGATGGTCTGGTCAAAGCCGAATTCTATCGCCAAATCGGGGACTTTGACAATGCCCTGTCACATCTCGACACTGTTGGCGACAACCTAAAACAATTTGAGCTGGACATAGCCAAAATGATAAGAGAACACATCGACAACAAAAGTACGGCTGTCTTCAGAATCAGATAAAACACAACCCAGCAATAACCATGGGGTACAATAAAACATGGGATGAGAAATCATCACTATATCTATGATTCTCACCCCACTTGGTATTGTTGTGATTCCGCTGGGATTCGAACCCAGGACCCTCAGCTTAGAAGGCTGTTGCTCTAATCCAACTGAGCTACGGAACCATCGTCAATATATTGCCACGGCAATAAAAGCGATGCAAAATTACACATTTTTTTTCATCTAACCAATAGATGCCTTGTTTTTTGCTCAATTATAGGGATTGTACCGTGCCGTTGTCGCACTCGAGACGAGCAGCTGGATAGCGGTCAATGATGGCGGTGTTGTGGGTTGCGACAATGACGGTGGTGCCTGACTTTGCAATGCGCTGCAAGAGGTCCATAACCGTAAATGCAGTTTCCTGGTCAAGGTTTCCGGTTGGTTCGTCGGCTATGATGATCTTGGGGTCGTTGACCAGCGCACGGGCAATGGCCACGCATTGCTGTTCACCGCCCGAGAGTTGACGTGACATGGAATAGGCCTTGTTGGTCTGCCCCACCTGCTTCAGTGCCCACACAACGCGCTTGTCAATCTCGTCAGGGTCGGTCCATCCGGTTGCCCTGAGCACAAACTTGAGGTTGTTCAACACGTCACGGTCGTCAAGCAGACGGAAGTCCTGAAAGACGATTCCCAGTTGACGGCGCAACCGCGGTATATCGCGAGGGCTAATGCCGGCAAGGTCATACCCGAGCACACTGGCGCTGCCCGATGACAGCGGCAACTGGGCATACATGGACTGCAGCAGCGTTGTCTTGCCGCTGCCCACCTTACCCGTAACAAACAGCAACTGCCCCTCCTCGACGGCGAAGTTGACATCCTTCAGGATGGTCACATCGTCGCGACACAGCATCACGTTGTTATATTCGATGACGTTGGGCATAGGCATTGGTGGGTGTAGATCACCGTCTGACAACATGCACTGCCGGTCGGCCGGACTGAACTGCCGGTACGCCATTACGCGGGGGGCGCGGAGACTGAGTCTGCTGGGGTTTGACTGACACAGGTGCTGTATTGCGGTTAATGAATTTCTGTGACGTTACCGACTGGTAGTCGGTGGGCGAGAGGTGTGTTCGCAGCATCGAGATGCTGTCAAGGTATGCTATTTCGGCCACCTCGACCTCATAGTTGATATACCCGTAGATGCGGCGCACGCTGCGCGTCGAATCGCTCTGCAGCGAGAGGTTGTTCCACCCCTCGTGCCCCATTGAACGGGTGATATAGGACGTGGTGCCGTCGTTATAGTCGGTTGCTACCAAGAAGTGGAAATGGCTGCGCTGCGCCAGTATCTTGACCTGCAGTTCATAGCGGTCGCCGCGGGCATACTCCCTGTCGGGTTTCAGGTCAAAAGTGATGAAACCGCGTTTCAGACCCGGCGTCAGCATATATTGCCGCCGCAGTGTCCAGATGTCGGCCGAGTCACCGCTCTGCTTGTAAGTCCTGTGCTCGGTATTGGGGTTATAGCTGGTGATGGCAAGAGGTTCGTTGCTGGCCTTTTTGCGCATATCCTGCAGGTTGCCAACCACCCGGTCATAGACATTGGCATACACGTCCATATTGGCTGCATACCACACCAGCGAGGTGTCATATAGTTCGGGGGTCACGCCGTGTTTCTCAAAGATGGACTGCTTTAGCACCAGTCGCGACGAGTCGTCACTATATTCCTCTGAGTTGCCGGTGATATATGACTCGGCAAGTTGCAGGTCGGTGATGAGGACAACCATCTTGCTCTCGGGTATGACGCCGTTGGGTGCCTTATCACAAGCCACCGCAATGCCAACAAGCAGCAGAGTGAATATATAGATGACTGTCTTTTTCATTCAGCGGTACCTGTCTCGCTATCAGTATCGGTTTCGACATCCTCGCCCTTCTTGCGGTCAAGCACGGCAAGGTGTTTCGAGTAGAATAATATCAGTGCTATTACGCTGACACTAAGTGATGCATCGGCAATATTGAAGATGGGTTGGAAAAAGATGAAATGCTCGCCGGCAAGGGCAGGGACCCATGAGGGCCAATCCCACTCGCACAAGGGGAAATAGAGCATGTCAACCACACGACCGTTGAACAGCGTGCCATAGCCACCGTCGGGCGGGAACAACTGCGCCACTGCGGGATAGTCGGGCGCGTCAAAGATAAGACCGTAACCAATGCAGTCTATCACGTTGCCCAATGCCCCGGCCGTAATCATCGAGATACACGCCACAAACCCTTTGGGCATATCATTGTTTTTCCTTATTTTGTACAGGTAATAGATGAACAGGCACACGGCAATGATGCGAAACCAGGTCAGCAACATTTTGCTGCCCAGTTCCATACCAAACGCCATACCGTTGTTCTCGATAAACAGCAGTTTGAACCAGCTTGTTATCTCCAGTTCCTCACCATAGTAGAAGTGGGTTTTCACCCATATCTTGAGGGCCTGGTCAAGGGTGATGACAGCAACAATAATGAGAGTCGCAAGCCATCCGTTTGAAATTTTCTTCATATCAGGTACACGATGTATCAATGCCACCACTGGTGGCATCATGGCCTTGTTAGGGCTTTGTTATCGCTTGTTTTTTTGCTCCAATTCCTTGCCTTCGAGCGATGTAGTCGCATGGGGCACGGCCATCAGACGTCCCTTGGGAATCAACTTGCCGGTTACGCGGCAAACCCCGTAGGTTTTGTTCTCAATACGAATCAGCGCCGCCTGCAGCTTGTTGATGAACTCCATCTGGCGTTGTGCTCGCTGGCATGCATCTTCCTTGCTGCGCATATAAGCGCCTTCTTCAAACACCTTGGCCGACGGATTGGTGCCGTCGCTCTGCAGGTTGGCCATCAGCAGGTCATAATTCTCGCGGGCCTTTGCAATCTTCTCGAGAATCACTGCCTTGAACTCCTGCAACTCCTCGTCAGAATATCTGACTTTTTCCTTATTTTCTTCCATAGAACAAACACATTATTATATAAGCAGGGCAACTATCCAAAACAGTCACCCTGACTTTATGTTATTGGTTTATGCTTTTATTACCGAAATCCTGACTTTCAGTTCATCCTTCTCGGCATCGACGATGTCATCGTTCTCAACCTCGGCCAGAATGACGTCAACAGCAAGCACCTGGCTCGCAATATAGTCCTTAAACTGGACAACGGCATCATTTATTCGCTCGTCGGGGGCGATAGTGACAACTACGCGGTCGGTGATGTCAAATCCCTTGTTCTTGCGGATGTTCTGGATGCGGTTCACGAGTTCGCGTGCCATACCCTCGCGGACGAGTTCGTCGGTCAGAGTGATGTCAAGCGCAACGGTGAGACTGCCGTAGTTGGTGACGAGCCAGCCGGGAATATCCTCCGAGATAATCTCGACGTCGGCCTTGTCTACAACTGCCTGCTGCCCTGCAACGTCCAGCGTGATGCTGCCGTTCTTCTCGAACTCGATGATCTGCTCCTGCGGGAGTGTGGTGAGTTGCTGGGCAAGCATCTTCATGATTTTGCCGTACTTCGGGCCAAGTTTCTTGAAGTCGGGTTTCACCTTCTTGACAAGGATGCCGGCATCACTGCCAACCAGTTTGATTTCCTTGACGTTAACCTCGTTCTTGACAAGGTCGGCGATTGCCTTGATATTCTCGGCCTGCTGCTCGTCGGCAACGGGTACCATGATTGACATGAGCGGCTGGCGAACCTTCAGGTTCTGCTTGCGGCGCAGTGCCAGGGTCATCGACGTGATGTCCTGTGCCACCTGCATGCGCTCCTCGAGTTTCTTGTCGATTACCGCATCGTCGCTGACGGGATACTTGGCCAGATGAACCGATGTTTCGCTACCGGTGAGGTCGCGATAGAGCTTGTCGCTGAAGAACGGCGAAACGGGAGCCATCAGCAGCGAGATGGTGTGCAGGCACTGATACAGGGTCTGGTAGGCAGCCAGTTTGTCCTGGCCCATCTTACCGCCCCAGAAACGCTTGCGGTTCAGACGCACATACCAGTTGCTGAGGTGGTCGTTGACAAACTCGCTGATGGCGCGGGTGGCGCGGGTGGGCTCGTAGTCGTCGAGGTCGGCTTTGACGGTGGCAACGAGTGAGTTGAGCAGCGAGATAATCCAACGGTCAATCTCGGGACGCTCGGCAACGGGCACCTGAGGTGCGGCGGGGTCAAACCCGTCGACGTTGGCATATAGCGCAAAGAACGAATAGGTGTTGTAGAGTGTGCCGAAGAACTTGCGCGACACTTCCTCGACTCCTGCCTCGTCAAACTTGAGGTTGTCCCACGGCGACGAGTTGCTGATCATGTACCAGCGCAACGGGTCGGTGCCGTGCTTCTCAATGGCCTTGAACGGGTCAACGGCGTTGCCCAGGCGCTTGCTCATCTTGTTACCGTTCTTGTCAAGGACAAGTCCGTTCGAGATTACGCTCTTGTATGCCACGCTGTCAAACACCATCGTGGCAATGGCGTGAAGGGTGAAGAACCAGCCGCGTGTCTGGTCAACGCCCTCGGCGATGAAGTCGGCGGGATAGGCCAGGCGGTTGTCCACCAGTTCCTTGTTCTCGAACGGGTAGTGCAACTGGGCATAGGGCATCGAACCGCTGTCGAACCACACGTCAATGAGGTCCAGTTCGCGCTTCATCGGTTTGCCCGACGGGCTGACGAGGATGATGTCATCGACATAGGGACGGTGGATGTCAATCTTGTTATAGTTCTCCTTGCTGTAGTCGCCGGGAACGAAGCCCTTGTCCTTATAGGGGTTAGACTTCATCAGGCCGGCTGCAACAGACTTCTCAATCTCGTCATACAGTTCGGCGATGCTGCCGATGCAGATTTCCTCGCCGTCCTCGCTACGCCAGATGGGAAGCGGAGTGCCCCAGTAGCGGCTGCGGCTCAGGTTCCAGTCGTTGAGGTTCTCGAGCCACTTGCCAAATCGGCCGGTGCCGGTGTGCTCGGGTTTCCAGTTGATGGTCTTATTGAGTTCGCTCATGCGCTCCTTGCATGCAGTGGAGCGGATGAACCAGCTGTCCAGGGGATAGTAGAGGACGGGCTTGTCGGTACGCCAGCAGTGCGGGTAGTTGTGCACGTGCTTCTCAATCTTGAAGGCGGTGCCGGCCTGCTTCATCTTGATGCAGATGTAAACGTTCAGGTCCTCGGCCTTGGTTGCGGCAGCCTCGTCATACTTGCCGTTGACGGTGTACTGCGGGTCGTAGGCATTCTTGACCCACGCCCCGGCATATTCCTTGTAGAGGTCAACATCGACGCAGTTCTTGACAAACTCGTCGTCAAGCTCGTCAATGGTGTAGTATTTGCCGGTGAGGTCCACCATGGGGCGGGTCTCGAGTTTTTTGTTGATCATGAACAGCGACGGGATGCCGGCTGCGCGTGCAACGGCGGCATCGTCGGCACCGAATGTCGGCGCGATGTGAACGATACCGGTACCGTCCTCGGTAGTGACATAGTCACCGGGGATGATGCGGAAACCGTTGTCGTTGATGACGATGCGGTCGTCAACTTTGTCAACAGGCTTAACCCACGGGAAAAGCTGGCGATAGCGGATGTCAAGCAGGTCGGTGCCCACAAACTCGGCAATCACCTTGTAGGGAATCACCTTGTCGCCCTGCTGGTACTCGGAGAGGGGCTTCTCGGCACCCTCGGGTTTGAAGTAGGCATTGAGGCGGGGCTTGGCCATGAGATAGATGGCGGGAGTGCCGTTGTAGGGGTTATAACTCTCGACAGCCACATACTCAATCTTGGGGCCGACACACAGCGCGGTGTTTGACGGCAGAGTCCACGGTGTAGTGGTCCATGCCAGGATGGCGATGTTGTCAAAGCCCTTGTCGGCGGCAGCCTTGATTTTCTGGATGACGGGGTGGTCATTCTCGACTACGGCAAACTGGGCGGTCACGGTCTGGTCCTTGACATCGCGGTAGCAACCGGGCTGGTTGAGCTCGTGCGAGCTCAGGCCGGTGCCGGCAGCCGGCGAGTAAGGCTGGATTGTGTAGCCCTTATAGAGCAGACCCTTGTTGTAGAGCTGCTTCAACAGCCACCACAGGGTCTCGATATAGTCATTTGTGTAGGTAATATATGGATTGTCAAGATCCACCCAGTAGCCAATCTTGTGGGTAAGGTCCGACCACTCCTTGGTGTACTTCATCACCTCCTTGCGGCATGTCGCGTTATACTCGTCAACGCTGACTTTCTTGCCGATGTCCTCCTTGGTGATGCCAAGTGCCTTCTCCACGCCAAGCTCAACAGGCAGACCGTGAGTGTCCCAGCCAGCCTTGCGAAGGACCTTGAAACCCTGCATGGTCTTGTAACGGCAGAAGATGTCCTTGATGGTGCGCGCCATCACATGGTGGATGCCGGGCATGCCGTTTGCCGAGGGGGGACCCTCAAAGAAAACAAAAGAGGGAGCACCCTCGCGCTCGCTGATACTGCGTTCAAACACGTTCTCGGCGTCCCACATGCCGAGGACTTCCTTGTTGATTTCCGAGAGGTTAAAACGATTATACTCGTTAAACTTTTTCATTTTGTCTATAATATATCGGTAATAAGTTTATACTTAGTTGTTTACAATCCAACAGCCAATGCCATGGCATCGTGCGCGATTATTAAAATGCAAAATTACTAAAAATTGTGGAAATTAAGAAGATTTGTGGCAATAAAACACTACAAATGTGAATAAACCCTCGCGCGATCAGGAAAAAACATGCCATCGGCATTAACCCGCACAAAAGTGCCGGCATCCGTTTGCCGTTTTCAATTTTCAGCCCCCATTTAGTTGCAATTCTGATATGAACCCCGAAAGTTTTTTGTCTAACTTTCGGGGGGTCATATCATTTTAAGAGACCATTTGACTAAATTTATAAGTTCGTCCTTTTTTATTGGACACTAATGACTTGGTCTTTTTATTGACACTTTTTGTTCTTTACTTTGATAAAAATTCCACCTTATCAGGGTTGTATATGGTGAGAGGCGTTTTGCCTTTCTTGCTTATGCGCACGGCTGGTCCTGTGGTGGTGTCGGTGGGCACATAGCCGAGAACCTTGTTGTAAGCATACAGAATGTCCAAGGCAACGCCTCTTGCCATATTGATCATCGCCACATCGTTTGATGTGTTGATGATGCTGATTTGATGCTGCACAAGGTCGTTCGCATTCTCGGGCATGGCTTCAGCGATGGCGGTAAGGGCGGCATCCCTGACGAGCATTTTAACGAAATCCAAAGCGGCTGTTTTGGCACTTTCAATTATAAGAAAGTTTTCACGAGTTTCTGCCAGTGCGTCATCGTGCACATTGTTTATCTGCCGCAAGAAACCGTTCATTATCTGTGTCTCACTTTCCGACAGTTCGAGGCCTTGCAGCGCTTCATTGATTTCCTCCAGAGCCTTATGCTTGCAGCCTGTATATTGAGGAGAGTATGGGCTAATATAAAAAAACCTATTCCAAGAGGAAGCGGCATAGGTCTCAACAGAGGGAACGTACAAGTCTGCCCCACCACGATAAAAAACATCGTTACCTAATACTGGAGGATTTGTGGCTAAAACGATTACTTTTGTCAAGCTGGATGTTCCATAAAATGCACGATCTCCAATACTCGTAATACTTTCTGGGAGCATAATAGACGGCAGCATAGAACAGCCTTCAAATGCTGACTCACCAATACTTGCCACGCCATTGGAAATGGTGACGGAAGTCATATTGTAACATTGTTTGAAAGCACTATCTTCTATTCTCTTTACGCCACCTGGGATGGTGATTGATTTGAGACCTGTACAATTTTCAAATGCATTTTTCCCAATGCTCATCACACTGCACGGAATGGTGATGGAAGTAAGTTCCTGACAACCTTCAAATGCTTCGTCTTCAATGCTCGTCACGGCACATGGAACTGTAACGGATTTTAGTTCCCAGCCGAAACTTCTGAATGCGCCTTTTCCAATTCTTGTCACAACGCCATCAAATGTGAGGACAAATTGACCCACACTAGCATCATATTCATTGCGTATCAGAGGTTGGTCAAAAGCACTTGGTTCACTCGGATCGTGGTGGTTGGGATCCATTTCAATTTTCTCGCCATCGACGGTTGTGTACCAGATTTGGTTGATAGAGGGTGCCTGTGCAATCGCCGTGCTGCATATTGTCAGCACGAGCGAGAAAAGTAAAAATATCTTTTTCATTTTCTTGTTTGATGTTATTTTATTATCGTAAAAACATATCCTTTCCCTCAACGATATCGTTGCTTATTAAGTTGCAAAGGTACGACTTTTTATTTGAAGAATCCAAATAGAAATGTTGTTTTATGCTCTTGTTTGGTGCAATTCAGGAAAAAATGTCCTACCTTTGTGGTTGGGTTATTCCTATAACGGAAAAAGGAAAAGTAGTTAAAATGAGAATCACATATCTATTGACAATAATGTGTATCGACATTTACGACTCAAGGCATGGAGGAATGGATAAATCAAGGGTATAAATACGCATTACAGGTAAATAAGATGTTACCAAAAGATATTGATCTCTATTATGGATATTGGCATCAATTTGGCGATGGCAAATGGAGATTTTGCAAGGCATATTTAAGCAAGGATAGAAAATAAAGAAAGGTGATTGCTTTACACCGTCAAAGGGACGGTCTAATGATGGTATAGTTTTGTAAATAACTGAATTGCAGGTAATAAGCATTATTGATTTTTGCATAACTTGATGAGAGAAAAAATGGCTGAAAGTAATTCCTCCCCCGAAAAGAAACGAAGTTCCCGTGCAAACCTCCGGCGCGCGACGATCCTCTTTTGCGCCGCATTTTTGGCATTGCTGTTTACGGCATGTGAA
>JAGHSV010000028.1 GCA_018065665.1 Candidatus Sodaliphilus aphodohippi
GGACTACATCCTCAACAGTTCCAACAATTACGTAATCAGCAATTTTATTAATTGGTGCATCAGGATCAATGTTGATTGAGATAATAATGCCTGAGTCTTGCATGCCCGCAATATGCTGTATCTGTCCCGATATGCCACAAGCAATATACACCTTGGGATGAACTGTGATACCAGTTTGGCCAACCTGTCGATCAGACTCAACCCAACCTGCATCTACAGCTGCGCGTGAAGCACCAACTTCACCATGGAGTTCTTTGGCCAATTCAAATAACATGTCAAAACCTTCTTTGCTACCAACACCGTAACCTCCTGCAATAACAATTGAAGCTC
This sequence comes from Candidatus Sodaliphilus aphodohippi, assembly GCA_018065665.1. Classification (GTDB taxonomy): domain Bacteria; phylum Bacteroidota; class Bacteroidia; order Bacteroidales; family Muribaculaceae; genus Sodaliphilus; species Sodaliphilus aphodohippi. Next base: position 331 of record JAGHSV010000028.1, read on the forward strand.
CTTTTAGATTGTGTTTTGCAGCTTCGACGTGACGATCAATAACTTTTACTGCAAAGTCGGTGTCAGGAACATATTTAGCAACATCGGGGTATATGACCTCTTCTCGTGCGGTACCGGAGTAGGGCGACTTCTGCATCACACCTGAACGCACGGTTGCCATCTGAGGACGATGCTCAGGGTTGACAATAGTAGCAACTATGTTCCCCCCGAATGTTGGACGTATTTGATATAGCAGGTTTTCATAATGTTTCCCTGTTTTAATATCATCGTAGTCACCAATTTCAAGTTGCGTACAATCGGCAGTTAAACCGCTAGTCAATGATGACGAAACGCGTGGACCAAGGTCTCGTCCAATAACAGTTGCTCCCATGAGGCAAATTTGCGGTTTCTCTTCTTTGAATAATTTAACCAAAATGTCGGTATGTGGCACTGAGGTGTAAGGGGATAAACCATCTGCATCGAATACATATAGACGATCAACACCGTATGGTAAAATTTGCTTTTCGACAAAGCCCTTAATATTAGTGCCAGCAACAATGGCTTCTAGTTCAACACCAAGTTCTGTTGCAAGTTTTCGACCCTTGGTCAGCAGTTCCAGGGATACTTCGGCAACAGTTGTGCCTTCAATTTCGCAATATACTATAACGCTGTTCATTACTTCAACTATTAACCAATTATCTTTTCATTAATTAGTTCCTTCATCAAGTCATCTAAGTCGGAATCCTTTGAAGTTAATATTTTACTCTCCTTGGCTTGAAATATAATATTTTGGACTGTCTTAACCTTTGTTGGCGAACCACTGAGCCCACATTGTGTCGGGTCACCATCAATATCTTTAACATTCCATTGATTGAGAGTCAAGAATTCTCTTTGTTCATATAAATGCTTCCAAGGTTCATTTCCGGTACGTTCCAGAGGGCATGTGGCATACTTGTATTTCATGACAAGTTTGACATTGCATGGACGACAAGGTGCGGCGCTACCGTTAACAGTAACAACAAGCGGAAGAGGCACTTTTACTGTTTCGACCCCACCATCAATATGACGACGAATTGTTGCAATACCCTTTTCAATATTCAATATTTCTTCGGCGTAGGTTACCTGGTTCATTCCCAGTTTTTGGGCAACTTGGGGACCTACTTGTGCCGTATCACCATCGATTGCCTGTCTTCCACAAATGACAATGTCAACATTGCCAATTTTCTTTATAGCAGTTGCCAGAGCATAACTTGTTGCTAAAGTGTCGGCCCCAGCAAAAAGTCTATCTGTAAGAAGCCACCCGGTGTCGGCCCCGCGATATAAACCTTGGCGTATAATCTCACCAGCACGAGGCGGTCCCATTGTAAGAATGCCTACAGTTGTTCCAGGGTTTTGCTCTTTCAGACGCAATGCTTGTTCTAGCGCGTTTAAGTCATCGGGGTTGAAAATGGCTGGGAGGGCTGCTCGGTTAATTGTTCCGTCTGCTTTCATAGCATCCTTACCCACATTACGAGTATCCGACACTTGTTTTGCCAATACAACTATGTTAAGCCTCATATTGTATAATATTTTTGTTTTTATTCTAATTTACTTTGCAAATTTACAAAAAAAATAATGTTATGACAAGTTATGTAGGACAGTTGTATTTTTTTAACCACTATTCCTCAATTTTCAAGAAAACAAATGAAAATTATTAATCAATAATCCCCAAGTGTAAAAACAAACTGCGATAATAATCGGCTTTCTTCTCCAGTTTCAACGGGTAGGCGCGAGATGTTGAAGGCATCCTATAAAAATCAAAATTGTGGGTCCCAATGCAACAAGTAGACTGTTCCCCAATTTTAGGGATACAAATATTTGCCTGGTTAGATACAACCTCGCTTGCCTTTTCACCGGTAGTGACTATAGCTTTAATTGATGGATTTTCACTAAGAATCTTCTCCAAATCTATTGGTGTTACAATATCCAAAAACTTATCACTTGCGTTGTCTTTTAGTCGCCTGACCTCCATTGCAGTATCCCATAAAGCTATCTTTTTACATTGTAAAAAATCCTTTATTTTATTGACTATGAAACATTTTTTTGAGTCATCCCAAAAATAATTGATTTTATTGAAGAAGATCAATCCAATTATCCTCCACATGTCATTAATCTTGTTAGGATAAAAAAAATCCATAGACCATTTTTCCGGTTTGGGTGGGAAAGTACCTAAAATCAGCATTTTTGCATTTTCGGGTATGAAAGGTGGCCATGGATGGCGTTCAATATCGTTTGCTTGGCTCATTTTGTTTTTTTTATGCAAATTTACAAAAAACAAAAATGAGCATGAAGGAATTGATTAAAAATTTTATTCTTTAAACTTTATTTATTAATTTTGCAAAAAATAATTTTCGTTCAACATAATCAAAAGTTAATATGAACATTCGCGCTTTATTTTCAACATTAATTGTTGCAATGTTATTGGTCAGCTGTAATACTGGTAAGGATATCCCCTACATGATAAATATTGATCAGATTCCAGCCAGCGTACTCTCGTCTGCCCCCAAAAATTCAGAGTTGATTTTAATGCCTGGCGATATGCTGCAAATCAATGTTTCAGGTCCCGATGAGGAATCAGTAAAACCGTTCAATAAAGTGACTTATGTTGCTACATCAAGGAACACTCAAACTGCAGGCAATAATCAAGAGAATTCAATTTATTATTATCTTGTTGATGCAAATGGAGAAATTGAATATCCCATGCTTGGCAAAGTTCGAGTTAGCGGGATGACAAAAACTGCGGCTGAGGACCTTATCGCATCAATGATATATCCGAAATATTTAACAGTTAAACCTGGAGTTGAGATTCGTTTGCAGAATTTCCATGTATATGCCATAGGCGAAGTTAATAAACCAGGGGTTGTCAAATCATCCAATGACCGTATGAATGTTCTCGAAGCAATTGCACTTGCTGGTGACCTGACCATCAAAGGAAAAAGAGATAACATTCGCATCATCCGCACCAATGCTGATGGTAGCCGCCAAGTTAAGACAATCAACTTGAATGATCCCAATATAATTGTTTCGCCAGATTTTTATCTTCAGCAAAATGATTGTATATATGTAGAACCTAATGCAAGCAAGGCACGTTCGTCATGGAATGTTCCTCCCGCTTTATCATTGGGTATGAGCTCGGTTGGTACAGTTATTTCTCTTGCTACATTCATAATAGCACTCACTAAGTAATTCATACAATGGAATAGTTTATAAAAGTAGTGCTCGGTAATATAAAATCGAGCACTATTTATATGATATAGTTGTCTAAGTTGGTAAACTCTTGAAAAAAGTAACCCGTAAAGAAAAGCCTATCGTTATGGGAAAGGTCTCAATTTCTAAGGAACTCTTGAACCAATTGCCATTAGTAAAATATACTGGTGACATATATGTTGTAGATAAATTATCCATGGTGAATTCGGCTGTCAGACAATTGCGTAAATTTGATGTGATTGGATTTGATACCGAAACCCGTCCTTCTTTTAAACGAGGGCAGATGCATAAAATTGCTCTGATGCAATTGTCCACGCCCAATGAGTGCTTCCTTTTTAGATTGAATCAGATTGGAATGCCAACAGTTCTACACGAGTTTGTGTGTGACAGTTCACGCCTAAAAGTAGGTCTGTCGGTGCATGATGATTTCAAAATGCTTAAACGTTCGTTTGATATTGAACCTGCTGGTTTTGAAGATGTGCAAGAACTTGCACAACAAAATTGTATTGTTGATATAAGTTTGCAAAAAATCTTTGCTATACTATTTGGCGAGAGAATTTCTAAAAGTCAGCAATTAAGTAATTGGGAAGCAGAAACATTAACTGATGCCCAGAAACGCTATGCCGCAATAGATGCATGGGCGTGTATAAAAATTCATAATCTTTTTGCATCGGGGATGTTTAACCCCGAAGAATCTCCTTATTATTCAATAGAAAATGATCAACAGCAAACGATATAAATTAATACCTGCTTTTCTTCTTGTTTACCTAGTGGTAATGGCATATATGGGATATCCCCATTTTAAGGTAGGGGAGTATTTGTTCTATTTTGGAGTTATTGGAGTTAGTTTATTGGTAATAATACTTCTTTATTTTGTTCTGAAGAAAAAAGATAAATTCCGCGAAGACAATAATAATCAGAAGAAAAATTAACCACAGTTAGTTGAGGCAAGGTTTGGCAAATAATTCAAAAGGCAGTGCTTCTGTAATAACGACATTATAAAAGTTGCCTATGCTTAACTTTGCGTCTTTGCTAATAAGGACTTCAGGGTCCACTTCGGGCGAGTCAAATTCAGTACGTCCAACATAATATTCTTCATCCTCGCGGTCAATTATAACTTTAATCGTTTTTCCTATTTTAGACTCTTGTATAGATAAAGAAATACCTTCTTGAAGGGACATGAGTTGATCCAGTCTGTCATCCTTTATGTTTTGAGGTATTGCATCGTCATATTGATCAGCAGCATAAGTGCCATCCTCCTTACTATATGTGAATGCACCCATGCGTTCAAATTTTGCTTCTCTAACGAAGTCTAATAATTCTTCAAATGCTTTTTCGTCTTCACCCGGGAAACCAACCATAAGAGTAGTTCTGATATGTATCCCAGGCACCTCTGCTCGAATGCGTTGAATTAATTCGATTGTCTCTTTGCGATTAATGTGTCTCCTCATATTGTGAAGAACATTATCATTGATATGTTGCAAAGCTATGTCAAGATATTTGCAAACATTATCATGTTTTTTCATTACGGGCAGAATTTCATAAGGGAATTGGGTGGGGTAGGCATAATGAAGGCGTATCCATTGCACTCCTGGAATTTGGGCCATTTTTTCAATTAATTCCGGTAACATCATTTTGCCATATAAGTCCATTCCGTATGATGAAAGATCCTGGGCTATAACATTGAATTCTTTTACTCCTTTTTGTACAAGGTGTTTAACTTCTGACAACAATGTTTCCATTGGAACACTTTGGTGCCGTCCAGTAATTAGTGGTATAGCGCAAAAGGCACAAAATCTATTGCAACCTTCTGAAATCTTGATATAGGTGTAGTGGGATGGTGTTGTCAGGAATCTCTCGTTTGAAATGGAATCATCATACGATTTCCCTAAGTCATGCAATAGGTCTTTCCAATTAAACTTTCCGTAAAATTTATCAACTTCGGGCAATTCTTGTACAAGATCTGCCATAAAACGTTCAGCAAGACATCCCATAACATATAGACGCCTGATTTTGCCTTGTTTTTTTGCTTCTCCTAACTCAAGGATTGTATTAATTGATTCCTCTTGTGCATCACTGATAAAACCACACGTATTAACAACAACTATTTCGCCGCTTATCTTAGTTGGATTATGTTCAATGGTATATCCAGCAGAATGCAATTGCCGCATTAGATGTTCAGAATCAACAAGATTCTTAGAACATCCAAGCGAAATGACATCTATTTTGTTTCTTTTCACTTTCCGAACAGTGATTTAACGAATTCATCTTTATGGAAAATCTGCAGGTCTTCAATGCCTTCACCAAGTCCGATATATTTGACCGGAATCTGGAACTGGTCGCTTATGCCTATAACAACACCGCCTTTTGCTGTGCCATCAAGTTTTGTGACGGCAAGTGCGTTTACTTCGGTAGCTTCAACAAACTGTTTTGCCTGCTCAAACGCATTTTGTCCTGTTGAGCCGTCAAGAACCAAGAGTATCTCGTGTGGGGCGTCGGCTATTACCCTGCCCATTACGTCCTTGATTTTAGTTAATTGTCGCATGAGGCCGACATTGTTGTGCAAGCGTCCTGCAGTATCAATAATTACCACATCGGCACCTTGAGCTTTAGCTGAACTTACAGCATCAAAAGCGACCGAAGCCGGGTCTGTTCCCATGTTATGTTTAATTACAGGAACCCCAACCCGTTCGCCCCAAATCTCGAGTTGTTCATCAGCAGCAGCACGATAAGTATCGGCAGCGCCGAGAACCACTTTACTACCCGCTTTTTTATATTGGTAAGCCAATTTCCCGATAGTAGTTGTTTTACCAACCCCGTTAACACCAACAACCATAATTACGTATGGTTTTTTGTCATCTTCAATTACGAAATCCTCTTTATCTGCGTTGACATCATCGGCAAGCATCTTTGATATTTCGTCGCAGAGCATATCGTTTAATTCGGCAGTATTAACGTATTTGTCTTGTTTGACTCTTGCTTGGATTAAGTCAAGGATTTTAACGGTAGTCTTCACCCCAAGGTCTGATGTGATAAAGGCTTCTTCAAGATTATCCAGAACATCGTCATCAATAGTAGATTTCCCTGCAACTGCATGTGCTAATTTTGAGAATACACCCTCTCTGGTCCTGTTAAGACCTTGATCGAGTGTCTGTTTCTTTTCCTTGCTGAAAAACTTAAAAAATCCCATATATATTTTTTTACAAAGTTACTTATACTTATATTATTTGGCAAATATTTTCATTAGAGTTTTTACCATACACCATAAGCTCCACGCTCAGCGTCAATTTTTAATAAAATAAACAACAAGAAGGTGAATCCCCACAATGAAGACCCTCCATAAGAAAAGAAGGGTAGAGGTATACCAATAACCGGGCATAGACCGATTACCATGCCGATATTAATTGATAAATGGAATATCAAATACGATGCAACACAATAGGCATATACGCGACCGAATGCGGTGTGTTGGCGTTCGGCGATTTTAATTATCCTCAATATTAGAGTCAAAAACAATAGGATTACAGCCGATGCTCCGATGAAACCCTGTTCTTCTCCAATTGTGCAGAAGATGAAGTCGGTATGCTGCTCAGGTACATATTTGAGTTTAGTCTGTGTACCTCCAAGAAAACCTTTACCCGTCAAACCACCCGAACCGATTGCGATTTTGCTTTGATTGACATTATACCCGGCACCATGAGCATCTTCTTCAATACCAAGGGTGACCTTAATTCGGGTTTGTTGATGAGGTTGTAGTACATTATTAAAAGCAAAATCAACCATGAATACAAAAATGATTGAAGCCACCATGTATGATATGGTTATTACAACATGCTTCAAGTTTTCGTGCAGCAGTGAATAAATCAAATATAATAATGTTATGCCAATGGTTGAAAACAAAATAACGTAACCATTCAGATTGACCCCCAACCACAAGATTAATCCTGATATTATTGAGCAAGCAAGATATATAATTAACACATCGCGGGTCATTCTGGCTGATTTGCAGTAAACAATTATAATAGCCAAAGTAAGCAGCAAGATAATTGTTAGAACCATAAATGTACCCAGTGGAATGCCAAGTATAAGAGTTGTAGCAAACTTTAAAACTACTACAAAGTAGGTGATTGCACAAAGGGCGGCAAAAAGGATGAAACCGCTCATCCCTTCACGGTATAAGACAAAGATAAGAGAAGTATAAACTAGTGCCGATCCAGTCTCTCGTTGAAGTATGATACATAAAATTGGCAGAAATATTATACCGAGAGCAACAGCATAGTTCTTTTTGCTGTTTAGTGCAAACCCATAGGTACTCATTAACCTGGCTAATGCCAGTGCAGTAGCAAATTTAGCAAACTCGGCCGACTGCAAACTTATGGGTCCCATTACAATCCACGATCTTGACCCGTTTACATTTGGTGCAATGAATATTGTAATAATTAAGAGCAGAATCATTATACCGTATATCGGGTAGGCATAAGCCTCGTAAATGCTTCGGTCAATCATTAATAATGAGAACCCAAGAACAAACGATAGCCCTGCCCAAAGGAATTGTTTACCAGAAAATTCGGCAAATGAGAACATGCTTCCGGCTTTTTCAAAGTTATAAGTTGCCGCATAAATGGTAATTGCTCCTGCAACAACAAGCGCCAGGTATAACAGAATGGTAAACCAATCAACCTTCTTTATTAGTTTATTATTATGGTCACTGCTCTGTTCCATTCTTTGATACTTCTTTTTTTACAATATTCTGAGTATTTGCCGGTTTGTCATTCCCACGTGATGAAGCACTTTTTGCACTTCCATATGCTTTTACGCTATATGTGCTGGTGGATTTCATACTTGATGCCAAACCTTCTCTACCCGCTACATTACCTTTTAGGTACTTCTCTATCATTAATGAACCGATGGGCACTCCGAATGTTGCACCCCATCCTCCATTTTCAACATATACGCAGACGGCAATTTTGGGATCATTCATTGGCGCAAAACCCATAAATGCCGAGTGGTCCCGTCCATGTGGGTTTTGAGCGGTGCCTGTTTTGCCACAAATGTCGAGTCCTGCAACATTGCCCGATTTGCAAGTTCCACCAAGAACCGACATTCTCATGCCTTTTACGGCGTGCTCGTAGTATTCACGAGAGATTCTGGTATAATGTTTTTGGACACATTTCTTCAACACTCCAACACCTGCAATATTCCTTACAACATGCGGTGTGACGTAATACCCTCTATTGGCTATAATAGCACTTAGATTTGCAATTTGTAAAGGTGTTGCAAGTATCTCTCCTTGACCAATGGCGTCGCTAATCACGGCATTGGCAGTCCACATGTCTTCACCATAAATCTTGTTATAGAATGCACTATTGGGGATAAAACCACGACTTTCACCGGGAAGGTCAACATCAAGTTTGTAGCCATAGCCAAATTCAACCATATACTTCTTCCATACTTCAAACGCTTTTGAAGTGTTTCCATATTTCTTTCGATTGTCTAGAAGGTGTTTTAAGCCCCAGCAGAAGTATGCATTGCAAGAAGTTTGAATAGCCGGTTCTAATGTGATAGGTGATCCGTGTCCATGGCAGCCAACCTTCAACCCGCCACTTATATATCCCCTGTGGCAAGGATATGCGGTATTGACATTTGTGATTCCTTCTTGCTCAAAAATCAAACCTTGTGAGGGCTTGAAAGTTGACCCTGGAGGATATGCTGCCATAATTGAACGGTCAAAGAGAGGCTTGAAGTTATTATTCACCAGTTCCATGTAATTATTACCCCTTTCTTTTCCGACCAATAATGATGGATCATAACTGGGACTTGAAACAAGTGCTAATATCTCACCGGTTTTAGGCTCTATTGCCACTATAGCACCTATTTTACCTCTCATGAGTTCTTCTCCGAATTGCTGTAATTCTATGTCTATGCTTAAATGCAAATCATTACCCGCAATAGGTGCTATGTCATTCTGGCCATTGTGATAATGTCCTTTTATTTTGCCGAGTGCATCTCGTATGAGAATTTCACATCCTTTTCGGCCTCTCAAAAATTTTTCGTAGCTTTTTTCAAGGCCAAGATCACCAGTATAATCGCCAGATTTATAGTATGAGTCATTTTCGATGTCCCTATTGTTGACTTCTCTAATATCACCAAGTATATTGGCAGCAACATTATAGTTATATTGTCTCAAAATCCTCTGAACGATGCTCAATCCAGGATATCTATAAAGTTTTTCTTGTAGCCGTCCATGTTGTTCAGGTGTTAGGTGGCTTAATAATGTTTGCTGGGTATATCCGCTATAGTCTCGCCCTCTTTTCATTTTCTTGAGCAATCCTTCGAATTCCTCTTTATTGATTTGAAGAGTGTTGCACAGGTCTAATGTGTCCAAACTATGAACATCGTTTGGTATCATGACCAGGTCATAAGCAGGCTTGTTGTATACGATTAATCGTCCTTGTCTATCATAAATGAGTCCACGAGATGGAAAGGTTACTACTTCAACAAAGGCATTGGAATAAGCATTGTCTTTGTATTTGGTTTCCCCAACTTGCAACATAAAGAGACGGATTATGTATATCAGTGCAATAACTGATATAAATCCGCCAATTACAAACTTTCTTTTTTCAAGATTATAATCTTTTCTCACGTTGGGTCCCGACTAAACTTTCAATACCTAATATAATGATAATAGATAACAGACTACTCGCTCCGATTCTTGAAAGTGTCAGAAGCGGGTTGCGAAGGGTGAATGCTTGTATAAAGAATAGGAGAGAACAGTAAACAGGCACTAAAATGAAAATATATTTAATGTAGTTTGCTATTCCCAAAGTATGGATAGATGGAAGAATCGATGTCGATTCATCGTCATCATGTGTATCAAGAAAATTGAAAACAGGAATGCGAATGCCACAAACGACAGTGCAACACAAAGCATTCATACCTGGAGTATTGCCGAATACATCAACAACCAATCCTGTGATGAAAGCAAGTGTCAATGCAAGAGATTTATTCAAGTCTACCGGCAATCGCAATATCGTATATATGAAGATAATTGGGCATGCGACATTAAATAGAATAATTTTATTGCACACCACTTGCAGTAGAGTTAGGATAACAAACAAAAATATGAATTGTATAAAATTTCTTGACATAATTACTGGTTGCTAAAGCCTTCGTTTTTTTGTTCATTATCAGTATCTTTGGTTTCAAGCATTTTCAACTCTTCGCTAAGATTGTTTGTTATAACTCTTACTGACCCCAATTGGCAGAAATTGGTTGAAAGTTTGATTTTAAGAGAAACGAAACTATCATTCGTACCTCTGACTTGACCTGATACAGTTCCTACTATTAAACCTTCAGGGAAAACTGATGAATACCCGCTTGTAACAATGGTATCGCCCAAATGACACCTCATGTGTTTGGGCAATTCTTCCAATATTGAATACTGTGGACTCTTACAATCCCATACCATGCTGCCAAAATATCCACTGTTTTTTAGTTTGCATGATAATTTCATATTAGGGTTTAGTAGTGAAATGATTCTGGCAGAATGCTTTCCAGTTACATTTACTATACCCACAACACCATTTCGGTCAACCACGCCCATATCCGTATTAACTCCATCTGCTAAGCCACGATTGATTGTGATGTAGTTGTTTGATTCAGAGATACTATTGCTGATAACATGAGCAACGACAAAATCAAACTGCTGAGGGTTTTGATTGATTTTTGCGTCAGGGAGTAGCATTTTATACTCATTAATTTCATTATTGAGTTTAACTAACTCCATTTCAAGCACGGCATTGCGGTCCTGCAGTTCTTTATTTATGTCTGAAAGATTGAAATATGAGGTCACCTTGCTTGTGTAATCATAAACAGTTGCACAAACACTATTAGCCGACGTTAGATAAACGCTTTGTTGATATGGGTTGCTGTTAAACAACATCAATAGGCTCAGTGTTATATATAATATAAAACAGAACCAGTGAATACGTTTAATTAGAAAATTCAGCAAATCGTTCATTGTCTGTCAATTATGCAGTATATTGTTTTATGGACAAGCATGAAAATAATTGCACTCCCGTAAAGTACATTGCAGTTTCCGCTTTTGGTAACCAAAATGCGGGAACTGCAGTGTTTATAGTTGAGCTGTTTTTTTGCGTTGTTATTTCTTTAATACTTTTCCTTCAAAGTTTTTAATATTCTTTAAAGCAACGCCAGTTCCCTTAGCAACTGCATGCAATGGATCTTCGGCAATATTAAACTGAATACCTATTTTGTCGGTCAGTCGTTTCGCAAGTCCTCTAATCATTGCACCGCCACCTGTCAGGAACACACCGTTCTTTACGATGTCGGCATAGAGTTCAGGCGGAGTTTGTTCAAGAGCACTAAGTACGGCTGCTTCAATTTTTGTAATTGATTTTTCTATGCAGTGACAAACTTCCTGATAGGATACAGGCACTTCCATTGGTAGGCCTGTCATCAAGTTGGGACCATGGAATATATAGTCCTCGGGGGGATTGTCGAGTTCTGTTAGTGCCGATCCAACTTGAATCTTGATGCGCTCGGCAGTGCTTTCGCCAATGCGGACATTGTGAACGCGACGCATGTGCTCCATAATGTCAGCGGTGAGGTCGTCTCCTGCAATGCGGATGCTGCGGTTGATTACTAAGCCGCCTAATGAAATCACAGCAATTTCGGTAGTACCTCCACCTATGTCCACAATCATGTTTCCTTCAGGGGCAAGTACATCAAGTCCTATACCAAGTGCTGCGGCCATTGGTTCATAGATTAAGAAGACATCACGACCACCTGCATGTTCACTTGAGTCGCGAACCGCACGAATCTCAACCTCAGTAGAGCCTGAAGGGATGCACACAACCATTTTAAAAGATGGTGATAACCAATGGTTCTTAGAACTGATTTTTTTGATAAGACCTCTCAGCATCAGTTCAGCTGCGTTGAAATCGCCGATAACGCCATCACTAAGTGGGCGTACGGTGCGAATGCAGTCTGTTTCTTTACCATACATTAATTGAGCATTCTGGCCAACTGCAATCATCTTGCTGGTTTTTGAGTCTAATGCTACAATAGAGGGCTCGTCTATGACAATTTTGTTGTCATGGATGATAATTGTATTCGCCGTTCCAAGGTCAACGGCAAGTTCTTTTGTTATTGAGAAAATACCCATAATATGATTTGTTTCTATAAAGTTTTAATGTTTGAAGTGGCGGATACCAGTCATTACCATAGCCATGCCGTGATTATTGCAGTAAGTGACACTTTCTTCGTCACGTACCGAGCCGCCAGGTTGTATAACTGCTGTTACACCAGCTTTATTTGCTATCTCGACGCAATCGCCAAACGGGAAGAAAGCATCTGATGCCATAACTGCTCCTTCAAGACTGTGTTCAAAGTGTTTCGCTTTATCAATCGCTTGGCAAAGTGCATCAACACGTGAAGTCTGTCCAACACCACTCGCGATAAGTGTTTTATCCTTTGCCAAAACAATAGAGTTACTTTTGCTATGTTTTACAATTTTGTTTGCAAATAGCATATCCTCAATCTGTGCTGCGGTTGCGGCGGTTGTGCTGGCTTGTTTCAATTCTTCGGGAGTCTCAACATGGGTATCGCGCTCTTGAAGCAGTGCACCGTTCAGGATAGAACGACATTGCAACGTGGGACGCTCAAATGGTTTCATCACAAGTATTATGCGATTTTTCTTTTGTTCAAGAATTTCAAGAGCCTCTTCGCTATAACCCGGAGCGATACAGACTTCAATAAAGATTTTGTTCATCTCCTCGGCCGTCTCTTTGTCAATGGGTCGGTTGGTAACATGAACACCGCCAAATGCACTGATGGGGTCACCTGCTAATGCAGCACGGTATGCATCAACTAGTTTGTCACGTGAAGCAAGTCCGCAGGCATTATTATGTTTCATGATGACGAATGTTGTTTCGTCAAAATCAGAAATTAAATTGACTGCAGCATCAATGTCGAGAAGGTTGTTATATGAAATTTCTTTGCCGTGTAGTTGGGTGAACATAGCATCAAAGTCTCCGTAGTAGAAACCTTTTTGATGGGGGTTCTCGCCATAACGAAGACTCTTGCGGCCATTGATGGGCAATCGAAGGGCACTGTTGTCTTCTCCATCAAAATAATTGAAGATGTGGCTATCATAGTAACTTGAAACAGCAAATGCTTCACGTGCCAACAAGCGACGGTCGGACAATGAAGTAAATGCACCGCCGTTGCGTTCCATCATTTCTTTCAGCATGGAGTATTGTGCTTTAGAGGCGACAATCGCAACATCATTAAAATTCTTGGCAGCAGCTCTAATCAATGAGATTCCGCCAATATCAATTTTTTCAATGATTTCTGATTCTGTGCAACCAGAGGCAACCGTTTCCTCAAATGGATATAAATCAACAATCACTAAATCAATTTCGGGGATTTCGTATTGTTGGGTTTGCTTTACGTCGTCTTGGTTGTCTCTACGGCTTAAGATGCCGCCAAAAACTTTGGGATGCAGGGTTTTTACTCTGCCACCAAGAATTGACGGATAACCTGTTAAGTCTTCAACCGCTGCACACTTGTATCCAAGTCCTTGAATAAAACTTTGAGTTCCTCCCGTAGAAAGAAATTCAACGTTGTTGTTATTCAGAGTGTTGAGTAACTCTTCAAGCCCATCTTTGTGGTATACCGAGACGAGAGCCCGCTTTATTTTTTTTAAATTTTCCATACTACGAAATATTTCTAACGATTATGATTGCCTAAGTTTTGCAAAATTGCTAAAAATCAATGAACAATCATGTAAAATTATATAAGAAATTTCTTAAAAAA
>JAGHSV010000227.1 GCA_018065665.1 Candidatus Sodaliphilus aphodohippi
TGAAGTAAACAGGCACGAGACCAAAGAAAACAAACACAGCCAGTTCGCCCAAGCCATGGTAACTGAGCGGATATGGCCCCGCGCTGTAGGCCAATGCGAAAACGGCAATCAAAACTCCAACGGGAATCATCTGCCACCCGCCGTACGGAATCAGGCAGCAGCCTATAACGCAATCAATTAAAAGCAGTATAAACGTCACGTTGCGGAGTGTTTCCGGCTCGATGTCACCCTCGGTGACACCACGCCGCGGCCCAACGCGACCGACCTTGTCGGTACCCTTGAGATAATCATAGTACTCGTTCGCCATGTTTGACACGACCTGTGCCAGCAGTGCGAACAAAACACACAGGACAGCCGGTGCGGCGTTGAATTTTCCGCGCCACAAAGCCATGCCAATGGCAATAATGACACCCGACAGCGAAACCGGCAGGGTTCGCAAGCGAGCACACTCGGCCCATATCCTAACCTTATTATTAAAATTTGCCGTCATTTCTTATACAAATCTACTCGTTTAATCAGTGCCGAAGCCGCACCCATCGGGCGCGAGAACAATATGGTGTTCCTTCCCCGCAGCAATTCAACCTGGAACATCGTAGTGCGGCTTTCCAAACTATCGGCCTCCAAACCGGGCATGGCAACCACCCCCTGAACATGAGTGTTTGCGCTCACCGTGCGCATATCGCTGCCCAGGAACTTGCCACTATAAAGCACGCTAAGCCAATAAGTGCCTGCAGCAGAGGTATTGAACGTGGCCGATACCGTATCAGACCCGGCGGCAGGGGCAACAACCGGCACATGATAAGACACAGCGCCAGGCAAAACCATTGCGCGCGAGGTATAACCATAGCCGTACTTGCTCGCAGCGACAACCGAAAATTCGGTAAAATTGTAAACTGCGGGCAACACAAAGCTGGCCTGAGCGATATTATTGGACCTCTCGCCGTTCACAACCAACCAGTAAGCAAGCGACTCGTCAAAATCCACGATACGCACACTGTCGGAGGTTCGCTCAATAGTTGGTGCATCGGGAATCCTCATCCCCGAAGCAGCAATGGTAACATGTGCATCGGACTTGTGGTTGCCGTTCATTGTCAGTATAATAGAGTGCCTGCCTTCAAGTTTTTCGGCAGGGACAAAATTGCCGTCAACACGTTTCCCGTCCAGCAAAATGAAATCCACACTGTTGCCAGTGCCTTTGACCGTAATATCCAGTACACCCTTGCGGTATTTCAAATTACGAATCACCTTATCCCCACCAAAACTAACCGGGACCACCGGGTTAAACTCGATACCATCAGGCGTAAAATTCAGACCGGCAATCACCTTATATATCATCGCCACATTGGCAACGGCACATGCCGCACCGGCCTCGGGCGAACTTCCGGTCACGAGACCCGAGCACTGTAGCAGCTGGGTCGCCAGCAGTGCCGCCATACCCCGCCGCAGCATATTCTCGTTATCGACATGGGCAGCGGCAAGATTCCACACCCCCTGCACAATGCCCCACGAGCGATATTCACACCCGGGCATCTTGTCGGAACGGTTTGATGGGCTATAGGGGAAGACGCCGTAGTGGGTAACCGGGGTCTTCTCCATGAGCATGACATCGCGGTCGGCATCGGTCGATATTTCCCATATTATGCTCAAAGCCTGCGCACGGTTATCAACCGTCGGGGACTGCATGGGATAAGCACCGTGATATAAAAGAGCGCAGTAACGCCCCGTCGCCTCGTTCCACATCGACTGGTTGACAGCATCGAGGCAACCGGTGCCGGCATCTGCAAGGCCATCATCATCAATGCCAAGTTCCTCGGCCATCTGGGTTGCGGCATCGAGGGCATGCACGGCGGTGATGTTTCCGCACAAAGTGTGTGAGGCAAATATGTCGCCCTCGTCCATCCACTTCGGGAACATCAGGTTACGTTCGTCCATACTGCACAGGGCGCCATAAGCAAGTTTGGAACGGGAGTCAAAAATAGTTTCAAGATCCCTGTCCAAAGTCGTTTTAGTGATATCATAGGCATAACGTAGCCAGGCCGCATCACCGGTAACCTTATAGACCTCCCAAGCAGTGGCAATCCACAATGCGCAATCAACACACAAAGTGCCCGGGATGCAACGGCCGCATCGCCCTACGGCGCCGTCGTGAACCCGCGCCCTCAGCGTGCTCATAGCACGAGACGGGTTCAAGTAGGCGTCACAAAGCGTTATTGCATCATACACATCGTTGCTTGACGCATAGGTGCATTTACCGGCAATCACCTGTTCGGACATCTGGTACAAATAATCGGCAACCTTCTGGTTGGACTCGTAAGTGCGGGAAGAATTGCCAAATTCCGGCAATTCCCAGCTACGAGCCGAACCGTTTTCGCCAACCAAATTGCACTTCAAGGTTTTGCCGTCAAGACAATACAAAACCGTGTCGCCCTTGATGAGACTGTCCCCTTTCATGACAAACAGGGGGTTCTGGGCGATAACACTATCGCTCATGTCACCGCCCGAGCACGACACCAATGCCAGTGCCCCAGACAAAATCAACAAAATTCGGAAAACCAGTCTCATCGCTAAATCACTTTAACTTGCAAAAGTACACAAATTATTACAATTATACAAACCCGATTTTGGCATCAGGGATTCCAAATCACGTCAAAAATCATTTTTGGGCTGATTTTTTTGCCACTTTCCAAAAAAAGAAGTAATTTTGCCATCGATTTAACGACAAGACCCAATGAAGCGACTTGTATATATAGCATCAGCATTGTTTGCAATGAACCTTGCGTCCTGTGAAGGCATAGCCGACAACGGCAATGACAGCACAGATTCACTGGAGCAGGACACCACCAGTGCCGTTGCCACCGATGCGATGGAAGAAGTGACCGGTGTTGTCGTTGACGGCTCGAGACGCAACATATACCTGCAAGTCGGCGATTCGACATACGACTTTGACCTCCCCCAGTTTGAGGAGGACGTCAGTTGGGAAGAAGGCGACACGTTGACTGTCACTTACCGCAAAAGTCCGTCAGGCGACAGCGTCACATCGGTTGTCAATCATCAAGAATAGCACGGCAATAGAGTTTGCCACACCAAATAATGCGATAGTAGCTCAGTTGGTAGAGCGTGGGCTTCCCAAGCCCAAGGTCGCGGGTTCGAACCCCGTCTATCGCTCAAACAATAAAAGGTAATCAATCAGTAATTTAGGTGAATTTTTTCTAAAATTTCACCTATTTTTTTTGTTTAATTATACACGAAAAACACGTACTTTACTGCATAAATGTTTAAGAATTGTTTAAGATTTTTTTATGGTCACTTTCAGGATTACGATTAACGACCGCTGCTCACTCAGACGAGCTCGCTACGCTCACACTTCGCACTTTCAGTGCTTTATGCCTATCGGCATTTACTAAGTCACTTCACAGCCTTGCACCATGAAATCTTTTACCGGACAGCAATATTTTCCAATAAAAATCGTTAAAATATTGGAATTTTCCAATGGAAATATTGGAATTCCAATGGAAATCGTGTAACTTTGCAAAAAATCACAAAGCAATATTGTTATGATTACAGCAGAAGACATAAAGAGGATGGCAGAACGAGGGGAATCCTACAATGTGGATTTCAAGGTTGCCGTACCCCAGAAAGTACGTGACATTACGGAGGAAGTGTGCAGTTTTGCAAATGCTGCAGGAGGCTATGTGCTTATTGGCATAGATGACCATGGGGTTATCAAGGGGGCTACCATAGATAACTCCAAACGATCAGCAATCCAAGGCTCTGTTGGGGAGATTTCGCCAGCACTTCATTTCGACCTGTATTCCGTAGATGTTGATAGAGTTAAAATATGGGTGTTGGAAGTGCCAGCAGGAAGGCAAGTGCCATACTTCTTTGGGGGCAGTGTCTTTGTCAGGGAAGGTGCCAATTGTCAGAAACTCACCAATGTGGAAGAGATTCGTGAGTTGTTCCAGCAAGCGGAGAAGATATACTATGATTCAATCCCCAACCGAAAGTACAACATATATGACCACCTAGATGCAGACATGCTGAATGCCTTCAGGCGCGAGGCACATATATCCAATAATGTAGATGACGGGCAACTTCTTGAAAACCTGCATGCATTTACCGAAAATGGCGCGGTAAAGCGGGGATCCATATTGTTTTTTGACAAGCATCCCGAGAATCTGTTCTTTCATGCCGTGGTCAGATGCACCCAGTTCAAAGGAGCAGACAAGCAACACATCATTGATGACAAGACATTTGGGGGACCACTTGTAACCCAATACGAACAGGCCCTTGGCTGGCTTCAGGACAAACTGAAGCTCGAATATGAAATCAAAGGCACCGGGGCGCGTACAGAGAAGTGGGAAATACCACTTGATGTCTTTCGTGAAGCATTAATAAATGCGCTTGCACATAGAGACTACTATGAGCAGGGAGCTTTCACAAATGTAGAGGTTTACGATGACAGAATCGAGATAACAAACCCCGGAGGGCTCCTTCAGCTGGTCGCAAAACATTTCGGCAGGAAGAGTCTTTCCCGCAACCCATACATTTTCAGTCTCTTCATGAGAATGAACCTTGTCGAACATGTCGGATCAGGTATAGGCAGAATGCAGAAACTCATGTTGGATGCAGGACTGCCTGAACCTCAATACGAAACCGAAGGCATGTTCAATATTACACTTTTTAGGAAAGGGCATTCTGCAAACAATCCTGAACTATCCGACTTGGAGAAGCAAGTCATAGAACTTATGTCTGGAGATGTCAAGCCAACAATCAATGAGTTGTGCGAGAATATCGGCAGAAAGAAATCCACTATGTATAACCTATTGAAATCCCTCCGAAACAAAGGTCTTCTGAAATAATAAGCAATATGGAATATGTTCCCCTCAATGATTCACCGTACGGTGACACATTGCAGAAAAGAAAGTGATGTTAACACATTTGAAGTTCACGAAAAAAATCACGACCTTTGCAAAAACACAGATTACGAATTATTCAATAAAAGCGAAAACTATGGCAGTAGAATATTCGAAAGATGGCAAAGTACAATTTTTTTTGCAGTGCTATCAGCAGGTGGAGAGGAAGTCCAGTATGTGGGAGTGGTAGTCGGGGGCCTCGTCGTAGGCAGCATGGCCGCAGTCGTCGTACATGACCAAAGGTGCATTGAGTTGCTGCGCCAGATAGCGCGACGGTTCGCCTGACAGCACATTGTCGATGTTAGACCCCATCACCAGGACCGGACACTGAATATCGGCAAGTTGGGCGGTGGCATCAAACCCCTCGCAAGATTGTGCAAGTTTGACAAATCGTGCCATATCGCCGGGCGTGCCAAGATTCTCGGCATAGTCAAATGCATCGCGGTAACGGTCAAAGTACTGCTGCGAATAGACTCGCCTGAACACATCGCGGTTGAGGGCAACCACGTCGCCAGCCTTAGCCAATTCCACCCATCGGCCAATGACCTTTGTGCCAAGCTCGGACGGTCTGGCGGCAGTGGAGCATAGGATAAGGTGTGACACCAGTTGAGGATATTGCGCCGCAAGCAATTGTGCTATCATTCCGCCCTGTGAGCACCCCATGAGGCAAGCGCCGGCGATGCCGAGCGCCTTCATTGCACGCGCAGTGTCGTCGGCCATCTGCCGTATGGTGTATCCCTGTTCCACATCACGTTTGCGGTCAAAAAGATACACCTTGTAGCATGCAGCGATGTCCTTGTACTGTGCAGCCACAGCCGGCGCCATGGGAATAACTGACATCAAACTGAGTCCTGGCAAAATCACAAACGGTTTTGCGCCCTCTCCAAAGGTAAAATAATCCATTGTCATGCCATTGCAGCAGACATGGTCAGTTATCACTTTCATACCTCCTTATTATCATTTGTCACTCGGCAAGGGGAAGCCACACCTTCATCTCACAGGCTTCGCGATTGTCCCAACTGTAATATGGAATCAGCCTGATTCGCTGTCCGTTGCACTCGCTGTCGAGTGCACGGATGCCACCCATGATGGGCAATTCGACAACTTCCCAGTTCATGTTGCCATTTACCGACAACTTGTCGAAATTACTGCTGTTGTCAACTTGTTCGGCACAATAGACGATTGGTCCACGCTGGATGGCACGAAGCCCGCGGTCCTCCTCAACATGAGAATCTGCTTCAACCACCTCTACCGGCATGTCCATTGTCAGGTTAATTTTGTCGCCCTTAGCCCACTTGCCGCTCACTACGGCATAGCCATTGTCCATTGTATATTTCTTGATAGTCTCGCCATTTTTGGCAAGCCCGAACGACTTACACCAGCCGGGGATGCGCAGTCGCACTTCTCCCTTATATACATTATTAAAAGTAAGCGTTACGTCACCGTTCCAAGGATATGAAGTGGCCATTGAAACATCAACATCGCTCTCCCCCACTTTGAACTTAGCCTCGTTGCCGATATAAAGATTCACCCAAAGGGCATTGTTGCTTGTACAATAAATATAGTTGCCGATAGAGGGTATGAAGCGACAGACATTGCTCGGGCAGCAGGCGCATCCGTACCAAGCCTTGCGGTGGTGGTCGCCGTGTGAGGCAAGCGGGTTCACATAGAAGAACTTTGTGCCATCGGTATTAATGCCCGACAGGATTCCGTTGTAGAGCACACGCTCGACAATATCGACATATTTAGAATCCCCCTTCCACTCGTTCATGCGCTGATTCCAGAAAGCCATGCCAATGCTGGCGCATGTCTCGCAGTAGGCAGTGTAGTTGGGCAGATCGTATGGCACGGTAAAGCCCTCGTTATCCATAGTGTTTCCGATGGCGCCAGTGATATACATGCGTGTCCCGACGACGTCGTTCCACAGGTTGTCAAGCGCCTTCATATAGCCGGTTTGAGGCATATAAGAGGTAACGTCGCACATGCCGCAGAACATGTACATCGCACGGACAGCATGACCACTGATCACCTCAAGGTCGCGCACAGGTTTTGTATCAAGGAAGTAGTCGGTCTCCCACGGTTCATTTTCCTTTACCGCATCTCGCCCGTGGCCATGGCCGCGTTCCTCAATCAGCCAGTAAGCAAAATCAAGATACTTTTTCTCGCCCGTCACCTCATACAGTTTCACGAGCGCCAGTTCAATTTCCTGATGACCGGGCACCCAGTCATGCTTATCGGGACCGAACAAAGTCATCATGTGGTCGACCATTCGCTGTCCGACATCCAGGAGTTTGCGCTTGCCAGTTGCCTTATAGTAGGCGACCCCGGCCTCAATCAGATGGCCGGCGCAGTACATCTCGTGCAGCCCCATCTCGTTCCAGCGGTCCTCGATTCCCTCAAGGCTGAAAAAAGTATTAATATAACCGTCCTCTTCCTGTGCGGCGGCAAACTTGTCAATCCACTCATCGGCCTTTGCCTCGAGAACCGGGTCGGGGTTGTTGATAAGACTATAGGCAAACCCCTCGACAGCCTTATAAACGTCAGAGTCATCAAAATAGATGCCGGAGTGCTTTCCCTTGTGGGCAGCGGCATTTTCAAAGTTGCGTATGCGTCCTGTCTTGTTCTCTATCTGGTCAATGCAAACCGGGATTGTGTTTTTAGCGTTGTTTTCGAGTTTTGGCGACCAAAAAGCATCATGAATCAGCACCTGCGAGAAATCAACATGGTGCATGGTTTTAGAACGAGCGCCCCCATCCAGTGCAGAGGCTGCATTTGCTTGGGTTGTTTCAATCTGCCCTTTTGGTGAGCATGAAAACAGGCCTCCAATCAAGGCCAAAATAACAAAGTAGTTTATCGGTTTCATAAGAAAACATAGTAATTATGTTACAAATGTAGCAAAATTCATCAATTGGAGCAAATTTTTCCCGAAACAAATGCCAAAATCATCATTTTATTTGCGGTAATGTTGCACAGTTAAAAAGATTATTGTACCTTTGCACCGCAATTTTGCACAATTAATAATATTTCAAACTAATGTACTTAGATTCTGAGAAAAAGAAAGAGATCTTTGGAACATACGGTGCCAGCAATACTGATACTGGGTCTCCCGAGGCACAGATTGCATTATTCTCTTACCGTATTTCCCACCTGACCGAGCACTTGAAGGTCAACAAGAAAGATCATACGACTCAACGTTCACTCAAGATGCTTGTTGGTAAGCGTCGTCGTCTGCTCGACTACCTGATGCGCAAAGACATCAACCGCTACCGTGCACTCATCGCAAAGAAAGAACTTGGTATCCGCAAGTAATTCCTTAACGAGTAACGAAACCGTAAAAGCGTTGCACCCCTCGATGGTTGCAACGCTTTCTTTGTCATAATTTGTGATTGTGCCATGTTTTTTGTAATTTTGCAGAGCTTTAACCATTAACACTCTACATCATGTTTGCAAATATTGACTTTCAAGAAATACTAAGTGCGTTTCTCGTATTAATCGGCATCATAGACATTGTTGGTTCAATTCCCATTATCCTGCAGTTGAAAGCGAAGGGACGTACGGTCAGCGCGCCCAAAGCGACTTTGATATCCTTCGCCCTAATGGTAGGATTCTTTTACGGCGGGAGCTGGATTCTCAAGATATTCGGATGCAACATCGAGTCGTTTGCTACAGCCGGCTCAATCCTTATCCTGCTGATGTCGCTCGAGATGATTCTTGACGTTGAAATCTTCAAAAACACCGGTCCCATCAAAGAGGCCACATTGGTTCCCCTGGTATTCCCGCTGCTGGCCGGCGCCGGCACATTCACCACGCTCATCTCAATCGGGTCGATGTATCATGATATCAACATCCTGATAGGTCTTGCGCTCAACATGGTGTGGGTATATATTGTCATCAAGATGACCGACAGGGTACAAAAAATTCTTGGTGTCAGCGGAATTTATTTCATAAGAAAGTTCTTTGGCATTATCCTGATGGCAATATCGGTAAAAATGTTTATGGATAACATCACCAAATTATTACAATAACCATGACCATGGACATCAAGCCGATTCAATTCAGCACCATACCATCAGATGTGCCAATCATAGTGGCAGGGCCATGCAGTGCCGAGTCTGAACAACAGACGATTGAGACTGCACGGCAATTATCTGACATGGGAATCAGAATTTTCAGAGCAGGCCTATGGAAGCCCCGTACCCACCCTGGAGATTTTGAAGGAATCGGACAAGAAGGTCTAAAGTGGATGCAGACCGTAAAACAGGAAACCGGCATGCTCACGGCTACCGAAGTCGCAAGACGCGATCACGTTGAGGCTGCTCTTGATGCCGGCATCGACATACTGTGGATTGGCGCGAGAACCGTAGCCAACCCGTTTGCCGTACAGGAAATAGCCGACGCACTCCATGGTCACGACAATGTAACCGTATTCGTCAAAAACCCGGTCAGCCCCGACATCGAACTGTGGATTGGCGGGATACAACGCATCTACAATGCCGGAATAAGGAATATCGCAGCCGTTCACAGAGGGTTTGCCACATACGCCCCGACAGTTTACCGCAATGAGCCCTACTGGCACATCCCCATCGAGTTGCACCGTCGCATTCCGTCACTGACAATACTGTGCGACCCGTCACACATGGGTGGCAAGCGCGAACTGGTACAACCGCTTTCGCAGCAAGCACTTGACATGGGGTTCAACGGACTGATGATTGAGAGCCACATACGACCTGAATGTGCCCTCAGCGACAGCAAACAGCAAATCACTCCCAAAGACTTGGGTGCCATGCTGGATACACTCAGTTTCAGAGACGCGTTCCAACCCGAAGAAATCCTGGACGTCCTTCGCAGCAAGATTGACGCCTGTGACAACGAACTTATCGACATATTGGCCCGGCGAATGGAGGTCTCGCGCGAGATTGGAGAGCAAAAGCGCCAACACAAAATCAAAGTCGTTCAAACCCAACGGTATGACCAGATTCTCAAGCGGTTGACTGCCAAAGGGCAAATGCAGGGACTGAAACCCGACTTTGTCACCGACATCATGCAGACCATTCATGAAGAATCGGTCAAACAGCAACTTGACTAAGACACACAAACGGGGCATAAATGCACCCGTTTTTCTTTGATGGCACCAAGAATAAGGCAGCATAGAAATGTCAACATTATGCCAATACTCACAATTTATGTTCCAAATAGCACATACAACAAGTGAATAGGAGAAAATATGCCTTAAAATAATTGCCCAAGTCATTATTTTTTGCGAAATTTGCACAATATATAATTAAAGACAAAACAAACAAATATTAGGATATATGGAAATCACTGTACAGCAACTCGCGGGAATGGTAAACGGCACTGTTGAGGGCGACGGCAACGTCATCATCAACAACTATGCCAAAATCGAAGAGGCAACACCCGGTTGCATCACCTTCCTTGCCAACCCCAAATACACTCACTATATCTACTCGACCGAGGCTTCGGCAGTGCTTGTCCGCAAAGACTTTGCGCCCGAGCAACCCGTCAAAACCACTCTGATACGCGTTGACGACCCGTATGCAACGCTGGCCCAGCTGCTCAACATCGCCAACGAGATGATGAAGCCCAAATTGGTGGGAATCGAGCAGCCCAGCCACATCGCCGAAGGCGTGCAACTGCCCGATGATGTTTATGTGGGCGCATTTGCCTATATCGGCAAGGGAGTCAAAGTAGGCAAAAACGTGAAGATATATCCTCAGGTTTATGTCGGCGACGGAGTCGAGATTGGCGACGACGTGACACTGTACCCCGGCGTCAAGATATACCACGGCTGCAAGATTGGCAACCGCTGCATCGTACAGGCAGGAGCCGTAATCGGCGGTGACGGATTCGGTTTTGCACCCAAGCCCGACGGTTCATACGAGAAGATAGCCCAAATTGGCATCGTCATTCTCGAGGACGATGTAGAGATTGGCTCCAACACAACCATTGACCGCGCCACCATGGGCGCTACCGTCATCAAACGCGGTGTCAAGCTTGACAACCTCATCCAGGTTGCCCACAACGTGGAGATTGGCGAGAACACCGTCATGGCGGCACAGGTGGGCATAGCCGGTTCGACCAAGATTGGCAAGAACAACATGATTGGCGGCCAAGTTGGCTTTGCCGGTCACATCACCGTTGGTGACTACAACGGCATCGGAGCCCAGAGCGGCGTACCCAACAGCGTTGGCAGCAAGCAGAAACTCCTTGGCGCACCTGCCATCAACGCCCTCGAGTTTGCCCGCCAAAATGTATATATGAAACGCCTCGGCGAGATGTACAACGACATCAAGGCGCTGAAAAAAGAAATCGAGAAACTCAAGTCAGAATAAAAGCGACAGCACAATATGAAACAGCAAACATTAAAGGGCGAATTCACCCTATCGGGCAAAGGTCTGCATACCGGTCTTCAAATCGAAGCGACCTTCAAACCTGCCGATGTGAATACCGGCTACGTATTCAAGCGTGTGGATATTGACGGGCAGCCAACCATCGAGGCTCTTGCCGAGAATGTAGTTGACACAAACCGCGGTACGGTTATAGCAAGCCGCACCACCCCCGATGCACGCGTCAGCACCATCGAGCACGCGATGTCGGCGTTATATGCAATGGGCATCGACAACTGCCTTATCGAGGTCAACGCTCCCGAGATGCCCATCCTGGACGGCAGCGCCATCCAATATATCAATAAGATTGAAGAAACCGGTCTCGTCGGTCAAAGTGCCGAAAAAGAGTACTACGTTGTCAAACAGCGCATCAAGGTGGTTGACCCCAACAACGGGTCATCGCTGATTGTGCTGCCCGATGACGAATTTGCCGTTGATGTGATGATTGACTTCAAGTCGCCCATCCTCAGCAACCAGTTTGCCTCGCTCGACAACCTGAAAAAATACAAAACCGACATTGCATCGTGCCGCACATTTGTCTTCGTTCGCGAAGTGGTGCCCCTGGTGCAGATGAACCTCATCAAGGGCGGAGACCTTGATAACGCGATTGTCATCTACGACACCCCCATGCAGCAGGAAGAACTTGACAAACTTGCCGACCTGATGAAGGTGCCGCACAAGAGCGTTGGCGACCTCGGTTACCTCAACGACAAGCCACTCAGTTTCAGCAACGAGCCGGCACGCCACAAGCTGCTTGACCTGATTGGTGACCTGGCGTTAATCGGCCGTCCGCTGAAAGGTCGCATCATAGCTACACGCCCCGGGCACACCATCAACACCAAACTGTCCAAACAGATTCGCAAGGAGCTGCGCTACCAGAATGTTCAGGCACCCGAATACGACCCCAACGCAACCCCGGTTTGTGATGTGAACCAAATCAAGAAAATGCTCCCCCACCGCTACCCCATGCTGCTGGTTGACAAAATTCTTGAAATTGGCGAGAACCATGTTGTCGGCCTGAAAAACGTATCGGGCAACGAGCCGTTCTTTGCCGGTCACTTCCCCGGCGAACCCATCATGCCGGGCGTTCTGCAGATTGAGGCAATGGCTCAGGTTGGCGGCATTCTCGTACTTAGTCAGGTCGAGGAACCCGAACGGTACTCAACCTATTTCCTGAAAATCGACAACGTCAAATTCCGCCAGAAAGTCGTTCCCGGCGACACCCTGGTTTTCCACCTCTCGCTCATGACCCCGATTCGCCGCGGCTGTGCAGTGATGAAGGGATACGCCTTTGTTGGCGAAAAGATTGTTTCAGAAGCCGAGTTTATGGCACAAATCACAAAGAACAAATAAGTTACCACAATGGATTATAAAGATTTACAGCCATTAGCAAGCATCCATCCCGATGCCAAGATTGGCAAAGACGTGAAAATCGGTCCGTTCGTGACCATCGACGCAAACGTCGAGATTGGCGACGGCACCATCATTGACAGCAACGCGACCATACACTGGGGCGCCCGCATCGGCAAGAACTGCCACATCCACTCGGGAGCAGTTGTCAGCGACATCCCCCAGGACCTCAAGTTCAAAGGCGAGGAAACACTGACCATCATTGGTGACAACACGTCAATACGCGAGTTCGTGACCGTCCATCGCGGAACGGCATCAAAAGGCAAAACCGTCATCGGCAGCAACTGCCTGATTATGGCGTACTGCCACGTTGCCCACGACTGCCACCTGGGCGACCATATCATCATGTCAAACTGCGTGCAGCTTGCCGGCGAGGTCATCGTTGATGACTGGGCAATCATTGGCGGCGGTTCATTGGTTCACCAGTTCACCAAAATCGGCAAACATGTGATGCTACAAGGCGGTTCACAGGTCAACAAAGACATCCCGCCCTACATCATGGCAGGCCGCACCCCCATCACCTACGAGGGCGTAAACTCGGTTGGACTGCGCCGTCGCGGTTTCAGCGAGGAGCAAATCAACCGCATCCTCGGTCTTTACCGAATGCTCTACATGTCGCAGATGAACGTCACCAAGGCAATCGAGAAGATTGAAGCCGAAGCCGAACCCACAGCCGAACGCGACGAGATCGTGGCATTTGTCAAAGGCAGCGACCGCGGCATCGTCCGTATGGCAAAGTAAAACAGATCCATCATAATCAATAATAAAGGGATGCCAAGCGGCACCCCTTATTTATTTCATGCACAAGTGTTTGCATTATAATGCGTCAAGGAGTTGGAGGGCGGCAGGGCGGCCGTTGTTGATGAGGGTTGGATAGTGGGCGTCGCTGTTGACCACCACGGGGGCATTGTATTTCTTGAGCATCCCGAAGTACTTGAGATTGGGGAAGAAGCGGTTGTGCATCTGCCAGGCTTTGGTGTTGACCTCTATGATGTAGTGATGGTCCATGAT
>JAGHSV010000117.1 GCA_018065665.1 Candidatus Sodaliphilus aphodohippi
GTACAAGATATAAACAATAATTAACAAAAGTTTAATGGATTGCGTATCTGCTCCCCGGCATAGTGATGATGACCCCTTTGCAGTCCAGCTCCACCAAAGTGCTTAGAACTCGATATACTGGCATGTTGAGTTTTGATGAAATGGTGTTAATGTGAGAATCGCCTTCCATTTTCAGGAAATCTACTATTTTTTGTTCTTCGGCCGATAGTGTTGGGAATAGTTCTATTTGTTGAGGGGGATTGCGGGATTGCAAGTTTTCCCATCTCATGGCATCGATGATATCATCAGCGCATGTGATGCTCATCGCTTTGTTGTGTCGTATGAGCCCGTTACACCCTTTTGAAAATTCATCACCAACTCTTCCCGGTACTGCAAACACATCACGATTATAACTGTTGGCCAGTGATGCGGTGACAAGGGAACCGCCTGATGAGGCCGATTCAATAATAACTGTGCAGTCTGCCATACCGGCAATGATTCTGTTACGCGCCAAGAAATTTCCTTTAGTAATCTCGTCGCTGCTCAAATACTCGGTCAAAACCGCTCCATGTGAGTTTAGGATGGCAATGGCATCATTACGATGCTCAGCAGGGTAGATGCTGTTCAACCCCTTGGCCATAACCGCAATAGTGGGAACATCGTGTCTGAGGCATGCTCTGTGTGATGCAATATCAATCCCATAAGCAAGACCACTTATGATTACAATGTCTTTTAGCGAGTCCTTTAATTGTTTAACCAAGTCGTCGCACATGCGTTGTCCGTAACTTGTGCAATGTCTGGTGCCTACCATGCTGATGACATGTTTGGTGTTGAAATCGCAATTTCCCAAAGTATATAACATCAGAGGGGCGTCACATGCTTCAAGCAGCCTCTGGGGGTAACAGCTATCTGTATAGTAGATACTTTTAATGCTTTTTGTTTCAAGAAACTTCAATTCCTTTTCAGCCTTGATGAGTTTGCTGTTGCGGTAGGCAGTTGTATGTATTCGGCTGCGCCCACCAATAATCTGTTTGAGATTCTTCTCAGGCATTGAGAAGAACTCCCTCTCATCTGGGATAAATTCCTTTAAACGTTGGGCCAGTTCGACCCCCATGCCTCTTATTGAAGCAAAGGCAATTTTGTATAGTAAATCATCCATTGTCAAGACTGTTTGTAGATATATGGGGCAAAAACCTTTGCTAATTTATCTCCCTTTGATAATCTGTCATTTTCAAGTGATACTATACTCACAAGTGCTCTTGCTGACAGTTTGTTGGTCGATTTGTTGTATAAATCTTGATGAAATATGAATCGTGGGCCTGACTGTTCAATCCAGAGCTGGCTACAAACTGTGTCACCGCTGCGTAAAGGTGATTTATAGTCGATCTCTATTCGATTCACAACTGGGATAATATGATCTTTAGTCATTTGGTCAAATGAGTATCCGGCAAATCGGCAAAATTCGTGTCGCGTATGTTCAAGGTAGTTAAGGTAGTGAGCGTTATTCACTATGCCTTCGCTGTCAAGCTCATAATCCCTTATGTTGAATTCAATAGAGAAAATGTATTTATCCATAATTTCAGTCATGATTAATTTTCAATACAAAGGTAGTGAAATATTTTGCCATTTACTAATAAAGCAGTAATTTTGAACTAAAATAGGATATAATTATGAAAAGATTATTATTGGCGTTAGCGCTTTGCTGCTCGGCTTTTTGTTCGTGGTCCTGCACGTCTGCAATAGTAAGCGGTAAACTCACAGCAAACGGAAGACCTTTATTGTGGAAAAACCGGGACACAGGTGAATTGAATAATAGGGTGAAATTTATTCCCGCAAAAGAAGGTAAATATGCCTATGTGGGTTTGTTTGATGCTCGAGACTTGCGTGATACTGCTGTGTGGATTGGCTATAATGAGTATGGTTTTGCAATCATGAATACAGCATCTTATAATCTCAATAGCGATGACATTACTGATATGGATAAAGAAGGTAATGTGATGCGTATTGCCTTAGAGTGTTGTAAAACTGTTGATGATTTTGAGAATTTGTTGAAAACATTGCCTAAACCTCTTGGTGTGGAAGCTAATTTTGGTGCAATTGACGCTAATGGGAATGGTGCTTATTTTGAGACAGGTAATTATAAATATGTAAAGTATGACTTGAAGGACGAACCAAGTGGTATTTTAACCCGAACTAACTATTCATATTCCGGTCGTCCAAACGAGGGATACGGGTTCATTAGAGAAAAAAATGAGCAAACAATTTTGAGACCTCATATATTGGGGCATGATATAACGCCTGCAGTATTTACTGAAGAAGTGGCGCGCACTTTTTATCACAGTTTAATAGGTGAGAATTATACTAATGGATCACAGCAGTGGGTGGTGGATTTGGATTTCATACCTCGCCGCAGTAGTGCTGCCACAACTGTAATTGAAGGTGTGATACCTGGCGAAGATGCTTCATTGACAACTATGTGGATTGCTCTCGGATACCCTCCATGTGCCGATGTATTCCAGGTGTGGTGTGAGGAAAACGGTGTCCCTGTTGTGCTACAAGGAACAGGGGAGAACAATCATTCCCCTCAATGTGATCTCGTACTCAAAAGAAAAAATGAAGTGTTTCCCTTGACAGCCGGGAACGGAAAAGAATATTTGGATATAACCAAATTATATAATGAAGAAAAAACCGGTTTCTGTCAGGTGCTAATTCCGCAAAACATGGAAACTTACAAAAAGGGATATGAAGAAATAGATAAACGCCGTAAGGCTCTTAAAGCAAACAATAAAAAAAAGAATAATAAGAAATGAATAGTGCTTTGTGGACAGGATTAGGAACAATTGCTTTGCTCCTGATTTCAAATGTTCTGATGACATTGGCATGGTATGGACATCTAAAACTTCAAACCATGGGGGTTACGGCAAATTGGCCGTTATATGCTGTTATCCTTTTATCGTGGGGAATCGCTTTGCTTGAATATTGTTTTATGATACCGGCAAACCGTATCGGCTTTGTAGATAACGGTGGACCTTTCAGTCTGTTGCAGCTGAAAATCGTTCAAGAGGCATTGACCCTGATAGTGTTTACTCTATTTGTTACCTTATGTTTTAAGAATGAAACACTTCATTGGAACCATTATGTTTCCTACGGGTTGTTGATTCTGGCGGTGTTCTTTGCATTTATAAACACTAAATAGTTTATGCTAAATTATAGAGCTCTAATAACTGCTACTCTTCTTGTATTTGCATTTAACTGGACTAATGCAAACCAGGTTTTTGTTGATAGTATAGAGCAAGATACTGTTGCATCTTCCAACCATCGTAATATTTTTAAGAAGTTCTTGGATTACATGGGAGATAATGACAACAAAGATTTGGAAACAAAAGGATTACGATTCAGTGCCCTTGGCGGTCCTTATTATAATACTGATGTAAAGTTTGGTGTGGCATTAGTCGGTTGTGCAACTTATCGCGTAAAAGGTTGTGATAGTTCTGTTCAACCATCCAATACATCAGCATTCGGAACTATTTCAACCGCTGGTTTCTGGACTTTGGGCATAGATGGCACAACTTTCATGCCTGAAGATAAAAGCCGTCTTAATTATACGGTTGCTGTTGGTTATTCTCCACGTAATTTTTGGGGCATTGGCTATGATAACGCGATAAACGATTCGTTAAAGACAAAATTACGTCAGAATAATATTAAAATTGAGACGGAATATATCGTTCGCATACTGCCCAATTTTTATGTGGGACCGTCATTGCTGTGGAATTACAATAAGGCAAAGGATATTGACAAAATGTTCTTGTTGGATGGGATGGACATGACTGTGCGGAATTACGGCATCGGTTTTACTCTCCAATATGATACTCGTGATTTATACACAAATGCCTCACGCGGTGTGTATGTTTATTTGAATACCATGTTTAATCCCAAGTTCCTTTGGAATAAATATGACTTTACTTCAATTAAATTTAATACGAGTTATTACCATACTGCGTGGAAAGGTGCCGTAATTGCCGGAGAGATAACAACCAACTTCAATATAGGCAATCCTTCGTGGGCTTCAATGGCGTTGTTCGGGAATAATAATACAATGAGAGGGTACTACAAAGGACAATTCCGTGATAAACATATGACAACTGCCCAGGTTGAGCTTCGTCAGCATGTGTGGCGACGTAATGGTCTTGTTCTGTGGGCAGGATTTGGAAAGGTCTTCCATGATTGGGATTCTTTTAAAGCGCATACGTTACCCAATTACGGCATTGGTTATAGATGGGAGTTTAGAAGGAAGATGAATATCAGGCTTGATTTGGGCTTTGGAGCACATGGCTCATCAGGATTTACTTTCTCGATGAATGAAGCATTTTAAGTTTTATAACAATCAGAAAATTGTTTTTTTGTTATTTTGGGTAATGCTGATTTTGCCTAATTTGGTAATGTTTTTTACCGAACCGACAACAGCGTTAACTCGAATAATCCAGATAGTATTGCCATTATCATTCTATGGTTTTGCATTGACTTTCAATAAAAAACCGGGTGTGATGTTCTGGTGGCTTTTTCTCTTTATTTTCATTGATGCATTCCAGATTGTATTACTGCATTTGTTTGGGGAGTCCCCAATTGCGGTTGATATGTTTTTGAACGTAGTAACTACTAATGCAACCGAGGTTAATGAATTGCTGGGGAACTTAATACCTGCAGTTTTATTTGTGTTTGTGATTTATGGAGGTGGCATAGCCTTGTCTATTTGTTCTATCAAAAACCAAAGTATAATAGCGCTAAAGTTTAGACAAAGTGTTAGACATATTACTTTGACAGGACTGCTCATTTCTGGAATATTGGTAGTAACCAATTATTCTATAGACAAGAGGTTTGAGTTGTTGGATGATGTCTTTCCTGTCAATGGATGCTATAATCTGTATTTGAGCTTCGGGCGATATGCCGATGGGGCAAATTATCACAATACTTCAAGTGGATTTACTTACAGTGCCTACTCGACCAGACCCGATTCTGTACCCGAGGTATATGTGATGGTGATAGGGGAGACCATGAGGGCAACGAATATGGGTATTTATGGTTATCATCGCAATACTACTCCAATGCTGAATAAGATGAGTTCTGATTTAGCGATTTTTAGTGATGCATTGACAATGTCCAACACTACCCATAAAAGTGTGCCCATGTTGATGTCTCCGATAGCGAGTGAGCAGTTTGATAGTTTATATACCCAACGAGGTATCTTAACAGCTTTTAAGGAGGCTGGTTTTGAAACATCTTTTTACAGTAATCAGCGCCGTAATGGTTCCTTTATAGACTTTCTTGGGTCTGAAGCCAATGATGCCGTCTTTGTTAAGGACTCAGTTTCGATAGTGGATAACGTGTCTGATTCAACATTATTAGTACTGCTTAATAAGAAAATCCATAATTTAAAGTCAAAAAAACTATTTGTGATATTGCACTGCTATGGTTCTCACTTTAATTATAGTGACCGCTATCCTGAGGAATATGCTTTCTATAAACCCTGTACAGTGGTTTCGGCAGATAAAGAATATCGCAATATCTTAATAAATGCATATGATAATACAGTAAGATACACTGATTATTTGTTGTGGCGGATAACAAAAGCATTGGAAGGAATAGATGCTCCGTCTGTCATGTTATATACCAGTGATCATGGTGAAGATATCTATGACGATTACCGCAATCGTTTTCTTCATGCGTCACCAACTCCGACATTTAATCAACTCAGAGTGCCTTTTTTGATATGGACTTCAAAGCAATATCAAAATAAGTATCCCGAATTATGGACGACACTGCAGTCTAATTGCAAGAAACCGATATCAACTAGCCTTGTTGCGTTTCATACACTATTGGATATGGGCGGAATTAATGCAAAATATTTTTGTCCTGAACATTCATTGTGCAATAAGTCGTTTACGGTAACTAAACGTCTTTATGTCACAGACCATAATGACTATAAACCACTCGATGATGTTGGTTTGCGGCAAGTTGATATACAGCAATTTAAACAAAATAACTTAAGGTTCCCCTAATACCTGTTTCATAGTATTTTTTATCTTGTTGATAACTTATGCCTGTTGCATGATTGGTTTTCAACCAAATTTCTGTAACTTTACAACCTATTAATTCTTCAAGTTGATAAATATGGTCCCATTTGTTCATTTACATGTACATTCACAGTATTCAATTCTTGATGGTCAGGCAGCCGTAAAGAAATTGGTTGACAAGGCAATTGCAGACGGTATGCCCGGTTTGGCCCTTACCGATCATGGCAATATGTTTGGCATCAAGGAATTGCATGATTATGTCGCCAAGAAAAACGGTGATGTGTATTCCGAGATTAAGACATTGAAAAAGCAACTTGCCGAACTGGAGGGGGCTGAAAAAGTTGATGTTGCAGAAGTCGACAAGGTTAAAATACAAATCAACGAATCAGAACAAAAATTATTTAAACCAATCTTTGGTTGTGAAGTATATGTGGCAGAAAAGTCAAAAGAAGAGCATGTTGACAAAAAGGATATCGGTCGCCATTTGATACTGCTTGCCAAAAATTATAATGGTTATAAAAATCTAATCAAGTTGGTTTCTCGTGCATGGACCGACGGATTTTATTCTCATCCAAGAACCGATAAAGCCGATATAGAGCGATATCATGAGGATCTGGTTTGTTGTTCGGCTTGTCTTGGTGGCGAAATCCCCAAACTCATAATGCAGGGTGAATATGAAAAGGCACGCGAAGTTGCTCAATGGTTCAAGAATGTATTTGGTGATGATTATTATCTTGAACTACAACGTCATAAAGCAACGGTCGCTAAAGCTAATCACGATACTTTCCCTAAGCAACAGGAAGTGAACGAGGTACTCATCAAACTTGCAAAAGAATTGAATATAAAGTTGATTTGTACTAATGATGTCCATTTTGTCAATGAAGAGGATGCCGAGGCACATGAACGTCTGATATGTGTGTCAACAGGCCGTCAGATAAATGACGAGAAACTAATGCTGTATTCAAAGCAGGAGTGGTTCAAAACACAGCAAGAAATGAATGAAGTTTTTGCTGACATTCCCGAAGCACTTTCAAATACTCTTGAAATACTTGACAAAACCGAGATATATTCAATTGATCATGGTCCAATCCTCCCGGA
Source organism: Candidatus Sodaliphilus aphodohippi (assembly GCA_018065665.1). Classification (GTDB taxonomy): domain Bacteria; phylum Bacteroidota; class Bacteroidia; order Bacteroidales; family Muribaculaceae; genus Sodaliphilus; species Sodaliphilus aphodohippi. Next base: position 7,149 of record JAGHSV010000117.1, read on the forward strand.
CTTCCCGCTGCCTGAGGGGTTTGAAAATGAAGATGACTATTTACGGTATTTGGTCTATGAAGGAGCAAAGGAACGGTGGCCCGAATTGGACGAAGAGCACAGGGAGCGCTTGGATTTTGAATTGGAAACCATTAAAACGATGGGCTTCCCCGGATATTTTTTGATTGTTCAGGATTATATTAAGGTTGCACCCTCATTGGGTTGCTCAGTGGGGCCAGGGCGTGGCTCGGCAGCTGGTTCTGCCGTTGCTTATTGTTTGGGTATTACAAAAATTGACCCAATTAAATATGACTTGCTGTTTGAGCGCTTTTTGAACCCTGATAGAATTTCATTACCAGATATTGATGTCGACTTTGATGAAGACGGGCGTGCCGAAGTTCTTAAATATGTTACCCAAAAGTATGGCGCCGACAAAGTGGCTCATATTATCACATATGGTACAATGGCTGCCAAGATGGCAATTAAGGATGTCGCTAGGGTGGAGGGGTTGTCGGTATCTGACAGCAACCAGTTGGCTTCTTATATACCGTCTAAACCAAATGATATGCCTGAGAAAGAACCAGGCAAGAAGTATAAGGTTACAATTCAGAATTGCTTAAAATGTTTCCCTGATTTCGCTCGTGAAAAGGAGAACCAGGACCCATTGGTTGTAGATACTATCAAATTTGCTGAGCAACTTGAAGGTACAATCAGAAATACCGGTGTTCATGCTTGTGGTGTCATTATTGGCCATGACCCTATTTCTGACTGGGTGCCTGTTAGTACTGTGACAGATAAGGAAGGAAAAATTATTGTAACCCAGTATGAGGGCAGTGTTATTGAATCCACTGGATTGATTAAGATGGACTTCCTTGGTCTTAAAACACTCTCAATTATTAGTGACGCTATAGAAAATATTAAAAATACGAGGGGAATTGAAATAGACATAGAGAAGATTCCGATTGATGATCCCAAAACCTATCAATTATATTGTGAGGGAAGAACAACGGGAACATTCCAGTTTGAGTCGCCTGGTATGCAAAAATACCTGATTCAGTTGCAACCCAGTACATTTGAGGATTTGATTGCGATGAATGCTTTGTATAGACCAGGGCCAATGGATTATATTCCTCAGTTTATTGCGCGAAAAAAAGGTGATGAACCAATTGAGTATGATATTCCGTGTATGGAGAAATATCTGAAAGATACCTACGGAATTACAGTGTATCAGGAGCAGGTGATGTTGCTCTCAAGGCAGTTGGCAGGATTTACTCGAGGCCAAAGTGACACACTGCGTAAGGCTATGGGTAAGAAACAAATTGAGAAGATGAATCACCTCGAAGGACTATTTTATGAAGGAGGAGAAAAAAATGGCTATGACCGCGAAACTCTTCATAAAATATGGGAGGACTGGAAAAAATTCGCTTCTTATGCCTTTAATAAATCTCATGCGACTTGCTATAGTTGGGTGGCTTATCAGACTGCATATTTGAAGGCTAATTATCCCAGTGAATATATGGCTGCCGTAATGAGTCGTACTGACGCATTGGATAAACTCTCGAAATTTACCGATGAATGTCATGCTATGGGCATCAAGGTTATGGTTCCTGATATAAACGAGAGTTATAAGTCTTTCAGTGCTACAAAAGACGGGAATATCCGCTTTGGACTCGGTGCAATTAAAGGTGTTGGTGAAACTGCAGTTGAGGTGGTTATTTCAGAACGAAATGCACATGGCAATTTCAAAGATATCTATGACTTTGTTGAGCGTGTTAACTTATCGTCATGCAACAGAAAGGCTATTGAAGCATTTGCATGCGCTGGGGCATTTGATAGCTTTGAAGGAATTAAACGTGAAGATTTCTTTGAGCCCAACCTGAAAGGCGAAACATTTAGTGAAGTGTTGACAAAATATGGCCAGCGCTATCAGACCGGATCTGAAAGTATGCAAAATTCGTTGTTTGGTGACATTGAACCCATCGAGATTGCAAAACCCGAGGTCCCCGCCGCCCAACCATGGCCACCACTTGAATTGCTCAACAAAGAACGTGAATATGTGGGGCAATATTTATCTGCACATCCGCTTGACCCGTATTTTATTGAAGTCAATTTCGGATTCAATACGATGTTGGCCGATATTCGATACATGGGGGATATTGTGGACGAAGAACTTGTTTTTGGCGGTTTTGTTACGGGTTTTGAAGAAAAGGTCAGCATGAGAGGGGGGCAATTCGGGATCCTTAAGATTGAAGACTATAGCGGTTCTTATGAACTAAGACTGTTTGATAGAGACTTTGTTGAATATAGGAATTTTGGGAAAGAAGGTCTCGCTATAGTAGTTAGGGGAGTGAATAGTAAAAGTAAATATAATGACAAAGTTTATTTAAAAATAAAGTCAATTAGTTTGTTATCTGAAATGCAAGGCAAAATGATTGATAACATTGTCATTACTGTTAATGACAATGAACTTTCAATGTGTCATATATTTAATACATTAATAACTGATTCTACCGAAAACCGCTGCGAGTTGTATTTCCGTGTCAAGGAGACCGATACAGGGCGCAGTGTGCTTTTGAAGTCAAAATACAAACTCCCGATAAATAAACATGTGATTACAACTATTAAAGATATGGGATTTGAGTATCAGGTGAATCAAAAGGTATAACTATTGTGTGATTAATAATCATTAAAAAGGGACAATTCAAATTGCCCCTTTTACTGTAATATTGTGATGCGTTATTTTCCCCTAATCGGGAATAATGCCTTGTGTTTGCTGAATGCATGCATTGCCAATTGAACCGCGTTATCGCTCCGGTTAATGATTGGGTAAAATGCATCATTGCCAAATTTATCACGAGCAATCAGTGCTTTCAAGTAATTGACAATTAGACTTCGTGATTGATTTATGTAATACCATCTTGCTGGAACTCCATTTTGTGTGGCATATTCAACGAAATCATTTAACAGAGCGTCATCTGTTGGCATCATCCTTAGTAGTTGTTTGTAGTCAGACATTTGCATTAAAGTGTTTCGGTTGATGTCAACATACTTAAATGCAAATTGTTGCAGTAAGCCTGCATTGGCTACTTCGATATAGTAATGTGAGATGCCAGTCGTGTCTCGAGGGACAAAAATATCTGGTACAATGCCACCACCGCCGTATACCGAGCGTCCATGGGTGGTTGTGAAGATTTGATTTTTATCCACTTTGATACTATCCTGCGAATAGAGTTCTCCACTCTTATATCGGTCAACTATCTCTTGCTCATAGTTCACACCGCCTTTATATTCCTTTTGAATACAGCGTCCCGATGGCGTGTAGTATCGTGCAATGGTTAAGCGGATTGCACTTTGATCGGGGAGCATCATCTGGTTTTGCACTAATCCTTTGCCAAACGACCTGTTGCCGACTATCAACCCGCGATCGTTGTCTTGAAGAGCACCTGCAAATATTTCACTTGCACTGGCCGAGAACTCATCCATCAATACAATAACTTCCTCGTTTTGGAATTGACCATTGCCGTCGCTCCACCATTGAGAATCATTGCGCTTGTCTCGCCCCTTGGTATATACTATCATTTGGTTATCGGCGAGGAATTCATTAGCCATTAATATCGCCATTTCCATATAGCCGCCGCCGTTACCCCTCAGGTCAATCATATAACGTTTTGCTCCTTCGCCTTTTAGTTTGGTTAAAGCGGTAAGGAATTCATCATATGTTGTTTTGCCAAATTGGTTGACCTTAATGTAACCAGTGGTTTTGTCAAGCATATATGAGGCATCTACAGATTTCATAGGTATATCACCTCTTTCGACAGTAAAATTAAGAATCTTGTCAGAGTTGTTACGTTTGATTCCCAATTTAACCTTAGTTCCTCTGTTACCCCTTAATTTCAGCATTACTTCATTGTTGTTGACTTTGGGACCAACAAAAGCGGTGTCGTTGACTGCCACTATCCTGTCGCCTGCCAGTATGCCTACTTTCTCGGCTGGGCCACCAGGTATGATTTCAATAACACTTGCAGTATCGTTCATTATCATGAATGAAATGCCTATGCCGCAGAAACTGCCATTCAGCTCTTCGTTTGCTGCTTTGATTTCTTCGGCAGAGAAGTATGTTGTGTGCGGGTCAAGATTACTGAGTATTTGTGGTATCGACATCTCAATCAAATCTTCCAGATTGATTGTATCAATATAGTTATCGGCAATGAGATTCAGGATGTTATTCAACTTACGGTCGTTATCGGCCGCATAGTTGCGACTGGTAAATCTGTTGCCGATGCAAATACCAACAATTACTGCAATCGCAATTACAAGTGGCAGCCACAGGAATGAAGGACGTATATTAGACTTAGAGGACATTTATTCCAATAGATTATACTCTTATATAATTACCATTTCAACATTATCACCGATAGTTTTTAACTGGACGCATTCTATACCGGCGCGTTTTAACAACTCTACACCATCAGTGATGCGATAATATTCTCCAAATACGACTCGTTTAATACCGGATTGGATTATAAGTTTGGAACATTCAATACATGGAGATGTTGTAACATATAATGTTGCTCCAGAACTGCTGTTGTTGCTTTGGGCAACTTTTGTAATAGCATTGGCTTCGGCGTGGAGAACGTATGGTTTGGTATGATCGTTGTCATCTTCGCAGATGTTTTCAAAGCCGACAGGTGTTCCGTTGTAGCCATCACTGATTATCATCTTGTCTTTAACAATAATCGCACCAACTTGTCTTCGTTTGCAATATGAATTTTCTGCCCATATTTGGGCCATTCTCAGATAGCGAGAATCAAGTGAAATTTGTTTGTCAGTATTATTCTGCATCGTTTGTTTCTGTGGCAAAACTATTGTTATACAATGAATTGGAACCCTGATATTAACCAACTTGAATCAAGTTTGTTAAAAATCACTACAAATTTACATAAAAAGTTCCTAATATAGTGCTGCTTTGCAATAAAAAATCTATTGCGTTAATTATCTTTTGATTTAATTCCATCTCGTGCCAACAAAGCATCAATTTGGGGCTCCCTTCTTCTAAAGCGCTTGTAAAGTGTCATTGGGTGTTCTTTCCCGCCTTGTGAAAGGATGTTTGATACTAATGATTTTGCGGTTTCTTTATTGAAAATTCCATCTTCCTTGAATTTTCCAAATGCATCAGCATCAAGTACCTCGGCCCATTTATATCCATAATATCCTGATGCATATCCACCAGCAAATATATGGCTGAATTGTGGAGACAATAAGCAACCGGGAACGCTCTCGAATATACGCGATTTCTCTTGTGACTTGTTTTCAAACTCTATAACGTCACCATCCATCTCCTCTGTTATCATGTGCCATGCCATATCTAAGTATCCGAAAGACAATTGGCGTAAGCATGAGTATCCGGCACCGTATTGCTGCGAATTTATGACTTTAGTGATAATATCTTCGGGGATCGGTTCGGATGTTTGGTAATGATAGGCAAAACTATCCAGGAATTCTCGTTCGGTTAAAAAGTTTTCATTGAATTGTGAGGGCATTTCAACGAAGTCTCTGAAAACATTGGTTCCAGATAACGATTCATATTTGCATTTTGAGAGAAGGCTGTGCAAGCCGTGGCCAAATTCATGCAAAAAAGTATTTACTTCTCGATAAGTGAGTAACGAAGGCTTTGTTGTGGTTGGTTTGGTGAAATTCATTGTTAAAGAAACAACAGGCCTTATATCTCGGCCAGTGTAATCATGCCTTTGTTCAACAAAGTTTGTCATCCATGCACCACCTTGTTTGGTGCTACGTGGGAAGAAATCTGTATATAGTGTTCCAATTTCTTTCCCATCCTCATCGATAACGTCAAAAACTTTTACATCTTTATGAAAGACGGGAGCATCTTGATTTTCCTTAAACTGTAATCCATAAAGTCTTGTGGCAAGTCCAAATACACCTTCAATTACGTGATTCAAATCAAAGTATGGGCGTAAGATTTCATCTTTGAAATTGAATTTTTCCTCCCGTTCAAGATTTGAATAATAAGCGTAATTCCAGGGTTTGATTTCTATAGCATGGCCTTCATACCGCGTTGCAAACTCTTGCAGTTTTTTCATTTCGGAGTTTTGTGCCGGACGATATGCTTCGTAAAGTGTGTCAAGCAGATTGAGTACGTTGTCTGGACTTTGGGCCATTGATTTTATTAATCTATATTGGGCAAAATTCTCGTAACCCAGCAACTTGACAATTCTTAACCTGGTATTTGCAATATCCCTAATCAAATCCATATTGCTGAATTCCCCTTTGGTGCAACGGCTGTTATACGCCATATATAATTTCTCTCTTAAATCCTCCCTTTTAGAGAATTTCATAAACGGCATGTAACTTGGGGCATGAAGTGTGATCAGATATTCACTTGTGTTCCCATTTTCTTTTGCTGCCAATTTGGCAGCTTCAAGTGCGCTCTCGGGCAACCCGTCTATATCATCATTGGTAAGCCATAGCTTGTAAGCATTAGTCTCTTTCAAAAGATTCTGTTCAAACTTGAGTGTTGATTCGGTTAGGTGAAGTGTAAGAGACCTGTATTCTTCACGTTTGGGACCTTGTAGTGACGCACCACTCCTAACGAATGAATCAAACGTTACCTGAAGAAGCATTTGGTCTTCGCTATCATATTGTTCTGCATTAAAATTTTCTTTTACGGTTTTAATGCGTGACCATAGTAGTTCATTTAATGTGACGTTGTTGGCATGTTCCGACAATAGGGGAGCCATTTTGTTTGAAATGGTCATTAATTCATCGTCAAGGCATGCCGAGAGCATTGGATAAAAAATGCCAAGCACACGTGATAGCATTTCTCCACTTCGCTCGAGAGCTAATATTGTGTTCTCAAATGTTGGTTTTTCAGGATTATTTGCAATTTGGGCAACTTCTTTGTCATGTAATTCAATTGCATGTTTGATTGCCGGTTCATAATCGTCATTGGTTATTTTGTCAAATGGGATATATTTAGAGTTGAATCCCTTGATTAGAGTATTTTCCATTCTTGTAAATTATTATGTTTGTTATTGTTTGCAAATCACATCAGCCAGGAGTGGTATATCGTTGGGGTTGATACCTCTTGCCGAAAGTTGAGGTGTGTCGTTGAGTAGTGATGCTCTGAATGCGGTCGCATCTTGCCCGAGTGCCAGCGCTTGGCGATAACTCTCAATAGCATCGGTTATTTTTCCGCTGCATAGCAAAACATGGCCCCGATTAAGAAAATCTTGTGCCGATTGTTTGTTCAGGTCGATAATTTTGTCATAATATTTTAGCGCCCTTTCGTCATTACCTGTCAGGAATGAGCACCAAGCAATAGGTCTCCATGATTTGTGCTTAGGGTCTTCCATAAAGTCGGCTTTGAAATATTCATTCAGTGCTTCTTCGATGTTTCCTTTTTCAAGGTAACAGTGGCCGAGGTTGAGTACGTTTGACACAGACCCTGGGTTTAAATCACAAGCCGTTTTGTAGTACTTGGTGGCTTTATCATATTGTTTCAGGCTACGATAGCAAGAGGCTATCTGTTTTGTCGTCCATGCATCGTTTTCTTGTGTCAATTCATATTTTTTATAGTATTGCAACGCCGCTTTTATATTTCCTGAATTATGATAAGCGTAAGCAATCTTTTGATATATTTGAGAGGTGTTTGGGTTATTGCTGTTTAATATGTTTTTGAAATATTTTATGGCATCGTCATAAAATTCATTTTTAAGATAGAAGTTGGCAATTGATGTCATTGTGTCATAATTGCTTATGTCATTACCAAGGAATGGAATGTTACAGAAATCCATATCCAAATCAAATGCATTTGCAAATTCACGACGTCTTGAGAATAACTTGAAGAATCTGTACAGATCCTGGACATGACGATTGATGATTTGTTCACGTTTCTTGTTTGATTCGCAATCTTCCATTTCCTGTTCGGCGTAGTCCTTGTTGTTTTCTGATATTTGTCCCATCATCATTTGCCGTTGGCTATAGGGCAATGATGATATTGAAAGACAGAACGAGTATTTGTCGCTATTACAAAGGAATGGTGCATCAAGAACTGTCCTGCCAATGCCAATGTCTTGAGGGTCAAACGTGCTCATGACTAATGAATGGTCGGTGTGATAGGGTAAAAACCAGTTGGATAAAGTTTGGAAAAACGGGAACGACTTTAACCTGGCAAATGTCGAGATGAATACATCGCTTCCGTTCTGTTGCAGTTCATTTAGCTCTTCCATCTTATCGATAAAACCGCTTTTGTTGAGCATTTCGCTCCATTCGGGGTTTGCCTCTATATCAGCCATGTCAAATGTCGCGTCTTTCCCTTTGATTTTAGACAATAGGTCCTGTGGCATGTCCATTATTTTAGGCATAAGTTCATCACGGACCTTACGGCTAATATTATCAGTGTTCCTTGAACGAATCAGTAATAATTGTGCCGAGGTTATGTCGAGTTTGTAGTTGGGGCATTCTCTCATAGTGGACGCCCTTTCAGATACCGTTTTGCTTACCTTTGCCCTCCTTTCATAT
>JAGHSV010000127.1 GCA_018065665.1 Candidatus Sodaliphilus aphodohippi
AGCTTCTTCTGGCAGAAGGCATCGTCCGTACCGATGACCGAACGACAGACACAGATGCTCAATCTCTTCCTCGATGGTTATGAGTCAAAGATAACGTCAAACACATGGGCTACATTGGCAAAGTGCTCCAAGGACACAGCCATACGTGACATCCAGGACCTATTGGACAAGAACATCTTGGTGGAGGACATCCCTGGCGCAAAGCGACCAAGTTATTCCATCGTCTATGATGCCGAAGACCTCACACAGTTCTTCACAGAGGTGAACATTATCGAAGAGAACGGTGTTCAATATCTCAAGGCTTTGTTTAAAGGCAAGAAGCCTGTAAACGAAAGGATTCTGAAGCTTGATGCAGAGAGATACCAGAAGGGAGACCTCCCTCTGTCAAACCTGCTCAATAAGTATTGCTCCTATATTGTCGCAAGCCAAACGCTCGCTCGACAAGGACGGGATTCTGGCCAGATTGGGATGGCAAATATATATTCCAAAAAGTAAAGTCAATCGATTCGCCAGACTACGCCCCCGATTATATTTTTGTGTTTGATACGGCACAAGAGTTATGTGATAAATTTCGCCTCAATGGTAGGACTCTCAAATATATAATTGAGCACTCTGTTGTGAACATCGCAACTTAGCTGAAGGGTGGCAAACTCATCAATGCTGCGGCTGCTCTCTTTGCTCACAAGTTTAATGAGTACCCCCAAATAGAGCTTGCCATGGCTTGTTTCCGTGGTACCACAAAGAGTATCTTCCTGGATAGCAAGTTTGCAAAGGGCAATCTTTTCAATATGCTGGATGCTGGTATCACGTTCCTTATGAACAATTTGAAGATTGGTGGCAAGGTGGTAGGATTGGTTCGTGAAGAGAAGTTGGAACTGCCTGTTGAAGCCATGCGTGAAGCATTAATTAACGCCCTTTGTTATCGCCAGATAGAGAGAACGCTTGCCAACGTCACGCTTGCCATCTATGATGATTGTGTGGAGATCAGCAATCCTGGCAGTCTCCCCCCCCGAGATTCCTGTGGAAAAGATAAAGGAACCACATAAATCCTATCCACGCAACAAGTCAATAGCACAGGTTCTTTACCTCACGGCTTATCTCGAACGTTGGGGAACAGGTGTAGAACGTATTGTGCAAATCTGCAAGGAATATGGTGTTCCAGAACCCGAATGGACTGCAACAGCGCATGATGTGACCGTTACTTTCTGGAGAAGCAAGGATATGGGTAGTCAAAATGGCGGGAACTCTGTCGGGAATAAACTGACTGAGCGACAATGTATTATCTGTGATACCATCAAGGTTAATGGAAATGTAACAGTCAAGACTTTGGCGGCTGCTTTGGCGGCTACTTTGGGTGTTAGTGCCCGAACCATGGAACGTGAACTTAATTTCCTCAGGAAAGAGGGTTACATAACAAAAGAAGGCAAAATCCAATAAAGGTGTTTGGAAGGTATTGAAATAATAACAATTGACCCGTTGGCGGAATTAAAAAGTCAATAAAAAGATGTACAAAAAGTTGAACACCATCAAAGGGACGGTGTTTTGATGGTGTAAAAATACCTCCAAAAGGTATGAGTTTCTCAGATTTTATTTGTACTTTTGCCATGTCAATGCAGATTTTTAATCTTTTTTGTTTCGCAGTACTAAGATAAGTGAAAAATCTGACATGACAAAATCCTGGGCAACTTTTTGTTGCTCAGGATTTTATAAATAAAGTTAAATTAAAGTGTTGCGGAATTTAGGTAATCAATATCACCAATCACATCATTTGGAGTGTAGTTGGTTGGTAATTCTTTTGTGAGGAAGAAATGCCAGACATTAGATTTTCCACCTTCTGTTACAATAATAGCATCCTTATATTCCCATCCTTGTTTTGCCATATAGGCGAACACTGCCATTGGTGAAGCAAAGGAATACTTCTTGTCGTTACTGCTGTTGTAAATCCAGCCATTGGCATATTTGCCTTGTTCGGCGATACCAAAGTCAACGAGTGCGTTCACATCCTGTTTGAAAAGGTTGTATTGTACGCACATCACTTCACAATACACTTTTACTTTGTCGGGTTGGTCACTCGTTTGAGCGTTGGCTGCGATTCCGACAATACACATAGCCAAAATAAGAAATAATTTCTACATAATGCTTATTTGACAAGGGTGTTAGATTCAATCTTCATTTCTGGCATAATGTCAAGCAAACGTGAGTATTCACTATTTATTGTCGACATATTATTAGATGCCTCAGGAGTAATGTGCTTCTTGGCAATTTTCATAACCTGTGCAGGAACTGAACTTGAACCTGTGTATTCGCCATAAGAAATCATATATACCACTTGAGAATTGAACGTACTAATATTCAGGACAACAAGAGTCTTCATGTCAGGAGAAATAAAACCGAAATAATGTTCTGCCTCATTGCTTGTTACATAAAGGTAGCGTTCCTTAAGGAAATCAACTAAATTTTCAGCTGTGACCGATGTTACAGGAATAACGAGCGAAGATAAATTCATTGCCTCGTTTTTGAAACCATACAGATAATAGCTGACGGGATATGTACCATTATACAATAATGTTTCTGTAGTCTCTTTTGACAAAGTATAACTAGACATCACACTTTTGACCGTCGATTTTGATGCACCGAACCTCATGTATGGTTCCTTGAAAAGCTTGCTTTTGCTTGTCACGGTAACCTTGAACGACTTACTGCCGTTACGAATAACGGTTTCACCAACAAGTTCAGCCGTTACTGTTGACCCACTAACACTGGCTACAAGATCGTTGTCCGAAGTCCACCCAGTTTCACCGCCTGGAATTCTGTAAGTGTCACCTACAACCAAAGTCTGGTCGGGATAGTTTGGCTCGTTATCGCTTCCGCAAGACATGAAAGCCAGCGGCAAAACAAGCAACGCGAATAAAAGAAATTTCTTCATAAAAACTGTATTTTTGAATTAAACCTAAATTCCGCAACACTTTAATTTAACTTTATTTATAAGTTCCTGGGCAACAAAAAGTTGCTCAGGATTTTGTCATGTCATATTTTTCACTTATCTTAGTGCTGCGATATAAAAACAAGCAAAAATCGTAACAAGACATGGCAAAGGTACAAATAAAATCTGAGAAACTCACACCTTTTGGAGGGATTTTTTCAATCATGGAGCAATTTGACTCCATGCTTTCACTCTTGTGGGATTAAATATTTTGTTGTTAATATATTGAGGACCGGTGTAGCCGGGAACTGCTATCTCGTTTCCATCATAGTGGCATTGCAAGGTGGAGGCGGGGTCGCGGGCGTGCAAAAATTTGGTCATGTGAGTGGTTTGTAGTACCTTTGCACCGCAATTGGTGGCGGGGTCTCCGCCTTTTATTAAAACACGATATATGACATTTCAGGAATTAGGAGTTAGAGAAGACCTGCTCAGGGCAATCGAGGAGCTCGGTTATGAAGCCCCGATGCCGGTTCAGGAAAAGGTAATACCGCACTTGCTCAGCCAGGACGGCGACGTCGTTGCACTGGCGCAGACGGGTACGGGAAAAACAGCGGCATTCGGTCTGCCAACGCTGCAACGTCTTGACGCGTCAAGTACTGCCACCCAGGCGCTTATACTTGACCCCACGCGCGAGTTGTGCCTGCAGACAGCAAGCGACCTGACCGACTACTCCAAGTATCTGGACGGCGTGAAAATCCTTGCCGTCTATGGCGGTTCGAGCATCGAGACCCAAATCAAGGCGCTGAAAGGCGGCGTGCAGATTGTAGTCGCCACACCGGGGCGTCTGCTCGACCTCATCAAGCGCAAGAAAATCGACCTTGCCAACGTGGGCACCGTCATCCTCGACGAGGCCGACGAGATGCTGAACATGGGATTTATCGATGACATCAACGAGATTCTGTCGCACGTGCCCGAACAGCGCAAGATGCTGATGTTCTCGGCAACCATGCCCAACGAGATAGCGCAGTTGGCGGCAAACTATATGCATGACCCGACCGAGTATGTCGTTGGCAGCCGCAACGAGAGTTCAAGCAACGTGCGTCATATCTACTATATGGTCAACGCCGCCGACAAGTACCTGGCGCTCAAGCGTATTGTAGATGCGCGTCCACGCATTTACGGCATCGTCTTCTGCCGCACCCGCGCCACTGCCAAGGACATAGCCGAGTGGTTAATCCAGGACGGATACAATGCCGACGCGCTGCACGGCGACCTGACCCAGGCCCAGCGTGACTCGGTGATGAAGAAGTTCCGCGACCGCAACCTGCAGTTGCTCGTTGCCACCGACGTGGCGGCACGAGGACTTGACGTCGATGACCTGACGCACATCATCAGCTACAGCCTCCCCGACGACAACGATATCTATAACCACCGCAGCGGACGCACCGGGCGTGCCGGAAAGACTGGAACGTCAATCGCCATCATCCACAGCCGCGAACGCAGCAAGCTGAAAGCCATCGAGAAGCATATCGGCAAGACCTTTGAGCGCTGCGAGGTGCCCAAGGCCGAGGAGATTATCGAGAAGCAACTGTTCACCCTTGCCGACAAACTCGAGAAGGTCGAGGTGCGCGAACAGGACATTGCGGCCTACTTGCCCTCAATCGTGAGCAAACTGTCGTGGCTCAGCGGCGAGGACCTGCTGAAACGCCTGCTGTCGCTGGAGTTCAACCGACTGCTGGAGTACTACGAGAAGGCACCGGTGCTTGACTACGTGCCTGAGAAGGAGAAAAAGGAGAAGAAAAAGAAACCCGACCAGCGCAAACGCACCCTCGAGGAGAAAGACTCGCGCCAGGCCGAGGAAGGATATGAACGCGTGTTCATCAATGCCGGCAAGGCCGACGGATTCTTCGCACAGGACCTCATCCGCCTGATCAACGCCAACACCAAGGGGCAGAAAATCGGGTTGGGCCGCATTGACCTGCTGAGCCACTACTCGCTGTTTGACGTCGCCCAGGGCGAGGCCCACCGGGTTGTGAGCGCGCTGAAGCATGCCGACTTCTATGGCAAACGCCTGTATCTCGAGATTGCCGTCGAGGGCAAGGACTATGCCGGACAGACCAGCGCCGAGAGCAAGGAACAGCGCGCCGAAGTCAAGAAGAACCGCGCCGAGCGACGCCGTGCCGAGCGTGAACAACGCGACAAGGAGGGTAAGCCCGAGAAGAAAGCCCGCAAGGACCGTAAACCGCGAAAAGACGTTGATAACTACGCCGTTTTCAAGAAAGACAAGAAAGACAAAAAGAAGAAGAAAAACAAAAAATAAATCACAATGGACATCAACAAAGTGCTGGCCACTGGCGAGAAAGTGGCATATCGGCCCCGACTGCACTGGGTTGCCTACCTGAATCTGGCAAAACTGATTCGCAACTGCACGACGACCATCTTCCTGAGCGACCGGCGTTTCTACTACCGTCACGGACTGCTGCGCCGCACCACCCACGAGATGGTAATCGGCAAAATTGAGACTATCGACGTCAAGGAGACGCTGATGGGGCGCATCTTCGGGTACGGACGCGTCTATCTGGCAGGCATCGGTGCCGGCGAAATCGTGATGCACTATGTAAAGCATCCGTTCGAACTGCAGCGCCAGATACGCTCGGTACAATAACCAAGCCCACCCCCCCCGAAAAAGAAAAACGGTTTCGGACAATAACGGACACTGTATCACACGGTTTTTATATTTACGTTCGTTTTTGTCGTCGATATCGTTTTTTTTTGTACCTTTGCCGTTGGTAGTCATACCGTTTTTTGTTCAACCCTCAAAAACAGTGGTCATTATGGAAACAAACGGACGCCGCAAATGTGAAATCCTAAAGGAACTGCGCAAGCACATTGCCCAGGAGAACGGCATCACCTATGCACCAGCCGAGTGCAACTTCGAGGGCGAGTGTCCGGGCACATGCCCCAAGTGCGAGGCCGAACTGCAGTACCTCCAGAGCGAGATTGACAAGAAGAAAGGCGGTTCTTGCACCCTGCGCCATGCGGCTGCGGCAACCATTGGCGGTCTGCTCGCCTCCGCGATGATTTCATGTAACAGCACATCGGGCGACGAAGACTTGCAAGTGATGGGCGAGTCGCTGCCCGTTGTCGTCATTGACAGTTCGATGGTAGGACAAAAACACGAAGTCCTTTATACCATTGAGGGAGAGGACTCAGTCACCACCGACTCTGTC
>JAGHSV010000217.1 GCA_018065665.1 Candidatus Sodaliphilus aphodohippi
TGTAGGCAGTGACGCCGTCGGGAACCTTGTAGGCACATGTGCTCGAGTAAAATGTCGCATAGTAGCTGCCCTTGTTGCGGTTGTCCTGCTTGGCAGTGACGTCCACGGTCGCTTCCTTGCCGCCGTTGCTGCTGGTGTATTCCAGGCAGGCGGCAAAATTCATTGTGACGCTGGGGTAGTCGCTATCCACCACATACACCTCGAACCTGACAACATCGCCCGTCTTCAGGTCGGGCAATGAGTGTGTGTAAACATCTTCAAGCACGAGCCCATTTGCATGCCTCTGTGAATAGACCTTCTCGCCGTTGACATATATGTTGACATACAACGGACCTCCCCATCTGTCGGTCAGACCCTTGTACCACTTCACGCGTGCGTCGGCAACATTGGTGCCAAGTACCGTGAAGTCAACATGTCGCTGGATGTCCTCAGGGCCGGTGTAATGCGGATCGCTGGGGTCCGAGGGATAAAACACGACCATGGACTGCGGCCCCCAGTCAAACGTTGCCCCGTTAAAGGCAAACGTGTCGCTAAGTCTGAAACCATTCAGCTCGGTGATGGGGTTGTCCAGGAGTTTAGCGTAACTGATTACTAACCCTGGGTTGAGCTCCTGCTTGAAGTAACCGTCGGCATAGAGTTTGCCGTTGGTCAGGTCCTCCCAGCACTCCTGCGAGAACCCGCGGGTGCGGAATGTCGCTGTTGCAGGCATGCGGTGGGCCGAGTTGACGATGGTGAATGTGCTGGGAACAAAGTTGATGTCATAGTCGGGGTTGGCTCCTTGTGACTGTGAGACGACTATGGCGTATGTCCCCGAGGCTTCGCCAGTCTCGCGGTTGATGGTTATGTTGGCAAGATTATCGCCGGGGAATAACGCACCGGTTAATTGCCAGGTCAATTCGGGGTCAGCCGCATCGACCATCCTGCGCTGGTCATCGGCAGCAACCGTTATGGGCAGGTGCGGCCCGTCAGACACATCGGTCCCGGTATATTCCAGACTGGCTGCAATTGTTGCATAGGATTCATTGTCGTTTGCGTCCTTGATTGTTTCAAACGTCACCACATCGCCAGCCTTGAGGCCCACCAGTGGCACCGAATTAACCATCTCCAACGCATCCATCTTATTATTCCTGCAGTAATACTCATCGACCAACGTGCCGTTGACCTTGACGGCTATTTTGATGTTGTGGCCAATGGCAACAATGCCGTTAGCATACCACTTGAGTCGGGCGTTGGCAATGCCGCTGTCTGACGCCTTGAACTCGACGGATTTTGTCCCTTGGTCATATCGTCCCATGCTGTTATCGGCTGCCCAGAAGAACGGAAAGCCCATGTGCACATCAGCCTCCTTGACTTCACGGCCGCCGTCATCGCTGACGGGGCAGGTCTTCAGCTTGGAGTACCACACCACCTCGGCAGCGTTGCGCTCATAATCGCACGATTTATTTGTATAAATTTTGCCGGTCGCGGTATCCTCATAGCATCCTATGGTAAATCCGCGCTGGGTGCTGGTGGGTTTGCAACTAGTTCTCCAGATGACATCGGCATGCGCCAGGGTCATGCAGCACAGGGCTGCAAAGAACAATATCAGTTTTTTCATATCTATGAATTGTTGGTTATGCAAAATGTTTTTATAATCTTGCAAATTTACAAAAATATTTTGATATAAAATCTATTTTCGGTAAAAATCAAATAAGTAGCAATGCCATTGGCACGCTGGCGCCCTTTTCTTGTCCATTTATTTTGTCAAGTGGTGTGTGTTTGTTAACTTTGCGGTATAAAAATGAAAAGACTATGTTTTTCAGCGTAATTGTTCCCGTTTATAACCGCATCGACGAGGTGCGGGATCTGCTCGAGAGTCTGGCGGCGCAAACGTGCCGCGACTTTGAGGTGATAATTGTTGAGGACGGTTCGACACAGCCCTGTGGCGAGGTTGTTGAGACATTCAAGAACCGCCTTGACGTTCAATATCACTTCAAGGACAACGAGGGGCGCAGCATTGCGCGCAACCACGGCATTGAGCGTGCCCGTGGCGACTATTTCATCTTCTTTGACAGCGATTGCGTCATTCCGCCGCAGTATTTTGCCACATTGTCGGCCGCTCTCGAGGCGAACCCGCTTGACTGTTTTGGCGGTCCCGACGCCGCGAGCGATGACTTCACCGACGTCCAGAAGGCCATCAACTTCTCGATGACGGCATTCCTGACCACCGGCGGCATCAGGGGCGGCAAGGTGCAGCTCGAGAAGTTCGTGCCGCGGTCGTTCAACATGGGATATTCGCGCAAGGTGTGGGAAACCGTGGGCGGCTTCAGGGAGATGTTCAGCGAGGACATCGACATGAGCACTCGCATCCGCAAGGCAGGATTTTCTATCGGTCTCATCCGCGAGGCGTTCGTCTATCACAAACGTCGCGTCGACCTCAAGAAATTCGCCCGTCAGACCTACGTATTCGGGATGTCGCGCATCACGCTGAAGTTGTTGTACCCCGACAGCATGAAACTGGTTCACTGCCTGCCTGCCGTCTTTGTGCTGGGTTGCCTGACGCTCATTGTCCTGTCGCTGGTGTGGCATTGGTGGGCTATCCTTCCGCTTGCACTCTACGTTATCCTCTTGTGGGTCAGTGCGTTGGCATCAACACGCAGCCTCAAGATTTCGCTCATGGCAATCGTCACCAGCTTTGTGCAGCTGGGCAGCTACGGGACAGGTTTCATCAAGGCATACGTCTGGAAAATCCTCCTCGGCCACGGCCGCAACATCAACGAGGAAATCGCCATGCGTAAGGGTAAATGATTCCAGTAAAACAGAGGTAGAAACGAAAATAGCAATCCCTGACATTAAATAAAGAATGCCGCCCAGGCCGGGGCGGCATTCTTTGTTATTATACTGAGCGGACGTTGCGTTACTTGCGCACGGGGTCGTACGACAGGTCGCAGCCTAACTTCTTGAATATCTTGCGGTCTACCTCGCCCAGCATTGCGGTGGCGTGGACCTGGCATCCGTCGAGCAATGGCAGACTGTCAAGTGCTTTGCGGCAGTTGATGTCGTGCTGGCTCACTACGGCCAGGGCAACCAGAACCTCGTCGGTGTGCAGGCGCGGGTTGTTGCCGTGCAGGAACGAGGTCTTCATGCGCTGGATG
Organism: Candidatus Sodaliphilus aphodohippi; assembly: GCA_018065665.1. Taxonomy (GTDB): domain Bacteria; phylum Bacteroidota; class Bacteroidia; order Bacteroidales; family Muribaculaceae; genus Sodaliphilus; species Sodaliphilus aphodohippi. The sequence goes on from JAGHSV010000217.1 coordinate 3,135, forward strand.
GGCTCGATGAGCTCCTGCGGAATGAGCTTGACGTCATGCCCGATGCCTGCCAGATATTTGGTGGCGTTGAGGATGAGCGCAGCGCTCGGTCCCATCAGTGCCGACGTGCCGGCAGTGATGATGGTGCCGTCGGCAAGTTCTATGGCGGCGCACGGAACTTCCTCCAGCTCCTGGCGTTCCTTGGCGGCAACCGTACAACGACGGTCGGCAGTTGTCAGTTTCATTTGACGCATGAGCAGGGAAATCTTGTTGACCTCGTCGTCGTTATTCTTGCCCTCGGCCATGGCGCACAGGGCACGGTAGTATCGCCTGATTATCTCCTGCTTGCTCGCCTCGCGGCATACCTCGTCGTCGCTGATGCAGTACCCAATCATGTTCACTCCCATGTCGGTGGGCGACTTGTAGGGGCTCTCGCCGTAGATACCTTCAAAGATGGCGTTGAGCACCGGGAAAATCTCGATGTCGCGGTTGTAGTTGACGGTGGTCACTCCGTAGGCCTCGAGGTGGAACGGGTCAATCATGTTGACATCGTTGAGGTCGGCAGTGGCTGCCTCGTATGCCACGTTGATGGGGTGCTTGAGGGCGATGTTCCAGATGGGGAAGGTCTCGAACTTGGCATAGCCGGCCTTGACGCCGCGCTTGTTCTCGTTGTACAGCTGTGACAGGCACACCGCCATCTTGCCGCTGCCGGGACCGGGTGCGGTGACGACAACCAGCGGACGCGTGGTCTCGACATAGTCGTTGCGTCCGAACCCCTCGTCCGAGTCAATCAGTTCCACGTTGTGGGGATAACCCTCAATCAGGTAGTGATAATAGACATTGATGCCGCCGATGCGTTCCAGATGCTTGCGATAGGCAATGGCACTGGCCTGACCGTTGAAGTGGGTGATTACCACCGAGCTGACATAGAAACCGCGCTGCATGAACTCCTTGCGCAGGCGCAGTACGTCCTTGTCATAGGTGATACCCAGGTCGCCGCGCACCTTGTTGCGGTCAAGGTCCTCGGCGCTGATGACCATCACAATCTCGGCGTCGTTCTTGAGCTGCATGAGCATGTGCAGCTTGCTGCCGGGCTGGAATCCCGGCAGCACACGGCTAGCATGGTGATCGTCAAACAACTTACCGCCAAACTCCATATACAGCTTGTCGCCAAACTGTGCTATGCGTTCCTTGATGTGCTCTGATTGAATCTTGAGATATTTCTCGTTGTCGAATCCGTATTTCATCTTTAATTGCATTTCAATACGGAATGCAAAGTTAATAAATAATCTTCAATTCCAACGCATTCCATCCCCATTTTTTTCAAAAAATACATGACCTGCAAGTTGGACTGCATGAAAAATCATTTTTCATTTTGAATTTCGCTCGGTTTGCACTAACTTTGCAGTTTGTTATGATGCGAAGGATTTTTATACTCACGATACTGCTTGTTGTGGTTGCGGGCCTTGATGCCGTTGCAAAGGACAAGAATAAGGTTGCGGTGGCACCGTCGCGGGCTTGGACTGTGACCGAGCCGCTTGGGCTGCGTTATGAGTCCACGATTGATACACTGTTCCTTAACTATCACCGCACTGCCGTTCCGTCGCTGCGCAGCCATGCGTGGGCCACGACAGGTAACTATGGCGCTGCAGGGCAGGACCAGATTTTTTTCAATCGTCCGATGTCGGGGCAGTTCTTTTTTGAAGATGCGATTGGCACGTGGCTTCACAATAACGTGAACCATCGCTACTACAACACCCGCATCCCCATGACGCTGCTGTCCTATGTGACCGGTGGAGATAAGTATAGCAATCAGGACCGTACGACACTGGAGTTCAGCGGCAATGCGGGCAAACGGCTGCAGATTGGCGCCGGACTGGACTATATCTATTCCAAGGGTTCCTATGACCAGCAGTCCGACAAGAACTTCATGTGGAACTTGGGCGGCAGTTACACCGGCGACCGCTATGAGTTTCAGGGTTACTACGACCATTACAGTTTTACCACCAAGGAGAGCGGCGGCATCATTGACGACCGCTATATTACCCATCCTGCCGACGTGCAGGGTGGCGAGACGCGGGTCGACAACAAGAGCATACCCACACTGCTCAGTGCCAGTGAGAGCAGCCTTGACGGGTCACATGTCTACATGAACCATCGCTACAAGGTCGGGTTTTACCGCTACCAGCGCGACTCGGTGACCGACACCATTATTGGCAAGACTTATGTGCCTGTCACCAGCTTTATCTGGACTACCGACTACAAGAACTCGCGTCACCGCTATACCAACAAGAATTATGACGAGGACGAGTCCTTCTATGCCAACTGCTATCAGGGTGTAGGCACTGCCGACACCACTCGCTACTGGCACCTGCGCAACACGCTGGGCGTTTCAATGCTCGAAGGGTTCAACAAGTATGCCAAGTTTGGCTTTGCCGTTTATGCAACCCATGAGATAGCGCGTTATACCCAGGCTGCCGATACCGTCGGAGTCAGTGACGTGCCCCGCAAGCATACCGAGAACCGTTTGTGGGTTGGCGGGCAACTGACCAAGCAGCACGGTGACCTGTTGCGATATAACGCTACTGCACAGTTTGGAGTGGTTGGCGATGCGGCTGGCGAGATTGATGCCAGCGGCGACGTCTCGACCCGTTTCATGATGATGGGCGACAGCGTCACCCTGCGTGCCTATGGCTACTTCAAAAACCTTGCCGTTCCCTACCTGTTGCGCAACTATGTCAGCAACCATTTTGTATGGCACAACGACTTTAGCAAGACCAAGCGATTCCGCGTCGGCGGTGAGTTGAACCTGCCGCACACCGGCACCAACATCAACGTCGGTTATGAAACGCTGAAGGACTATGTATATTTCAACAACGAGGCCCTGCCTCAGCAGCACGGTGACGCCATCCATGTGCTCAGTGCAACCCTCAACCAGCGTCTGCACTATCGCGCGTTGCATTGGGACAACGAGTTGACCTACCAGACCACCAGCGACAAGGCAGTGCTGCCGTTGCCCGCATTCTCGGTTTACAGTAACCTGTATTTCCTGTTTGACGTTGCCCACGTGCTGCACACCCAGATTGGTGTTGACTGCAACTACTACACCAAGTATTATGCGCCAACCTACTGCCCCGCCACAATGGCATTCCATACCCAGGACCAGATCGAGTGTGGCGACTTTGCTTTTATGAACATCTATGCCAACTTCAAGTTGAAGAAGGCGCGCTTCTTTGTGGCATATACCCACGGCAACGGCAAGATATTTGGCGGTGACAACTACTTCGCGATTCCCCATTATCCGCTCAACCCGCGTCGCTTCCAGGTTGGCGTGAGCGTTGATTTCACCAACTAATAATTTGATGATATGAGTTTTTCAAAAAAACCTCAACGAGCAATACAGTCCTTCGTGCGCCGTATGTTGGGCAAGAAGGGATTTTTCAAGAGCGAGCGTGGCGGTGTTGCCATCATTGGCAGCGGCAGCTGGGCGACAGCCATGGCTAAGATTGTGATGGAGCATACGGGTCAGATAGGGTGGTACATGCGCCGCCAGCAGCAGATTGATGACTTCCGTCGTTTGGGCCATAATCCCGACTATCTGACATCGGTATCGTTTGATACAGACTCGATTGAGTTCAGCACCGACATCAACGAGATTGTCGAGAACTACCAGATTCTGGTGTTCGTCACCCCGTCGCCATACCTCAAACCGACTCTGCAACCGCTGCACCACAAACTGAGCGACAAGTTCATCGTGTCGGCAATCAAGGGCATTGTCCCCGACGAGAACCTTGCGATTTCGGCCTTTTTCAACCGTATCTATGGAGTCCCTGCCGCCAACTATGCCTGTGTCATTGGCCCGTCTCACAGCGAAGAGGTGGCAATGGAACGCCTTACTTATCTGACCGTTGCCTGTGCCAGCGAGTCAAACGGCAAACTGTTGGCAGGCATCTTGCGCAACGACTACATCCGTGTCAGCGTCAGCAGTGACGTACTGGGCATTGAGTATGCCTCGGTACTGAAAAACGTTTATTCGC
>JAGHSV010000045.1 GCA_018065665.1 Candidatus Sodaliphilus aphodohippi
ACTCAAGCCTGCCGACGTAGTGACCTTTGAATTTAGCATGTCCAAGAATGACTATTACTCGCAGCCCGAAGTTTTGGCAAGTCTGGAATATACCGGAAACGCTGTGTCGGACGCACCCCACCTGCCATTAACAGTCACTGCCGACGACCAGCACCGTTTTGTCGAGGCAGCAGACCCCGAACTGACGTGGACCCCTACCGGCGCGTTGTTCCCCGACGATGAACTGGACGGCATAACAATCGACCGTGAACCGGGCGAGGAACCCGCCGACTACGCCATCAGCCTGTCGCAGTCTGAGGGTGCAAACCCCGACTATGACATCACCTTAGTGGACGGCACGTTCACCATCATCAACTCGGCACACCACCTGCAGTCAGCAGCAACCGACACTACCCGCGGCTTCACGCAGGAGTGCTGGGAAGACCTGACCGACTACAAAATCTATGCCGACGGCTACGGCAAGCAGGAACTCAATGCAGCCGTTGTGGTGACCTATTCGCCATTCAAGAACAACCCCGTCACCAGTTCGGGCGGTTTCTATGCCGTGGAAGACGGCCCATATGAGGACTCGCAGTTCTACTGGAGCTCAAGGACCGACTACAGATGGAGAACCGACGACTACGCTCCCCGCTATGTTGAGTATCAGGTGTACGGCAGTGATGCCGACAACGCCCGCATCAAGATGTTCAAGAGCGCAGACTCTCCTGAGGGCGATTACAAATTCAAGGTCTATGTCAACGGAGAATCAGTCTATGAATATAGTGAGGACAAGAACCACCACATTGTAGGACTGTATTCAATACCCGTGCCCGGCGTCAAGACCGGCGACGTTGTCAGGTTTGAAGTCACCATGCTTCACTGCCCGGTACTAAGCGGTCTGTGGCTTGTCTCATGTCTGGATTACACCAGCAGCAATGGTGGCGGTGAGGGTGTTGTACTCACAGCCACCCAGGACCCCGCCGATCCGGAGCACTACTACACGACCTATTTCTCCAGCGAGAGCTCATACGCAATACCCTATAACGTTACTGCCTATACCGGTGTTGTTGACGGCAACCTGCTTCGCCTGACTGCCATTGAGGGCAACGTCATCCCCGCTGGCGAGCCCGTTGTGCTTCAGGTGACTGCCGAACCGCAGACTGTTTCAAGTATGCTCAAGGATGGTGATGCCGCACAGATTCAGTTTGGAATTGCCAAGACCGATGCCACGGCACCGTTCGGCATGGACAATGAACTGCTCGGAACCGATAATCTCATTCAATTTGCACCCAACAACACCTACGGTCTGTCGCTTGGCGATGACGGCATTGGTTTCTACCCCTATAACGGTGGTCAGATTGAAGCCAATACCGCACTGCTTAAGTTCCGGAACCCTGTTGACATTGCTATGTTCCAGTTGAGCTTTGAAGGTTCAGGGGACATCCCCACAGGCGTCGAGGACCTCAAGCATGACCGCCAGGGTGACGGCAGGAAGTACGACATCCTGGGCCGTCCCGTAGGCGATGACTACAAGGGTATTGTCATCATGAACGGTAGAAAGTTTGTAGTGAAATAAATAGGAAGCCTCTCCCAACCCACCCCCCTTCGGTTCCCCCGTTAACCGGGGGACAGAAATCCTAAAGGGAAGGGCTATCAGTGAGGGCGTTACGTAGAATATAGCACTCCTGCTCAAACACGAGCGGGAGTGCTTTTTTTTATAGAAGCCTCACCCCAAATAATGGGGAATTGTCAAAAAGCGAATTTGCAGATATTTCTGAAAAATTTCCATAGACACCAAACCGTTTCCATTGGTATTTTCAGATATTTTGGACATTTCTCAATATTTTTTTGTAAATTTGCAAGTTAAACGTATTTTTCACCGATTTATAAAAATAATAATACAATATGAAAAAATATTTAATGATGTTGGCAGCGTTGTGTTGCATGGTAATGGTGCAAGCCCAGGTGGTGCACCACGATCAAAGCGAGCCCACCGACACAACCGTCGGCTATGTACAGGAATGCTGGGAGAACACCGAGACCGGCAAACTCTATGCCCGCCCCGACGGCACCCAGGAACTTAACCCGGCTGTTGTAATCAGGTATGCCAAGTTGGCCTATAACCCTGTCTCGACCGACGGCGCCACTGTGAAGGAGAGCGCTACCTATGAAGACGTGCCATTCAACTGGGCAGCCGAGACTGACTTGCGACATAACAAGTCCATCGAGTTCACCGTTGTTGGCGAGGATGTGCACAACGCCCGCCTCAAGTGGTACAAGAATTATGGCGATGTGTCCAACGGACATTTTACTGTCACCGTCTATGTGAACGGCAACAGCGTATATTCGGTCAACCAGGGTTTATTCTGGGAGACTGACGAAGCGATTGGCTGGAACTACGAGAAACCGCTGGAGGGCGTGTTTGCTGTGCCCCTGCCCGACCTCAAGACCGGCGACGTCGTGAAATTCGAGTTCCACAACGGTCCGTATGAGTCCTCCTATTCCCCCGTTGTTTTTGCCGCCAGCCTTGAGTACACCAGCGCCACACGCGGCGCAAGGCCCATCACGGTGACCGCTCAGGACAAGAAGAAGATTGTTGGCGGTCCACAGGATCCCCAGTGGACATGGAGCGTCACCCAGGGCAGTCTCGCCCCCAACGACAACCTGTCGGACATCTGCTTTACCCGCGACGAGGGCGAGGAAGTCGGGGAATACACAATTCATGTGTCACAGCCCGAGGGGGCAAACCCCAAATACCACATTACCTTTGTTGACGGCACGTTCAGCATTGTTGACGGAGAGTTTCACAAGGAGTGCGAAGCCGCCTACGACTCTGTTGGCTATATTCAGGACGTTTGGATTGAGGAGGCTACCGGAAAACTCTATTCCGATGCCATTTTCACCGAAGAACTCAATCCCGCCGAAGTCATAGTTTACAAAAAACTGATTGAATCGCCCATCACCGGCGTCAGCCAGGAGGTGCTCATTCGCGAGTCGGAGGAGCAAGGCGGCAGCCAGTTTAACTGGGCAGCCCGGTTCAAGTATCACCCCGAGGATGTGGATAAGCGTTATGCCGATTTCACCGTCTTTGGCACCAATGTTGACAATGCCCGCATCAAGTGGTATAAGGACCTCGGTGGTGCCACCTATGGCAAATTCATCTTCGCTGTCTATGTCAACGGCGACTGCGTGTATTCGGCTAACCAGCTTGACGGTAAATTCCTGGGAGGTATCAAAGAGATTCCGCTGCCAGGACTCAAGACCGGCGACGTTGTCAGGTTTGAGGTTGACAGGCATGAAGAGGCCTATGCCTATGAATACGTTTATATGCTTGCCAGTCTGGAATACACCAGCAGCAACGGCGGCAAGGAAGCGACCGTGACCGTCACTGCCAAGCAGGACAACCGCAACAAGGGCAGCTACTATGCGACATTTTACTCGAGCACATGTGCCTACAAGGTTCCCGACGGCGTCACTGCCTACA
>JAGHSV010000142.1 GCA_018065665.1 Candidatus Sodaliphilus aphodohippi
CTTGTGACCGTTCTGGATGAAGAATCCGCGGCTGCTCTCGTCGATAGTAACCTGCTGACCTGCGAGGTTGAAGACGGGCTTGCTGTAGTCGAGTGCGGGAACGGTGTTGCCAACCTTAACATCGCTGATGCCAGTGGGATCTTCCTTCACGGGCGGGAAGGTGATGACTGACTGTGCTTTGTTACCGTTGAGGATGCCGAAGCTACCGGCTGTTTTTGCGCTCTCGAGGATGAGGCACCAAGGATTCATAGTAATTATGCCTTCCTCTTTGTCAATGGTGCCTGCAGGACCTTCGGTAGGGAGAATGCCCCATGTATTTTGAGCAGTCAGACCGCCGGCAGCGATGATAGCGTTCTTGTAAGCAGTGCTGTAGTTGTAAACATCTTCCTGTACAAAGTGTACGCCATTGTTCTCGTCAATGGTGAAGTGGTTGTAGGTTATACCGTCCAGACCATAAACAATACCGCCGTTATCTGTAAAGATTGTGCTTGTGGGGAACTCAGTGGTCTTGGTGTAATTAATGTTGTTGTCAACGAGGTCAGATGTGATTTTACCGTTTACGGGATACAGCTCGCAACCAAAGAAGGGGCTGTTCAGGTTGTATGCCTGACCGGGCATGTAGTTGAAAATCATTGCAATCAGACCGTAATTGTCAAGTGTGGCGTTGCCTTCTGCGTCAAATGTGAACACAATGTTGGTGGTTTTTGAGAATTGTTGTGCATTGGGCATAGCGCACAGAGTAACCTCCTTGTATTCGGGGTCAGTGTACATATACTGATTTGCAGGGATTGTGAGTTTGCCGGTTGCCTGGTCGTATGTACCGGTGTTAACTGCATCGGGAAATCCCAGAAGTCCAGCAATGCTGTAGGTACCCTCGGTTGTTCCGACAGTGATGGTTACGGGAACTGCGGTGTTGCAGTCAGAGTCGTCAATAGCGCCGAGAATGTATTCGCCAGCGATGTCGGCGGGACCTGCCTCGTTGAGGGCAACGTTAGATTTTGTTGAAGTTGTGGCCTCAGTGAGGTTGCTCAGCTGGGGCACAAGCGCGCGGTTGGCACTTGTCAGTTGTGCGCTTGCAGTGAGTGCGAAG
>JAGHSV010000094.1 GCA_018065665.1 Candidatus Sodaliphilus aphodohippi
ATGGGCAGAGCGACCCAGGGAGTGCGATTAATCAATCTTGAACGTAAAAATGATGAAATTGCATCGGTTTGCAAAGTTGATACAGCACCCGAAGAGACTGATGAGCTGAGTGTAGAACATGCATTTGATGTAACACCAGAAAATTCGACCAATATCGAAAATAATGTTGATGACTCTCAAGTTAACAGCGAAAATAAATAAAAAAGAATATTAATTTAAATTTTTTGAGATATGAAAAAAACAATTCTTTTACTTGCTTGCGCATCAATGATGGCAACAAGTGCCATGGCACAAATGAGCGTGGTGAAAGAGGCTGCCAAACTGACAGGCTCGACTAAAGTTGAAGATCTCGCCAAGGCATTGGACATAATAAAGCCCGCCTTGACTAATCCCGAAACTGCACAAACTGCAGATGCTTGGTTCAATGCAGGAAAGGCATCTTTTGGTCTCTATGATCAATTACTTGCACTCAAATCAATGAACAAAGAGTATGATGCAAACGTGATGTCCAGTGCTTTGATGGATGGTTTCAATTATCTGCAGAAAGCGCTACCTTTGGATTCTGTAAAAGAGACAAACAAGGACGGTTCGTTTAAAATGGATAAAGAAGGTAATGTAAAGATCAAAACCAAATTTTCAAAAGACATTATCCCTCTGCTAACCGGTCACGTTAATGATGTGGCACAGCTTGGCAACGAAGCGCTTCAATCCGAAAAATGGGAAGTAGCTGCACAGGCCTATGACAACTATTGCAACATCATTACATCTCCATTCGGACGTGCGAACACTGTAGTTGGTGATTCAACAATTGCACAGGTACGTTTCTTCGAAGGTTATTCACAGTATCAGGTTAAGAACTTTGCAGATGCTTTCAACAACTTCTCAATTGCCCGCAGTCTGGGGTACACCGAGAATCAGGTAGTGCAATATCAAACATCGTGCTTGGCTAATCTTGTTCAGGATATGCTTGACAAGAAGGACTATGCAGGTGCCCATAACTTTATTGACAATGCGACGGCAAAAGACCCAACCAATGCCACTCTGTATGATATCAAAGGATTTACTCTTGAGTTAGAGAAAGGTATTGACGAGGCTCTGCCCTACTACCAAAAGGCAGTTGAAACCGATCCCAACTATGCTAATGGTTATTATGACACTGGACGCGTATTGTATCTTCAAGGCACAAAGGTGATTGCCGACCACCCCAATGACAACAACCGTCAATTAGCCGATAAGATTCGTCCATATTTCGATAAAGCGCTTCCTTATTTGGAAAAAGCTGCTGCACTCGATGAGAACAACACAAAAGTTAAAACAATCATTGACGACATCAACTACAAGTATGAGGTGATGGGCATCAAGAAATAAATTTATAATCCCACTAATTGGGATATAGTCAACAAAGCGCTGTACATGAATATCGTACAGCGTTTTGTTGACTTTGTAAAAATTGATATAAACACATAAATCTTTTTTTGTGAAAAGGATAATCACATATTTGTTACTTTTTATCACTGTTGCATTCCCTGGAGGAACGCAACCGCGAGTTATTAGCGATGTTAAACAAAAGTTATCTACACTTACCTTAACAGTTGACTCATACAAGAAAGCACTGACTGCCCTCACACCTGCG
>JAGHSV010000095.1 GCA_018065665.1 Candidatus Sodaliphilus aphodohippi
GTCTTTCTTCTGCTTACAGCATTGATACACAATTTCTACAAGACCATCATGAGCCAGCTTGACACCAAGGCTTTCGGACTCAAGAAAACGAGTCGCATTAAGGCCTTTGTCTTCAGGTTTATCTCCGTGCCAGCCAAATGGATCGTGACTGCAAGTCAACGCGTGCTGAAAATCTACACGGAGAACCATGCTTATGCCGGACCATTCAGGACGGAATCCGGTTGAGGACACTTTCCTGCCGGTTGGAATCTGCGTATTGCCTCAAGTCGCATGGTGGGGTAAGGGGAAGGTAGCTGCATTGGGCGGTCATTCCATTGTTTTTACTGCATCTGACCATTATCCGCTCACTGAATCAGACTTTGATTGCTGTCTTTAGGATAGTTGCGGATTTGAGGTTATTAATCATAGTTGTCATCACAGGAAGAGGTACTTCATGACCGATAAGACGGCAAGTATCCACATGGTCGGCGTCAATTTGCTGAAACGACCGGCCACGGCGTTGATGACGACATAGGCGATGACACCCAGCAGCAGACCGTCAGAGATGCTGTAGGCCAACGGCATCATAACAATCGTGATGAATGCCGGCAATGCCTCGGTATGGTCGGTCCAGTCAATGTTGACAATGGGTTGCATCATCATCATGCCGACAATTATCAGAGCGGGAGCGGTTGCAGCACCCGGAATGGACAGGAACAGCGGGGCAAGGAACAATGCCAGGGCAAAGCATACGGCAGCCGTGAAGGCCGTTAGACCGGTTCGTCCTCCGGCGCCGACACCGGTACTGCTCTCGACATAGGTCGTGGTGGTTGATGTGCCTAGGCATGCTCCGGCCACTGTACCGATGGCATCGGCCATGAAAATCTTGTCGATGCTCTCGACATCGCCTTTTTTATTAATGTACCCTGCCTTGTGAGCGACAGCAATGACAGAACCCATTGTGTCAAACATATCCATGAACAACAGTGTTGCAACGACGACAAGCATGTCCACTGTGAGAATATGATTCCACTCAAACTGGCAAAAGACGCCACTGATTGACGGCGGTGACGATACAAAACCGCTAAACTGAGTCAGGGCCTTGCCGGTGGCAGCATCGGTGATAAACAAGCCGATGACTGATGTCACGGCAATACCGAGCAGGATGCCTCCCTTGACATTTCGCGCCACGAACACGCCCGTGACAATCAGTCCGATGATGCCCAACAACGCCTTGCCGCAGGTGATGTCACCCAGCGAGATAATCGTAGCATCGTTTGCCACCACGATGCCTGCATTTTGCAGTCCGATAAAGGCAATAAACAGCCCAATGCCACCGCCGATGGCGTTCTTCAACGACATTGGGATGGCGTTGAGTATGGACTGACGGACCTTGGTAAGCGTGAGAATCACAAAGATAACACCCTCGATAAACACAGCCGTCAACGCGAACTTCCAGCTATACCCCATGCCCAGGCACACAGTATAGACAAAGAACGCGTTAAGCCCCATGCCCGGAGCCAGCACAAACGGTTTGCGCGCATAGAAGGCCATCACCAGCGTAGCGACAATTGCCGCCAACGCCGTCGCTGTGAATGACGCACCGGCCTCCATATCCTTGAGTGCCCCAAAGATCATCGGGTTCACGGCGAGGATGTATGCCATTGTCAAAAACGTGGTGACTCCGGCAATAGTCTCAGTCAAGACCGAATGTTTTGAGTTGTCAAAACCAAAGGCCCTGCAAAGAAGTTTTTTCATTTCAGATATTCTATTAAACGAATTCAATGCAACGGTTTCAGGTAATCCTCGAAGTATCGGGTGATGCGCTCATGCAGATGGACGCTCTGATGCTTGCGCATATTGTGCTCCTCGCCCGGATATACATAGAAGTCGGGTTGGGTGTCACTGGCGATGCATGCCTTCAGGAACGAGAACGCATGCTGCGGCACGACGGTGTTGTCGTTGAGGCCAATGATAATCTGCAGACGTCCCTTGAGGTCCTTGGCTTTGGACAGCAGGCTGGTCTTTGCATAACCTTCGGGGTTGTTCTGGGGAGTGCCCATATAGCGCTCGCCATACATCACTTCATACCATTTCCAATCAATCACAGGTCCGCCGGCTACACCAACCTTAAACACGTCGGGGTAATTGGTCATCAGGCTGATCGTCATAAAACCGCCAAAGCTCCATCCATGAACGCCGAGTCGTGCGGTATCGACATATTCCAGGGTACGCAGGAACTCGACACCCTTCATCTGGTCGCGCATCTCAACCTGGCCCAACTGGTGGAAAGTTGCCTGGTCAAAGTCACGTCCGCGGTTGGCGCTGCCACGGTTGTCAAGAATGAAGAGCACATAACCCTTTTGCGCCATATAGGTCTCCCAACTGCGGCTGGCATAGTGCCACCCGGCATCGACATTGTGGGCATGGGGGCCACCATAGACATAGACCACAGTCGGGTATTTCCTTGCAGGGTCAAAGTCGGCAGGACGCACCATGCGGTAGTACAGGTCAGTCACACCGTCGTCGGCCTTGATGGTGCCACACAGGTACTGAGGCACGGTATAACCCTTCCAAGGGTCAGGGGCTGTGAAGTAACGTGTTGATGCACCGGTCTCGGTGTTGACTATGGCAATGCGGCGCGGTACATCGTTCTCCTGGTAATTATCTACAATCCAACGGCCGCTGGCGCTCAGGTTGCCCTTGTGCCATCCGCGTCCGCCTTCGTCAATACGGGTGGTACGGCCTGTCTCGACGTCAACGCGATAGAGGTTCTGCTGTATGGGGCTTGCCTCGTTTGAGGCGATGATAACCGCCTTGTTGGCGGCATCAAAACCAAGCATGTCCATCACCAGCCACTTGCCACTGGTTATTTGTCTGATTTGTTCACCTTTACTGTTAAACAAGTACAAGTGGTTATATCCGTCTTTCTCGCTCTGCATGATAAACTTATCGGAATCCCACGGCAGGAAAACGATGGGATGCATGGGCTCAAGATACTTCTCGGCAGTCTCGCGATAGAGTTGCGCGATGCGCTTGCCGGTTGTGGCGTCATAACTGACGAGCCGCATGTCGTTTTGCCCACGGTTCATCTCCTGCATGTAAACGGTCTTGCCGTCGGGCGACCATGCGATGTTGGTGAAATATCGGTCGGTTGGGTCACCGGCATCGAGATAGACAATACGTGCAGTTGCCATGTCATAAACACCCACCGTCACCTTGTGTGATGTCTGCCCCGCCATCGGGTACTTGTCGGGGGCGGGAGTGGCGATAACAGATGTGGTATCGTCAAGTTCGGGGATAGTGACCTGCGGATAGTCGGCCACCATGCTCTGGTCCATGCGGTAAAAGGCGACCTTGGTGCCGTCTGGGTTCCAGAATATACCATTACTGATGCCAAACTCGTTACGGTGCACGCTCTGGGCATATACAATCTCACGCGAGCCGTCGGTTGTCACCTGGATACGCTTGTCGGCAGCATCGGTAATCCACAAGTTGTAGTCCTTGCTGAACGCCGAGGTGCGTGTCAAGGCATTCCAGCGCGTGTCATTGTCGGTTTCTCCCTGACACTGCTGGCTCCACACCGTCTTGCGGGTTTTGAAATCGACCAGCACACGTCGCTTGCTGCCTTTGATCAGCACCAGAGGTTTGTCGGCGTATGGGAACGAGAACTTTGCAAACGACGGTATGCTGCCCACCTCCACGCCAACAGTCCACTTCGTGATGTCGTCACGTGAGAACAGGACTTTCTCCTTTGCGGTCTTGACATCAACTGTGTAACACGTGTCGCGCGACATGCGCATCAGACGGTCACCCCACCATGCATTGGTGCGGTTGGCAGGAACCATATTGGCATAGTTGCGACCGCCAAAGTTAAGATCCTCAAGCGTGAACTGCTTCTGTGCCGAGGCGACAAACGCCAACAGCATTGCCGTAACAAACAAAAATTCTCTTCTCATAAATTATTGCAATTTCGTTGTGTCAGAGCCGTTCTTGAACGCTCCCGACACTTGTTTTTCAATATCTTTGTTATTTCTCTGGGTTTCCTCGATGAGTTCATTGGCAGCTCTCAGTTCAGCATCGATTGCCGAGTCAGAAAGCAGACTGTCGCCCACCATAATGGTATCGGGTTCATAGCCAGCGGCGCAGCCCTCATAGGCAGCCGGATCGATATACTCACGAGGCTGTGCAAACCTGCCATGCAACGAGCGGAAGTTCGGGTCGTTGAACACAAGCTTGAAAAACTCGCCACAGATTGGCAAAGCCGTCTTGCTGCCCTGCCCCATCGCACCGCTTCGGAAATGAATCTGCCGGTACTCGCCGCCAACCCACGCACCGGCCACCAGATGAGGAGTCACTCCAACGAACCATGCGTCGGCATGGCGGTTGCTGGTACCTGTTTTGCCTCCAAAGTCGGTATCATACATCGACGGGGTGATAAATGAGTTAATCGCCATTGACGTTCCACCGGCATCGTGAGTGCCGGCGAGCAGCATCTGCCTCATCAGGAATGCGCTGCGGTATGACAATGCCTGATGGTCATCGTTGGGGGCATGGTATATCTCGTTGCCGTCACGATCGACAATGCGCTCGACGAGCACCGGTGAATGATGGTGACCGTCGTTAACGACAGCACAGTAGGCACCGACAAGTTCGTGCAGCAGCACGTCGCACGAACCGAGTGTCATTGCCGGTTCCTCGTCAAGTTCACTGCTGATTCCCATATCATGGGCAGTCGTTGCGACTTCGGGAAGTCCGACATCCAGTCCCACACGCACAGCAACACTGTTGATGCTCTGGGCAAATGCCGACCGGAGAGTCATGTCAGCCCCCGAGAAATGCCCGTTGGCGTTAGTCGGATGCCAATGCTCGAGAGCACTGGTCTCCTTATTGAGGACCAACGTGTCAAAGTACTGGTCACGGCGACGGCTGCAGGGGGTCATGCCGCGCTCCATGGCTGCAGCATAGACAAACAGCTTGAATGTTGAACCCGGCTGATGGGGATGATTGACTTTATCAAACTTCCAGGTGTCAAAATCAACATCGCCCACCCATGCCTTCACATGACCGTTGCTGGGATCCATGGCGACAAAACCCGTATGCAGGAAATGCAGCATATAGCGGATTGAATCGCGCGAGCTCATTGTCATGTACAGGTCTTTGTTGTCATAGTCAAACAGGTGAACACGGTGAGGCAGGTTCATGTAATAGTTGACCGAGTCGAGGTCGGTCGGGAAACGTGCCAGCAACTGCTTATATACATCGGTGTTGCGTTCCTTATCCTCGACAAAGTTGGCAATCGGCTCACCCTTGTCGTCAAGCCAGCAGTCCTGGGTTCCCCAGTGGCTCCTGAAATTCTGCTGCACACGACGCATCTGTGTGCTGACGGCACTCTCGGCATGACGCTGCAGGCGAGAGTCAAGCGTGGTGTATATTTTCAGTCCGTCGGTGTTGAGGTCATGGCCCGTTTTCTCACACCATGTGCTCAACTCGTCGGCAACCGCCTGACGGAAGTATGGTGCAATGCCGCTGTTCTCTTTTTCGAACGAAAGATGCAACCCAATACCGGTCTCGCTGCTGAGGCGTTTATACTCCTCTTGTGACAGGTCACCATGATTCACCGCGTTCATCAACACAGTGTTGCGTCGGGCAATACAGTTCTTGGGGTTGATAATCGGGCTATAGGTGCTTGTTGCCTTGAGCAAGCCGACAAGCACAGCGCAGTCCTGAGTCTTCAAGTTGAGCGGAGTCGTGTTGAAGTAGGTCTTTGCCGCTGTCTTGATGCCATAGGCATTGCTGCCAAAATCCACGGTGTTGGCATACATCTCGAGGATTTCGTCCTTATCATAGAAAATCTCGATTTTTGTTGCAAGAATCCACTCCTTGCTTTTCATAATCAGCATCTTCACCCCGGGAATATAGCCAAGCAGACCTTTACTGTATTCCTTGTTGTTTCGCATCTGGAACATGTTTTTCACCAGCTGCTGGGTGATGGTTGACGCTCCACGCGGATGACCGTGGACGACCATGTCTTTCAGCGCGGCGAGCATACCGCCATAGTCAACGCCGTGGTGACTATAGAAACGTTCATCCTCGGTGTCAATAAGCAGTTTGAAGAACATCGGGTTGATTTCTTTCAGTTTGACGGGGGTGCGGTTCTCGTCATAGTACTTTCCAATCTCAACCCCATCGGCACTATAGACATAACTTGCCTCGCGCAGGGGGGGGTGCATAATACTATAGGTAGAAGGCGATTTGCCAAACAGCCACAGCAGGTTGATATCGACTGCTATCAGGTACAATATCAGGCACACAAAGAATGTGGCAATTGCAACTGCAGTGCGTATATACCAGGGTTTCCCCTTATAAAGCCCCTTGTACCACACCTTGAAACGGTGCCAACGGGTGCTTATCCCCGAAAACAAGGAGCTCAACCAACTCCAAGAGTCACTTCTTTTCCTTCTCATTGTATTATGAAATATAACGATGCAAATTTAGTCAATTTTCACGATACAACAACTATTTTGACCATTAAATTGGTTTAAGGCGGGTATAAAGGATTTTGGCCTGCAAATACCCTATGCAACGATGGCCGGACCTTAACAGCGGTCCGACCATCGGCTATTGTATCCCTAATGTATGGATTATGAGATTATTTCACAAGTTCCAGCAGATTCCGGTTGATATAGAATGTGTCATTCTTATCGACATAGACAGCCACGGTGGGCAGTTCGACGTTGCGAACGTTCTTGCCGGTCTTCACCTCGGCGACATTGCTGCCGGCATACAGGGTGACTGTCGACATTTTGCCGTTAATCTTTGCCTTGAAACTGAGCGTAGCGGCGTCAAGCCCCTCGTGCTTAACCTTGCCGATGGTGCAGGTATAGTCGGCAAGCACCTGCTGGTGGGGCGCAAAATTGGCCTCGGTCAGCTTGTCCAGTCCGTCGCGTGTGGTGCCGATTAGACTGCACAGGTAGGCATTCAGGTCCACGTTGGTGAGCATGCCGCGTGCGCGGTGCTCGAGCTGCGGGTGGTAGCATGCCAGGAAGACGTCCTCGCCGGTATGGCCCGTAGTGGTGAACCCGATCGAACCGGTGTTCTCGGTCATGAACTGGGCGAGCATACGGCTGAAACCGCTGCTGTAGAGCGACCCGTCGATGCGCTTGCGCTGATCCTTGGGGACGGGGCTCTTCTCATAGTCCTTACACATCTTGAGGGCTTCCATCTGCTTCTCGTTGATTTCAAAGCCGCACCACTCCT
>JAGHSV010000125.1 GCA_018065665.1 Candidatus Sodaliphilus aphodohippi
TTACAATATTCTCAAACCCAATTGAGAGGAACTTCGCGTTTCAATTCAATGGCTGGTGCTTTTGGCGCACTCGGGGGTGACATTTCGACTCTGGGACAGAACCCGGCAGGTATTGGTGTTTATCGCAGTTCGGACGTGAATGCAACAATTGGCTTGGATTTCAATTCAGCCACCACTACCGATATCAAGACTACTGATACAAAATTTATGTTCAACAACCTCGGATATGTTGGTGCAATCAAACTTGATAGCGAAACTATGCCTAATCTCAATTGGGGGCTAAGCTATAATCGACTAAATTCATTCCATCGCCACTATACTGGTTATCTATCAGGAATACCCACATCAGTTACTAACTATTTTGCCGAGAAAGCTATGCAAGACGGTATGACCGGTGTTGATTTGGCATCAACTTCAGGTTATAATCCATTCTGGGATGGTCCAGCAAGATGGGATCAAATCGCTGCTTTCCAAACATACTTAATCAATCCGACAAACCCTCAAAGAAATCAATTCAGCGGACTAGGATATGATGGAGTATATGGCGATGCCGAATTTGAGATCATAGAAGACGGACATACCGATGAATACAATATTGCGCTTGGTGGAAATATTCATAACAAAGTATATTGGGGTTTTGATATGGGTATAACCGATTTAGAGTACAATAGTTATAAGTATTATGGCGAAGCGCTCGAAAACACTGTTTTTCCTGACCAAACCGAAAGCGAGTATAATGTTGATGGCAACGCGGCGCTTGGCATCGTGAATGAAAGCCGCACTGTCGGAACTGGTGTTAATTTCAAATTTGGAGTAATTGTAAAACCCATCAATGAACTTCGCTTTGGTATTGCATTCCATACACCAACCTACTACTCAATGAAGGATACTTATACGGGCAATATCAGTTCAGACTTTGCAAGTGAAGCATTCGGCTCTGAAACAAAAACCAATTTGTCGGAATATCCCTGGAACGATGTTCGCTATGAAATCCGCACTCCATGGCACTTCATTGGCAGTGTAGCGACTGTAATTGGTGGGAAAGCCATCTTGAGTGCTGATTATGAATATACCGCAAATCAGGATATGAAGATTAAAGATGATTACGGGTACGAACTCCCTGATGCAACAAACGAAATAAAATCATATTTGCAGGCATCACACAACATTCGTATAGGTGCTGAGTATCGCGTAACTCCAAACTTCAGCCTTCGCGCAGGTTACTCATACCAAACATCACCGACCAAAGATGTGGTCAAGAATGACGAAATAGATGTCGAGGTATCAGGAACTAACCCTGCCTACAACTATGATAACAGCATCCAACACATTACCGCAGGTTTTGGTTACCACTACAAGAGTTTCTATCTTGACATGGCATACGTAAACCAATGCCGTAAAGGCAATTATCATGCATTCTCGGGTATCGAAGATTTGCCAACAGTTGGTGCAGAAGTGAAAGACAATAACAACCGCGTAACAGCTACAATTGGATTCCGTTTCTAAAACTTATATTTCAATCAAAGAATTGGATCTAAAGTCACAAACGAAGTGCAAAAACAATCTTCAGTTTTTAGAAAGACGGATGATGATGACCGAGGGAAAACTGAATTTCTCCACTCCAAAACACGAGTTCTTCAAACTTTTTACCTGATTTTGCACTTGCCTGTTGACTCTACCGCTCATGTTCTTATACTATAATTCACATAAATGCAATAAAATGCTTGTGTATATGAAGAAGAATTTGTAACTTTGCAACGCTTTTTGAAAGCATAATTATTAATTAATTAATTTTAAACGTTTTATGAATCATTACGAAACCGTTTTCATTTTAACTCCCGTTTTGTCTGATGCTCAGATGAAGGAAGCGGTAGAGAAATTCAAGACAGTGATCACCGAGAGTGGTGCATCAATTGTCAATGAAGAGAACTGGGGCCTGCGCAAGCTTGCTTACCCTATCCAGAAAAAGACTACAGGTTTTTACACTCTCATCGAATTTGATGGTGAGGCTCCTGTTGTGAAGAAACTTGAAACTGCTTTCCGTCGCGACGAGAAAGTTATTCGTTTCTTAACTTTCAACCTCAACAAATTTGCTGCTGAATATGCAGTTAAGCGTCGCAGTCTGAAGAAGGCAGCTAAGGAAGAGAAACCCGCCGAAGAGGCACAGACTGAAACTAACGAATAAAGAAAGGAGAATCAATTATGGCACAGACACAAAGTGAAATTCGCTATTTGACTCCGCTTTCAGTGGACACTCAAAAGAAGAAATATTGCCGTTTTAAAAGAAGTGGCATTAAGTATATTGATTATAAGGATCCCGAGTTCTTGAAGAAATTCCTGAACGAGCAGGGTAAGATTTTGCCCCGTCGCATCACTGGTACTTCTCTGAAGTTCCAACGCCGCGTAGCAAAGGCCGTAAAGCGTGCACGTCATCTGGCATTGCTTCCTTATGTAACTGACCTTATGAAATAATTAAACTGGAGGAATAAGATTTATGAAGATAATATTGAAAGAAGATGTCGCAAACCTTGGATATAAGGACGACGTTGTTGAAGTAAAGAACGGTTACGGCCGCAATTTCCTTATCCCTACCGGTAAGGCTGTCCTCGCTACAACTTCTGCATTGAAAGTACATGCTGAGAATCTTCGTCAGCGTGCTCATAAGATTGCTAAAATTAAAGCTGATGCTGAGGCTGTTGCTGAATCACTCAAGGATGTTGCCTTGACAATTACAGCAAAGGTTAGCGAGACTGGTACAATCTTTGGTTCTGTAAGCAATATTCAGATTGCTGAAGCACTCGAGAAGATGGGTCATAATATTGATCGCAAAATCATCGTTGTTAAAGATGCTGTTAAGCAGGTCGGTCAATATACTGCCACTGTTAAACTGCACAAAGAAGTTTCTGTAGACATTCCTTTTGAAGTTGTTGCAGAAGCTGCTGAGGCAAAAGCTGAATAAGATTTGAATTAATTTTATATCAAGGCATTGGTAATTATGTTTACCAATGCCTTTTTGATTTATATTATTATGGTAAAACATATTGTAATGTTTAAGTTGACGGGGACAAACGAAGAGATAAGGAATGTAGCCCGTAATTTCAAAGAAGCACTTGAGGCTCTACCCGAACAAATTGATGTTCTGAAAAGTATTGAGGTGGGTATTAATGAAAACCCAAATGAAATCTGGCATGTTGTTCTCACAGCAATCGTGCCAACGATGTCGGATGTGGATGTATATGCCAAACATCCAGCTCATGTGGCGGCTGCTGGCCTATTGGCAGGTCACAAAGAATCGCGTGCATGTGTCGATTATGAATTTTGATTGAAAGCAATTAGGGCGAAATATAGAGAGAGGATCAGAAAATCTGTCCTCTCTCTCTACTATTTTCACTTTGCTATGCCATTTAATTTCGGAAAGTGATTTGCGAATCATCACAGTCTACGATAACCGGATGCTCGCGATTGATTTTACTCGAAATTATTGCCTTGCTCAGTTCGTTAAGAATTTGATTCTGGATAACTCGTTTAACGGGACGTGCGCCAAATTCGGGATTATATCCCTGAATCGTTAATCGTTCGATTGCTTTGTCAGTGACATTAAGTGTAATGCCATTTCGTAAGAGAATTTTTGATACTGAGTTCATTTGCAGGTGAACAATCTGTTTTATTTCTTCTTGTGACAGTGGCGAGAACATGATGATTTCGTCAATACGATTAAGGAACTCGGGGCGAATTGTTTGTTTAAGCATTTCAAGAATCTCGTTCTTAGTTTGAGTTACTATTTCGTTATGATTGTTTGGGTTGAGATTTGCAAATCTTTGTCTGATGTGCTCTGATCCCAGATTCGAAGTCATAATGATAATCGTATTCTTGAAGTTGACAGTTCTACCTTTGTTATCAGTTAAACGTCCATCATCTAAAACTTGTAGCAAAGTATTAAATACATCGGGGTGAGCCTTTTCAATCTCATCAAAAAGTACAACACTATATGGCTTCCGGCGAACAGCTTCGGTCAACTGTCCGCCCTCGTCATATCCAACATATCCAGGAGGAGATCCAATAAGACGTGTGACAGAGAATTTCTCTTGATACTCACTCATGTCAATTCGTGTTATCATATTCTCGTCGTTGAACATATATTCAGCCAGAGCTTTTGCGAGTTCTGTTTTACCTACTCCTGTTGTCCCTAAAAAAATGAATGAACCAATCGGCCTACGTGGGTCATTTAACCCTGCTCGGCTTCGACGAACAGCATCCGAGATAGCCTTTATCGCTTCGTCTTGCCCCACAACACGTTTGTGAAGTTCGCTCTCAAGGTTCAATAATTTTTCCATCTCACTTTGGAGCATTCGGTTTACAGGAATCCCTGTCCATCTCGAAACAATCTCAGCGATATCATCACTATCAATTTCTTCTTTAATCAATGCATTTTCGCCTTGCATTTCTTGAAGTTGTTTCTGGAGCTGGGCATTTTCGTTTTCTTTATCACGAATAAGCTGGTACCGAATTTCTGCAACTTTTGCATAATCACCATTGCGTTCAGCTTTTTCTGCTTCAAAGCATAGGTTCTCTA
Organism: Candidatus Sodaliphilus aphodohippi; assembly: GCA_018065665.1. Taxonomy (GTDB): domain Bacteria; phylum Bacteroidota; class Bacteroidia; order Bacteroidales; family Muribaculaceae; genus Sodaliphilus; species Sodaliphilus aphodohippi. The sequence goes on from JAGHSV010000125.1 coordinate 4,574, forward strand.
AGTCAATTTTGTTTTGTTGAATTTTCTCGATAATACCTTTTTCATTTAACCATTTGGCCTTATAATCCTGTTCAAGTTCCTTAAGTTCAGAAATTGATTTTTCGAGCAACGCCAGGCGCTCGCTATCGCCATCTCTTTTAATAGCCTCCCTCTCAATCTCTTGTTGGGATATGCGACGAGATATTTCATCGAGTTCTTCGGGAACCGAATCCATTTCAATACGCAACTTGGCTGCAGCTTCGTCAATAAGGTCTATCGCTTTGTCAGGCAAATATCTATCACTAATGTAACGTGTACTTAATTCAACTGCAGCTATTATTGCAGAGTCTTTGATGCGAACTTTGTGATGATTCTCATATCGTTCTTTCAGTCCCCTCAAAATTGCTATGGCGTTCTCTTGGTCAGGTTCATCAACCATTACAACTTGGAAACGGCGTTCGAGCGCTTTGTCTTTCTCGAAATACTTTTGGTATTCATCGAGCGTAGTTGCACCAATGCTTCTTAAGTCGCCACGGGCGAGAGCGGGTTTAAGGATATTGGCAGCATCCATTGCTCCACTATTCTTGCCGGCTCCTACTAATGTGTGGATTTCATCAATGAAGAGGATGATTTCTCCTTCAGATCGTGTGATTTCGTTTATGACTGCTTTGAGACGTTCCTCAAATTCACCTTGATATTTGGCTCCTGCAATAAGTGCCCCCATATCAAGTGAAAAAACTTGTTTGTTTTTAAGATTTTCTGGAACGTCGCCGCGCACAATGCGCTGTGCAAGTCCTTCAACAATTGCTGTTTTACCAGTTCCTGGCTCGCCCAAAAGAACAGGGTTGTTCTTGGTTCGTCGACTTAAAATTTGCAGAACTCGCCGAATTTCATCGTCACGACCAATGACAGGGTCAAGTTTACCGGCATGAGCTCTTTCGTTTAGATTGATAGCATATTTGAGCAGTGCATTGTATTTCTCTTCGGCTTCGTTGGTTGTCGCTTTATTGCCTTTGCGAAGTTCTTCAATAGCTACTGTGAGGGATTCGGTACTCAAGCTATTGTCTTTGAGGATTGTAGATGCATTTGAACCAACTTTCAGTAAACCCATTAACAGGGCCTCAAGGGTTACATAAGTATCTCCAATGCTATTTGAGAAACTCACTGCCTGATCCAGAACTTTATTGGTTGAGTTGCTAAGAAATTCGTCCCCACCAGAGATGACTGGCAATTTGCTCAATGCAGTATCTAATGAGTTGTTTACAGTACTGTTTTGGATTCCCAACTTTCCAAAAAGGAATTTAATTACAGAATCATTGTTTTGGACTACAGATTTAAGAAGATGCTCGGGTTCAATTGCTTGGTTCCCTCGCACTCGGGCAATTTCAATAGCATGTTGTATTGCCTCCTGAGTTTTAATTGTAAAGTTGTTAAAATTCATGGTGTTATTAAAAATTACATTTACAAATATGCTAATGCAATTTTTATTCCACAATGTTGATATGTGACAATTAGTGACAAATTGTCAATAAAATAAGTAGGTCCTCTGTTGTGAAGGACCTACTGGAATTTTATATTGCGTGAAGTTTCGCAATTGCTTTGATGGGGTCGGGGGACTTGAAAACATAATTACCTGCCACTAATGCATCTGCTCCTGCTCTGGCCAGCTCAACACCTGTTATGTCGTTAACTCCGCCATCAACCTCAATTATGGCTTTTGAACCGGTTCTTTCTATGAGAGACCTTAACTGTTTTACTTTTGAAAGAGTGCCAGGAATGAATTTTTGTCCTCCAAACCCGGGGTTTACTGACATTAAAAGTATAAGGTCAACCTCATTAATTATGTCATCAAGCATACATACGGGTGTTGCCGGGTTAAGTGAAACACCAGCTTTCATACCAGCTTCTTTGATATGCTGTATAGTCCGATTCAAGTGCTTACATGCTTCGTAATGGACTGTCATATATTCGGCACCGCAATCGCGTACTTCATTAGTGAACTTATCAGGCTCAATAATCATTAGATGCACGTCAAGCGGTTTTGTGCTCAATTGCTGAATGTATTTAATAACTGGAAAACCAAATGAAATATTGGGTACGAATACACCGTCCATAACGTCTAAATGAAGCCAATTTGCTTCACTATCATTAATCATCTTTATATCATTGGCTAGATTGCCAAAATTGGCAGAGAGTAGAGATGGTGATACTATCATAAATTATCAGCTTCTTTGTTAATGTTTTTATTTTTCCTGATTTTATATATAATATATGTTACGGCTAACGCCACTAAGGAATAACCCACAATTTTTACATAATAATTGTAATGTTCGAGTTCGGCAAATAGTCCATTGGCGTCTGGTACGGCAAGGTATAGCAGGTATCCCATGCCAGCCAATACAATATTCCACAACGCAGCACCGAGCAGTGTATATGGTACAAATTTGCCCATATGCATTTTTGAAAGGCCTGCAGGAATGGAAATCAGGTGTCTAACTGCTGGTAAGAGCCTTCCTAAAAATATTGATATTGAACCTTTTTGTTGAAAATAGTTTTCGGCTTTTTCCATTTTTTCACTGCTGAGCATCAGCATGTGACCGACTTTACTATTCGCAAATCCATAAATGATGGGTCGGCCAATAATCATTGAGAGGACATAGTTGATGACTGCTCCTAAAGTTGCACCAATAGTGGCAGTAACAATAACCATAAAAATATCAAGTTCGCTACCTGGTTGTAGCGCAAAATATGCTGCAGGGGGCACTACAACTTCACTTGGCAGGGGGATTATCGAACTCTCAATAGCCATAAGTATAATTATTATGGTATAAGTCATGTGGTCGTGGTACCAGTTATACAGGTCTTGTGGCTTCATACTGGGCATATAAAGGTATACAAGAACTGCCAGCGCTACTAATACAACTATAGCCAAAATAATTTTGTAGTGGTTCTTTATCATTGTCATTTTATGTTTTGTGCAAAATTACAACCGCTTCTTATAATTATGAAATTTTTGACCTTAAAAATTCTAAACTTCAAGTTATTAAATTAGCCATTGTATTTTAATTCAAATACAACAGCGCCATGTTGTGGTACATCTAACCTAACTGGTTCATTGCAATTAAATGCCAGTTCGCATGATTTGGTTGTCAATAAGTCTTTGGCAGAATATGTTCCTTGTTGAATGTTCAAATATTCAAATGCATGAAGTGGTATGTTGACACTTGTTTCAACCATACAATTGCCAAAGTTGGCAACTATCAGCAATAAATCATCTTCGTAGTGTCTTAAGAAAGCAAATTGTCTGTTCAAATGTGGATTAACATACATCAAATCATACATACTACCAAGAGAAATGGCTGTGTGACAATTACAAAGTCTTAGTATCTTTTGATAGTAATTTTGTAGTTCTTTTGCTTTGTTTGAGATTTGGTTGGTTTGCCACTGTCTTAAAGTGGGGACGCTCCAATAGTCAAAAATAGTGGTTCGCCCGTCGTTCCCGCTATATCCCTCAGATTCTGAAGCACATTCACCAAATTCTTGGCCAGCATAAATCATAAATGGGCATGTAGATATTAATGCACTCACAACCAATGCTGGTTTGGCTATAAAGGGATCCCCACAAAATTGTGGTGAGGCAATTCGAAGTTCATCATGGTTCTCAAGGAAATTCAGCATGTGACCTTTTGTCTCATTAATGCACTGCCAACATTGTGTTATTTCTTTTGCCGAACTGTTGTATTTCAATATATTGAATAGGGTGTCATAAAGTGTTACTTTATCATACAAATAGTCAAATCCACCATAGTTTATATAACTTCTGTAGAGGGATGTATCATAAATTTCGGCAATAAATATTATTGAAGGATATTCCTTTTTTATTTCACTTATGGCCCAATTCCAAAATTCGACCGGTACCATATGAGCCATGTCGCATCTAAAACCATCAATGCCCATAGATGACCAATACCGTAGAATGTCAAGCATCTTGATCCATGTTGAAGGAATGGGGGAGAAGTGTTTCGAACCATTCCAAGGGTCGACACCATAATTCAGTTTGATTGTTTCATACCAATCATTTGTAGTTGGTGCTTCGCTATAACAGTCATTGCCAGTCGCTTTTGCAGGATATTCTTTATACTGATTTTCGCCTGCTCCTAAATCAATTTGTGGTGTGAATGATTTACCTGTAATATAATAGAAATTATTGTTTGGTGAAAAGAACATATTTGTATTGTCTGTTTCGCCAAAATCTTTGATATCTTTGGGCTTTTTATCGCTTTTGTATTCTCTTGCAACATGGTTGGGGACAAAGTCCATGATGACTTTCATTCCCACTTTGTGCGTGCGATTAATCAAATTTTGCCATTCCCCAATTCTATTATCAATGTTTACGGCAATGTCGGGGTCAATGTCATAATAATCCCTAATAGCATAAGGCGACCCTGCCTTACCTTTTACGATGTATTTGTTTGAACTGGTAATATTATACTTGGTATAGTCTGTTGTCGTGGCATGTTCAATTACTCCAGTATACCAGATATGAGTAACTCCTAAATCTCTGATTTGCGCTAAAATGCTGTCATTAATGTCATTCATTTTGCCACAACCGTTTTGCTCTATGCTCCCGTTAGGCTTACAAGAGGTGCATAGATTCGTAAAAAGGCGGGGGAGTAGTTGATATATTATCGGTTTGGTGCCCATATTTTTAAAAATAGGGGCGAGTCTATACTGGCTCGCCCCATTCAATATTAAGAGTTAGATTCTCATTACCCAAGGAATGCGAGCAGGATACCAGCTGCAACAGCCGATCCGATAACGCCTGCAACGTTCGGGCCCATGGCATGCATGAGAAGGAAGTTGCGGGGATCTGCTTTCGCTCCTTCAACCTGACTAACGCGAGCAGCCATAGGCACTGCGCTAACACCAGCCGAACCAATGAGCGGGTTGATTTTGTCTTTGAGGAACAAATTCATGAACTTAGCGAGAAGGACGCCACCTGCAGTACCGAAACCAAATGCCAGAATACCAACACAAAGGATGCTTAGTGTTTGGAAATTAAGGAAGGCCTCGGCCGATGCTGTTGCACCAACTGTTGTTCCAAGGAAAATCACAACTATATTGTTAAGTTCATTCTGAACAGTCTTACTCAAGCGTTCAACAACTCCCGATTCCTTCATGAGGTTACCGAGCATCAAGCAACCAATAAGAGTTGCAGCCGACGGCAGGATGAGAGAAACAATAATCGCAACTACAATCGGGAAAATGATTTTCTCCTTCTTTGAAACAGTGCGAAGTTGTTTCATGCGGATGCGACGTTCACTCTCTGTTGTGAGAAGCCTCATGATTGGTGGTTGAATCACAGGTACAAGAGCCATATAGCTATATGCAGCAACGGCAATTGGACCAAGTAATTCAGGAGCCAGTTTGGTTGTCAGGAAGATCGCTGTTGGTCCATCGGCACCACCAATGATACCGATTGAAGCAGCTTGCTGAGCTGTGAAACCCATGAAATCCATCTGTGTTACAATGAATGTAACAAAGATACCAAGTTGGGCAGCTGCGCCAAGCAGTAGGCTCTTGGGGTTGGCAATGAGTGGACCAAAGTCTGTCATAGCACCAACGCCAATGAAAATCAAACAAGGATAAATACCTGCCTTAACGCCGATATAAAGTACGTCAAGAAGTCCACCTTCGGCCATCACGTGGCGATAGCTGTGGAAATATGGACTATCGGGGTTAAGAAACTCGTTATTCCACATCTCTGTGTGAAACAGTCCGGCACCGGGCAGATTCGTTAGAATCATACCAAATGCAATGGGCAAGAGTAGCAGTGGTTCGTATTCTTTCTTGATGGCAAGGTAAAGGAGCACACAACCAATTCCAAGCATGATTGCGTTTTTCCATCCTTCGCCTACAAAGAATGCTGTAAATCCCATTTCGCCAAAGAGTTTTGAAACTCCAGAACTCAGGCTGAAATCATCGGCCATCATAGGAAGAACTGCAAATACCAACAGTGCTACAAATGCAATGAATCTGTTGAATTTAATCTTCTGCATTGTTATACAAATTATTCAAATTCAACTAATGCTTGACCACTTTGTACTTGTGCTCCGGCGTCAACGAGAACATTCTTGATTGTTCCACCAAATTCTGCTGTGATGTTGTTCTCCATCTTCATGGCTTCCATCACACAAACGGTTTCACCAGCTTGTACGGCTTGACCGGCCTTCACCAGAACCTTAGTTATTGTTCCGGGAAGAGGAGCTTCAACAACTTTTGCCCCAGCTGCTGCTTTGGGTGCTGCAGGCACAGGAGCAGCCGCGGGAGCAGCCTTAGGTGCTTCGGGTGCAGGTGCTGCAGCAACTGCATCGGCAACCATCTCGACCAAGAGGTCGCCCTGGTTCACGCTTTGCCCTTCGCTTACTGCAATACGCTGAACGGTGCCATCAGCATCAGCAACGATGTCATTCGCCATCTTCATCGCTTCGATAACCAACAGAACGTCACCTTTCTTGACGTGTTGTCCGTTAGCGGCAATAATCTTGGTTACGGTGCCAGGAAGTTCTGAGTTGACATTCTTGGGACCTCCTGCTTGAGCACCCTGTGATTTAGCTCGTGCCATTGTGGGGGCAGCAGCCTTTGTCTGGGGCACTTCGACTTGATAGGTCTGACCGTTTACGGTAACTACGAGCGAACCAGCATTTTTCTCGTCTACGGTTGCTTTGTAGTCTTGACCGCTTATTTTAAATTTAAATTCTTTCATTTTTTTGATTTAAATCAAATGTTAGTTACTGAAAATCACAATCTCTCGTTAAGAACGGCATGCCAAGGTGTCGGGGTCTTCTTGATAGTTAGAACACCGCTTTCTTGGTCGCCTTTACTTTTCTGATAAAGGTATATTGCCGTAGCCACAGCTGCCTTGTCAAGTTCACTTGCCTCGGCAATGGTTTTGGCGGGCGTGTCAATGGCCTTTACTGCAGTGGCTTTGGTAGTGCTTTTGGTGATTGCACTGAAAACAGTAAGTATGATTACCAAAAGGCAAAGAATTGTAAATACTGTTCCAAAGCCAATACCTGTCATCAACCACGCAACATTCCAATCCGTTAATAAAATCATATCTTTCAGAGATTTTTAATAATTACAAAGGAATATTGCCGTGTTTCTTCGCAGGATTGGTGAGACGCTTGTTCTCCAATTGAGCAAGTGCTCTAATGATGCGGAAACGAGTGTTGCGAGGCTCAATAACATCATCAATATAGCCATAGCGTGCTGCGCTATAGGGATTAGCGAACAGATCGGTATATTCAGCTTCTTTCTCCTTGAGGAATGCTTTTGCCTCTTCAGCTTTGCCTTCCTCTTTGAGGACTTTTGCGTCCTTGGCATAAAGCACTGAAGCGGCACCCGATGCACCCATAACAGCAATCTCTGCCGAAGGCCATGCATAGTTGAGGTCGCCACGGAGCTGCTTGCAACTCATAACGATGTGGCTACCACCATAGCTCTTACGCAGTGTTACGGTTACTTTGGGGACTGTTGCTTCACCAAATGCGTAAAGCAGTTTTGCTCCATGGAGGATAACCGCGTTGTATTCTTGTGCGGTTCCGGGAAGGAATCCGGGAACGTCAACGAGAGTTACCAGAGGAATGTTGAATGCATCGCAGAAGCGTACAAAACGTGCGCCCTTGCGAGAAGAGTTGCAGTCGAGTACACCAGCCATTTGTTTGGGCTGATTTGCAACGATACCTACAGCTTGGCCGTTGAAGCGAGCGAAACCAATGATGATGTTCTTTGCATAGTTGGGTTGAACCTCAAAGAACTCGCCATTGTCAACAATGCCGGCAATAACCTGATACATGTCATAAGGCATGTTGGGGTTCTCGGGCATGATTTCATTCAGATAGTCTTCCTTACGATCAATGGGGTCATTGCACTCTATAACTGGAGTCTTCTCAAGATTGTTTTGGGGAATGTAACTGAATAATTTCTTGATTAAGGCGATTGCCTCTTCTTCGTTAGCTGCGGTGAAGTGGGTTACACCTGATTTTGTAGCGTGAACCGAAGCACCACCAAGTTGCTCTTGGGTTACAACTTCGCCAAGTACGGCTTTAACTGGGCCAGGACCTGTCAGGAACATGTATGAGGTGTTCTCGCACATGAGCGTGAAGTCAGTCAGGGCTGGAGAATAAACGGCACCACCTGCACACGGACCCATGATTGCTGAAATCTGGGGCACTACGCCTGACGCCATAATATTGCGTTGGAAAATCTCGGCATAGCCAGCAAGTGCATTTACACCTTCCTGAAGACGTGCACCACCAGAATCGTTAAGTCCGATAACAGGTGCTCCAACCTTCATGGCCATATCCATGACCTTACAGATTTTTGATGCAAGCATTTCTGACAATGAACCAGCACTAACGGTGAAATCTTGAGCAAAAACATATACGAGTCGACCGTTGATTGTACCAGATCCGGTAACAACTCCGTCACCCATATAACGTTTCTTCTCCATGCCGAAGTTGTAGCAACGATGTTCAACGAACATGTCCATCTCTTCAAAACTGCCTTCGTCAAGGAGCATGGCGATACGCTCGCGAGCTGTGAATTTGCTCTTTGCGTGTTGTTTTTCGATAGCCTTTTCGCCACCGCCCATACGTGCTTTCTCACGTTTGGCAATTAACTCTTGTATTTTTTCTACTTGAGTACTCATTTTTAACTAATGATGTATGAAGTGTTGACGTGAATTACTTATTGGGGTTCTCGCAAAGTTCTACAAGTGCACCGCAAGTGGTCTTGGGGTGAAGGAATGCGATGTTCAGACCCTCTGCGCCCTTGCGAGGAGCCTGGTCTACTACGCGACCGCCTTTCTCTTGTACTTCTGCGAGTGCGTTAGCTACGCCATCTTCTACAGCAAATGCGATGTGCTGGATGCCACCACGACCGCCATTCTTTTCGATAAACTTAGCAATAGCGCTGTCTTCACTTGTTGCTTCAAGGAGTTCAATCTTAGTCTGTCCAACCTTGAAGAAAGCGGTCTTTAC
>JAGHSV010000144.1 GCA_018065665.1 Candidatus Sodaliphilus aphodohippi
CCATAACACGCAGCAAAGGAAGGTACTGTTTCAAAAATAAAGACATTATTAATAATAAATAGACTTAGCAAGATGAAGACAAAGTGGATTTTGACAACAATTTTTGCATTGGCGCTATCGGTCAGCGGCATGGCAAAGAATGTGACAATCAGCAAGGAGCAGATGATGGACAAAATCAAAGGTGCCTGGGCCGGACAGGTCATTGGCTGCACCTACGGCGGTCCCACCGAGTTCCGCTGGCAGGGCATGATGATCCCCGACACCATTGCAATCAAGTATAATGACCACTGCATCAAGTGGCACTACGACCATGACATGGGCCTGTATGACGACCTGTATATGGACCTGTGCTTTCTCGACGTGATGCACCGCGAGGGCATTGATGCTCCAGTCCGTTCACATGCCGATGCCTTTGCCAACGCCGGTTTCATGCTGTGGCATGCCAATCAGGCCGCTCGCTACAACATCCTTCAGGGTGTATATCCTCCCGAGTCGGGCCACTGGCTCAACAATCCGCATGCCGACGACATCGACTATCAGATTGAGGCCGACTATGCCGGCATCATCACCCCGGGTATGCCCAACGAGGCATCGCGCATCTCCGACAAGATAGGTCATATAATGAACTATGGCGATGGCTGGTATGGCGGCGTTTTTGTTGGCGCCATGTACTCGACGGCATACTTCTGCAACGATGTCGAGACCGTAGTCTCCGAGGCGTTAAAGACAATCCCCTCACGCAGCCGTTTCTACAAGTGCATTGCCGATGTCATCAGGTGGCACAAACAGTATCCCACCGACTGGAAACGCACCTGGCGTCTGGTTCAGGGCCGTTACAGCGACGTGCAGGGTTGCCCCGATGGTGTTATGCGCCCGTTCAACATCGATGCTGTCATCAACAGCGCATACATCGTCATCGGACTGCTCTATGGCGAGGGCGACTTTGCCAAGACTCTTGAAATTTCGACACGTTGCGGTCAGGACAGCGACTGCAACCCCGCGTCGGCTGGCGGAGTGCTTGGCTGCATGATGGGGTACAGCAAAATACCCGAATGTTGGATGAAAAACCTCTATGAGGTTGAGGACCGCAACTTTGCCTACACCGACATCTCGCTCAACAAGGCCTATGACTACAGCCTGTCGATGGCAACCGAACTGGTTGTGCGCAACGGCGGACGTGACCTGGGTGGCGACCTGCTCGTCAAGGTACAGAAACCCAAGGCGGTTCGTTTTGAGCAGTCATTCCCCGGCATGAAACCCATCGAGACCTTCGAGGGTGAAGACCTTGAAAGTCAAAAGCCCATCGAGTTCACCGGTTGCGGTATAACCGTGGCGGGCAGTTGGGAAGGCAAGGCCGAAGACTATGTTGCGCGCATCGAGATCATTCTTGACGGCAAGCAATACAAGATTATGGAATTCCCGACCAAATTCCACGACCGTTGTGCCGAGCTGTGCTGGATATACGGTCTGGAACAGGGCAAACACACCCTCTCGTTCAAACACCTTAACCCCAACAAGGACATCACCATCTGGTGCGACAACATTGTGATATACGGCAAGACCAAATAACCGGCCAAGCCGCCAACATCAAAAAAACTCCCGTCTCACGGTAATGACCGAGGGGCGGGAGTGTATTTTCTAGATAAAAGTAGATAAAGGGGACGGTTCTTTTTATCTACTTTTACTTCACCTTCTGCAATATCCATGGACTGGGTTCCAGAATTTTCATCTTCATTGTCGAGGGCAGTGCCTTGAGAAATGATGCAGCAACATCTTGATTGTCAAAACCCTTGGCTATTACATAATACTTCTTGTCGGCTGGTGCTTCGAGCACATAGGCTGGATAGCCCTCGTCTTTGTGCAGGCGGTCACGATAGTTCTGGGCATTGAAAATCTGCTTGAAACCGGCAACCACTACGTTGTACCTGTGGGCTATGGAGTCATCGCCGTCAACAACATTGACAATGTAGCGCATGAGGCGCACGCTGTCACCGTTGATTAGTGTGTTTGGCGCATATTTCTCGTTCTGTATCTTGTCGTATGTACTCTGGTCAATGCCCGCCATGTGGCGCTCCATGGCCTTGTCATAGGCGGCCTTGTAGTTCTCTTCGTTGCTATGGCATGAAGTTAATGCCAGAGTGACAAGCAATAGCGATAGTACTGATTTAATTTTCATCATTTTGTTGTTTTCGTTATTCTATTTTTTCGCCTTGCGGGTGCTTGGGGTCGTCGGCAAGTTCTATTACCTGGCAGTGGGTCACGCGCCCGTCCTCCAGGTTGAGAGTCACCAGTGTCCGCACCCGCTGCCACCCCTGCCGTCCTGCCGCACCGGGATTGACCACCAGCACTCCCAGCGACGGGTCGGGCATCACTTTCAGTATGTGGCTGTGTCCGCACACCATCAGTTGTGGCATTGAAAGTTGCAACCGCGACTTCATGCCCGGTGCATATCGTCCCGGATAGCCTCCGATGTGGGTCAGCACCACCTTCACGCCCTCGGTCCCGAAGATTTCGGTCTCGTTCAGGCGTTGACGCAATACGCCTCCATCGGCGTTGCCATAAACGGCACGCACCACAGGCACCACCGCTTCGAGACGCGTGAGTATCGCCTCGTTGCCGATGTCACCGGCATGCCACACCTCGTCGCAGTCCTTGAAGTACTGCGCATATCGCTTGTCCCACCACGAGTGCGTATCGCTGATGATGCCGATTTTTTTCATCACACACCTATTATATATATTAATGAGTGCTCCTTAGCGCCCCACGCAGTAATAGGCAAAACCGTACTCGGCCAGTTCGTTGGCGTCATATATGTTACGGCCGTCAATGATGACGTAGTCATTCATCAGTTCTTTGACATGCTGCCATGAGGGCAGCAGGAACTGGCGCCACTCGGTGGCTACCATCAGCACGTCGGCACCCTTGACGGCGTCATACATGTCTATGCCGCAGTACACCTCGTTCCAGCGCAGTTTGGTGGCATTCATTGCAACAGGGTCATAGACTCTGACATTGCATCCGGCCTGCAGCAGCAGTTCGATGTTGGCGATGGACGGGGCATCACTCATGTCGTCAGTTTCGGGTTTGAACGACAGGCCCCACAGCACAACGGTCTTGCCCTTGATGTCGCCGCCATAGTGCTTGACAAGTTTGTCAAACAGGATTCGTTTCTGACGGTTGTTGACCGAGTCCACGGCCTTCAGCACGTCCATGCTGTAGCCGCCTTTCTCGGCAATCTTGATCATGTCCTTGATGTCCTGAGGGAACAGGTTGCCACCGTAACCGCAGCCCGGGTTGATGTATTTTGAACCGATGCGGCTGTCGGTGCCGACGCCGTGCTGCACGATGTTGATGTCGGCGCCCACAATCTCACACAAGTTGGCAATTTCGTTCATCAGGCTGACGCGTGTTGCCAGCATTGATGTGGCGGCATACTTGATCATCTCGGCAGTGCGCATGTCAGTGAAAATCACGCGGCGTGTGTTGTGCATCAGTATGGGGCGATACAAACGGGCCATTGCCTCTTCGGCGTTTTTGTTTTCGGTGCCGATGACGATGCGGTCGGGTTTCATGAAGTTCTTGATGGCATTGCCCTCGGTAACAAAGTCAGGATTGCTGACGATGTCAAACGAGAAGTCCACACCGCGATGCTTCAACTGTTCGTCGATAATATCGCGTGCTTTCTCGGCGGTGCCGACTGGTACAGCGCTCTTGATGATGAATACGCTGTGGCGTGTCACGAGTTGCCCAAACATCTTGGCGATGTCAAGCACGGGTTGTACGTTTGACGAACCGTCGGTGTCGGGTTGAGTCTCGATGGTGCAGAACACGTAGTCCATGTCTTCAAAGCCCTTGTTGAAGTCGAGCGAGAAATGCAGGCGTCCGCTGTTCACGTTCGAGGTCATCGTGTTTTCGAGCCCAGGCTCATAGATTGACAACGCGCCGTAGATGAGGCGATTCACACGCTGGCGGTCAGTATCGACGCATGTCACGTCAACTCCTTGCTCGGCAAAACACGAGCCTGTTACAAGACCCACAAATCCGGTTCCGATTATTGATATCTTCATATTGCAAAAGTTTTTATTATTCTTTGTCGGGTAGTGCCGTTATGGCACCATTATTTATTAATGTGCAAATATAGCAATTTTTTTCAAGAGAAATTGTCTATACCGCAAAAAAACTGATTTTTTCATTTATCCTGCTTGCTGTCGCCGTCCCACGGGTACCGTCGCGACGGGTTGCGCGGGAACCATCCTTTCCTGACGCGCTCTTGCTGTTCGCCAATCTCGAGAATGCTCCAGAAACTCGAAAAGGCTGTCACGCCCAGTAGCGACGAACACAGCACGTTGTCAACTGACAGCGATATGGCAACGAGGACCACTCCCGCCAGGGCAAACGCCCACCGGCAACGGGTGCCCCAGTAGTACTCCGACTTGATGACGATGGGGTGGAAAACCCCGATAATTAGAAAAGTGCATATCCCGATGACGAGACCAAGCAGATTGTGCGACGACAAGAAATCCATTTATTTTTGATATTGTAGTAACTGCAAATATAGCGATTTTTCTCAAGAGGAATTGCATATATCGTTAAAAATTTCTATTTTTGCACTTCAAATTATATTCTTGAGACAAAAAAAAATATTATTATCAAACTATTAAAATATTGAATATGAAAAAGTATTTAGCAGAAATGTTCGGCACAATGGTGCTGGTTCTCATGGGCTGCGGCACAGCAGTCAGTCTTAATTGCGGTGTTGACACCTCAGCAGTTGTCGGCACAGCGTGTGCGTTTGGTCTTGCAGTTGTTGCCATGGCCTATACCATCGGCGGCATCAGCGGTTGCCACATCAACCCCGCCATCACTCTTGGTTGCCTCCTTTCTAAGAGAATGAGCGGCAAGGACGCCGGCATGTACATGCTGTTCCAGGTTATCGGTGCCTTCATCGGCTCGGCTATCCTCTTTGCACTCGTTTCGACTTCGCCCGAACTGGCCAAGGGCACAACAACAGGTGCCAACGCATGTTCAGGTACAGTGGTTAACGGTCTCATCGCCGAGGTTGTTCTCACTGCAGTGTTTGTTCTCGTTGTACTCGGCGCTACCGCCAAGACCAATGGCGCGACAAACAACTTTGCCGGTCTGGCAATCGGTCTCTCGCTGATTCTCATCCACTTCGTTGGAATCCACTACACCGGCACATCGGTTAACCCCGCCCGTTCAATCGCTCCCGCAGTCTTCGAGGGCGGTAAGGCGCTTCAGGAACTCTGGGTGTTCATCGTTGGACCGTTCATCGGTGCGATTATCGCTGCCGGAATCTGGAAGGTTATCAACCTCGACAACGAGTAAAAAACGTTTCAAAATATCCCATCATGCCCTGCCGGCTTCACAGAGCCGGCAGGGTTTCTTTTACCATAATAAATAAAAAAGTTGGACTAAATAAGCGAAAAAATTGGCAGCAATTTTGTTGTATGGTAAAAAATTCCTACCTTTGTATGATTTTTTGGCAGAAATCTGCCCGTAAAATTGTAACAAACATAAAAATTTATTGATAAATGGCACTATTAGAGAAAATTAGACAGAGGAAGAAAATCCTCGCCATCGTCATTGGCGCTGCGCTTTTAGCGTTCATCGTCGAAGTTGCTATCGAGGCACTCGGACGTCAGGCCAACAACACCACCGCAGCTAAGGTGGGAAGTGAGAAAATCGACATCATGGCTTTCCAGAAACGCGTAGAGCAGGTGACAAGCCAGGATCAGCAACAACAAAACCCCAACATCGACCAGGCAGTGCGTCAGCAGCAGGTTCTGGAAGAGATGATTAGCGAGAAATTGTTTGAGGCTGAGTATGAAGAGGTTGGTATCTATGTTACCGACAAGGAGATTAGCGACCTCATGATTGGCAAGAACCCCGCGCCGGCAGCAATGCAGATGGCACAGCAGGTTGGCGCCGAGAGCCCAGCACAACTCTTTGACTTCCTCAGCAACCCCCAGAAGTATAACGCACAGCCCGAGCAGGTTCGTGAACTCCAGGCACAGTGGGACAAACTCACCGAGGAAATGGTTTCACAGTTGAAACTTGCCAAACTGTCGGCTCTCGTTGCAGGTGGTATTCAGGCTAATGACCTCGATCGCGAGATGATGGCCGAGGAAGACGCCACCACTTCTTACATCACATTCGTAAAGAAGGACTTCGAGTCTATCGACGATGCTAAATATAAGGTATCGGACGAGGAACTCAAGGCCGAGTGGGCTAAGTGCAAACCTCTCTTCGAACTTGACGACGAGAAGCGTCGCGTTCACTTCATCGCGCTCAGCATCGATCCGTCGCAGGCCGACATCAACGAGGCCAACAAGGTTGCCGACCAGGCCTATGCCGCCCTCCAGAAGGGTACAGGCATTGACTCGGTTCGCCTGATGGGTAAAGTGAAGGTTGACACTGCCAAGGTGACTTTGGATCAGATTACCAACAACGACCTCAAGTCATTCATCGGCGGTGCCGCAATCGGTGCCACCAAGCGTGACAGCGTTGTCGGCAACAACCACACTATGTACAAACTCACCAACAAGATCGTTTCGCTCGACTCGGTTCAGCTCACCTTCATTGGTGTTCCCGGTGACAAGAAGGTTCAGGACAAGGCCCTTGCCGACCTCAATGGAGGCAAGACCATCGACGACATCGCCAAGTCAATCAAGGGTGCACAGGGACAGGCCGACCAGTGGGTACAGGTTGCCAACTATCCCGACTCAATCAAGAACAAGATTGCTAACGCTGGCGAAGGTTTCTTCGTACTGCTGTCTAACGAGCAGGGCGCACAAATCGCCAAGGTTCAGGAAAAGAAGGCTCCCAAGACTTTCTACACCGTTGCTACCGTAACCTATGAGGCATACGCAAGCAGCAAGACCAGCAATGACATGCGCGACAAACTGCAGAACTTCCTCAACAAGAACAAGACCGCTGCCGCGTTTGCAAAGAATGCAGCCGCAGCCGGTTTCCAGGCACAGGAAGCCCTCATCAGCACCAGCACACCTCAACTTGGCATGAACCCCTACACCGGCACAGGTGTTAAGGATAGCCGCAAGGCCATCAAGTGGGCGTTCGAGAACAAGAAGGGTGAGGTTTCTCCCATCTTCACCGACAACAACAATGCTTATATCGCTGTTGCAATCGACGACATCTACGAGGACGGTTACATGCCCTACGATGCACCAGAGGTGAAGAAAATGCTCGAAACACGTGTTCGCAACGCCAAGAAGGGCGACGACCTGATGAAGCAGTACAACGGCAAGGCCAATGACCTTAACGGTTATGCCAAGGTGATGGGTGTCAAGGTTGACACTACCCAGGTTATCTTTGGCGGCAACATGGTTCCCAAACTGGAAACCGAACCCGGTGCTGCAGGACGCGTGGTTGCTGCAAAGCAGGGCCAGTTCGTAGGTCTCCTGAAGGGTGAGGGATGTGTCTATGCATTCCAGGTAACCAAGGTTGAGAAAGCTGCCCGCAAGGCCTCTAAGGAGGAGCTTGACCAGCGCTTCGCACAGCAGCGCGGTGCAGGCATCGTTTCCAACCCGCAGGTTCTCTCGGCAATCCTTGGCAAAGCCACCAAGGTAGAGCGTCACCTGATTGACTTCTATTAATAACAAACACTCCAATCGAGTAGGAGGAAAACGAAGTAGTTTTCTTCCTACTTTCGTTTCCCGACCTCTCACACCACCGTACGTGCCGTTCCGCATACGGCGGTTCTTTAATTGAGATG
>JAGHSV010000234.1 GCA_018065665.1 Candidatus Sodaliphilus aphodohippi
TTTTAGTAGTTTAATAACCAAAAAAGCAATAACTTTGCATAATAGTTTTCATCGCTATTAACACCCTATTACCATCACTTAAAAGTTTTTTAATTAAAAAAAATTTTTTTATTGATAATGAGAGTGTGCAAAAACCATAGAGGTGAAAACCGACAAAAATTTTAGTGAAGATGAATGAAACCGGCAAAAATAAGAATATGGCGACAATGCTGTCTCTCCTGCGCATGGAGATGGATCACGAGCGCGAGGAGTTCCGCCGTTTTACCGAGAACGTCGGCATCGGTCGCAGCGTCAAGCGCGGCGACTGCTGGTTTCCCGTGCGCGTGGGCAAGAGTTACTACAACTCGCTCAATCAGTTTGTCGTTGAACTATATCGCAACGAGGAAGAGGAAAGTGAACATAATTTTGAGTATGGCAAGCCGGTGATGTTCTTCAGGCGTAGCGGTATTAATGATATAGAATACTTCAACTTTGGTGGCACAGTGAGTTATGTTGACGGCAACCGTATGGTTGCTGTTGTAAGGGATGCCACATGTGTTGCAAGTATTGAATCGTGTGCCGAGGCTGGTGTGCAGTTATCCTTTGACGAGACAACCTACAAACTGATGATAGAGGCTGTCAATAAGGTTATGAATGCCAAGGGCAATAGACTGGCCTACTTGCGTGACATTTTCTATAATAAAAGCAGTGTACAAAAGTTAGCTTTCATGCCCATGAGTTTCCCGTGGCTTAACAAGAGTCAGGAAAAAGCGGTGAACGAAGTTTTATGGGCAAAGGATGTCAGGATTATTCACGGTCCTCCGGGCACTGGAAAAACAACCACTCTTGTTGAGGCAATCTACGAAACCCTGCGGCGTGAGAATCAGGTGCTGGTGTGTGCCCAGAGTAATATGGCTGTGGACTGGATAAGCGAGCAACTGATGGATCGTGGTATTGATGTGCTTCGCATTGGTAATCCCACACGCGTAAACGACAAGATGCTCGGTCAGACCTATGAACGACGCTATGAGGCACATCCCGACTATCCACAATTGTGGAAGATGCGTAAAACTCTCAACGAAATAAAAGGAAGTCGCAAGTCAACCGAGAGTTATCATCAAAAAGTGGATAGGTTAAAAAATAGAATAACTGAATTAGAACTGCGTATCCACAATGACTTGTTTGCCCAGGCAAGGGTTATCTCATGCACTCTGGCTTCGAGCGCTTCGAGAATACTCGAAGGTTACAAGTTTGATACATTATTTATAGATGAGGCGGCACAAGCCCTGGAAGCGGCATGCTGGATTGCAATAAAAAAGGCAAAAAGGGTTATTTTTGCCGGAGATCACCAACAGCTCCCGCCAACCATCAAATGCTATGAGGCGTTAAAAGGAGGACTGGGCATAACGTTGATGCAGCGTATTGCCGAGAATAACTCTCAGGTAGTTGATATGCTCACGGTACAGTACCGCATGAACGAGGAAATAATGGAGTTCTCAAACCAGTGGTTCTATAAAGGTGAGGTGCAGAGTGCTCCCGAGGTTAAAAACAGGAGCATACTTGATATGGATATACCAGTGGTATGGATTGATACTGGCGAAATAGAGAGTAAGGAAGAATTTGTTGGTGTAACCTATGGTCGCATCAATAAAGGCGAGGCTCAGTTGGCTTTATCAACATTGCAGGATTTCTTTGAGAAGGTAGGAATAGATAGAGTAAAGGAGGAAAGACTTGATGTAGGAATTATTTCGCCTTATCGTGCCCAAGTGCACTATATGCGTCATCTGATAAAGCATAGTGATTTTTTCAGGAAATTCAAGAATAGCATTGCAGTGAACACCGTTGACGGTTTCCAGGGTCAAGAAAGGGACATAATAATAATAAGTCTTGTCCGTGCCAACGATGCAGGCGACATAGGGTTTCTGCGCGATTTAAGGCGTATGAACGTGGCAATGACACGCGCCCGCATGAAACTCATCATCCTCGGTGATGTTGGAACCTTGACACATCATCCTTTCTACAACAAGCTATATAAATATGTAAAAGAACTTGGGGATTTTTGTGTTTAGAAATAGTTTTTGTAAATTTGCCATTAAAAACAAATTATGGGAAAACTGACGAGGACATACCGAGAAGTGCTGGCGGTCGTTATTGCGGTTGCCGCATGGTTGTGTCCCGTTGTTGCCAATGCGCGAGCCTTCAACAAAGTTGATGTAGAGAGGTTCAATGACTTAGGTATAAAAGAGCAAGCGCGAATAATTGCTTATTTTATTAACAATAATATGCAGGACAGCGCCTTGCTTTATTCAAATTTACAAGTTAACAATTTGCTTAGTAAAGAGAGGCTAACGGAGGAAGAGAGCATGCACTGCAGTGCTTCGCTTTACTACATGGGGCTGTTGTACATGAACTACTACTACAACTACCAATTGGGGGCAAAGTATTTCCTCAAATCGAAGCAGATAGCTCAAAAGTATGATTTGAAGGCGCAATATGCCGTTGCCGTCGATTTTCTTGCTATCTTGAATGCAACGCGCAATAACCTGGAGAAAAACTATGCCTACAGCCCTGAACTGATGGGCTACTTCAAAGGCTCGTTCAAGGTGTTGAGCGACTACCTTTCGTCGGTTAAATCTCCCAAATACGATGAATCATCAGAGTTCAATGCCTGTATGGGCAACATGGTGTACCTTGCCATTAAATATGACCGTGTAGATGAGGTGATGGACGAGATAAAGGTGTTTCGCAGCATTAAAACAAGACACACGTTCAACACCACGTACGACCACACATTCTGCAAGATAGCCGACTGCTGGCAAAACGGGCAATATGAGCAAGCCCTGGAACTCCTGGAGCCATCGGTGCTTGACTATCATGAGATGTATAAAAGTGACTCCATTACACACAAGCAGGTGGCAGAGATATTAAAGTATTATATCTTGATGAAGAGTAACCGAGTGAAGGATGCAGAGAACCAGTTGCTTATGCTTGAAAAGGAGAGCAAACGCGTGAATATGACATTTGAATTGCTTGAGGTGCTGAACATGCTGCAGCTGCACTATGATCAGCAAGGCAACGAAGCTCTTGCCCGCAAATATGAACTGCAGTATTACACCACCAAGGACGAGTTCATTGCCAAGAGCATGCTCAACAAGATTGACGAGGCTGCTCTGGACCTGAGGTTGGAGGAGTCGAATGAGCAGATGAACGAGATGAAGTACGAGCAGCGCATACACAAGATTATGCTGTGGGGGCTCTCGGTTTTTGCCCTCATGGCGCTCATAATCCTTGCCATAGTATTTGCCAACAACCGAAAGATACGCAAGAAAAACGAAATCTTATATAAACGAACAATAGAACTGCTGCAGACTCAGCCCGTAGAACAGCCGGAGCCTGAGGCAGCGCGTCCGTTACAGGACGAGCCATCGCAGAATGCCCTGCTGGAAAGAATATGCAAAGTGATGGAGACATCGCCCGAGGTCTATGGCGAGAGTTTCACCATTAACCGTCTTGCCGAACTTGTTGACTCCAACCGCAACTATGTGTCGCAGGTAATCAACGACCGCAAACAGTGCAACTTCAACGCCATGCTCAATGACTATCGTATAAAGGAGGCATGCCGCCGGCTGCTGGACACCGAGCACTATGGTGGGTACACTATTGAGGGCATAGCCCGCAGTGTGGGATTCAAGTCGCGCACTAACTTTGCAGCCGTATTCAAAGACATCACCGGTCTCACCCCGTCAGCATTCCAGAAAATGTCGGGACAGCAATAGTTAAAATCATTTATTTTCTGGTCTAAAAAGACCGGAATTAGGGTCTTTTATGGGCTTTTTTGTGCCAATGTACCATTTGAGACACATGTGACCCCCACTTTTTTCGTGAAAAAATTGTTTTTTCATAATTTTGCGGAAAATCATTTTTATTCACTAAAACAAAAACTATATGAAAAGAATTAGAATTATTTTGGGCCTTGCCTTGATGGCGATGGTCATGCCTTGCCCAGCGCAGAACAAAATGGGCATTCAGCAACCGACCAAAAAACAGGTTACAACCAGTTACATGTTCTATGAACTTCCTGGCGTAAAAAGCCATTGCACCTCCGTCACCCCTGCCGGTTACGAGAAAGTCACCAAGAACGGCGTCACCACGTTTGTCGAAGGCAAGGAACTTGCTGCAAAACGTGCAAAACGCAAAGCCGTTGCCGCAAAGGAAGGCGCATGCGAGGTAAAGTGCATCTTTGACTGCGACATGGCGGCATGGCAACCGAGCAATGTTGAGGTTTATAACAAAACAACACACGAGACTGAATACTACGACTGGGAGAACAACTTTGTGACTTTTTATCTTGACCCCGGAACGTATGACGTTTTCGCAGTATTTGCAAAAATTGAGCCCACTTCCATGTTCGGGACATCCATACATGCGTGGGTAATCAAAGAAAATGTGGAGGTTACAGGCGAGACCACTGTCACTCTTGACCCCAACACAGCCACCAACCACATCTCGATGAAGTCCTACAATCCCAATGGTGAGCAAACACGCATCCTGCGCAACAAATTTATTGATGATAACTATAACATTGAAATTCTTGAAGAAGGTAATGTTAATGATGTCTTCATTGATAAGATTGCATACCACGAAGATTACGGATACCCCTATGAGGAGTTAACCAATCTGGGCGGCTCTATTGTCGAGTTTAACCCCGACTATCCACAATATGGTAAATGGTATGGTGAAGAATGGATGGGTGATTTTTATGTTAACGATGTCAGTGAAAAGTACATGTTCCAGCAGTTCCGCATCATAGACGCAGCACAAGAAACATACAGTACTGTTATCCGTGCAAAATTAGGCGACACTCAATCAGCAACCAACGACTATACCAAGTATTACGAAGACCCAATCAAATTCAACTATGTTAATTCTCCGTCAAATGAGAAGTATGCCGAAGTTCCAGAAGGTGGAATAAATGAACTGGGCTATTTCTTCACCGTCAACAAACAAGGTGGAGATAACTATTTTATTCTTGGATCTGATAACAAAGAGTTGCACACCGTTTACTTCTGCCCACCAACAACAGTTCCCGAGTATAATAACATATTTGACTTTGGATTCAACTTCAGATATGTTGATGCTTGTTACAGTGAGGTAATTGACTTTGGTGATGGGTATCCATTTACCGTAGTTAATGCGATTGAGGTTACTTCACAAAACTTCTTCCCGCAGACCGACGGCAACAAGTATGTTTATTCGAATAGCACAACTTGGCTGACAAAACCCAAATCCGGAGACCCTCAATATGGACTTCCCGGTGCCGAGGGCCTCAACTTTGACTACAGCAATACAGACCTTGTAGCAGGCGCAACATGCCCCATTGCTATCTCTTACTATTATGACACTCCTCAGTGGTGGGCCGGCAACTCAGTACTGCCTTCTTTTGACACATATTACATAGGTCAAATGGGTGAATGGCGTGGCGCCGACGGTTTGGATGCAACACTTGAGCTCAAGGCCGACGACAAGGTGGTTGCCACAAATGCCGACGAATTGAATGAATGGATAAACTCAGGCGAGCCCCATAACCCCGCAAAACTCATGCTGAGCATGACCAGCCGCAACTTCAAGGTTGACGGCATTGAGGGCGGCAACGACGTGGTATGCGTTGTTGACCAGAACAAGGACGACCACTTTAATCCCTCGCTCACTGCCCTGCAGTTCCGTGGCGCTGATGGCAAAGTGACCAACCGTTTTGAGAATGCAGCCGACGCTACAATGGCAATCATGTGCGGCGACTTCAACCAAGTGATTGACCAAGAGAGCGAATACAAGAGTTTCTGGTTTGAATATGACGACTGCGACGTGACAGTAGAGTGTGCTCCTAACGGCACCGAGGACTTTACAGCCATCGAGATGACCAAGGACGACAGCAAATTCTATATGCCCGGCTATGGTGCATACTACAGCGCAAATCTGAGTGCCGTTACAGCCGAGAGCAGCAACGGCTGGTATGACCTGCGCGTCACCGTCAAGGACGAGGCCGGCAACTACCAACAGCAGACCTTCGGCCCCGCATTCTACATAGGCGCTGTGCCAAGTGGTATCACCGGAGTCAAGACCGGCAACGGTGTTGAGGTTGCCCGCTACACTATTGACGGCCGTGCCATCAACGCACCCCAAGCCGGCGTGAACATCGTTAAGATGAGCGACGGCACCGTGAAGAAAGTTTGGGTGAAGTAATGTAAAAAAGGGAAGCCTCTCCCAAACCCACCCCCTTCGGTTCCCCCGTTAATCGGGGGACAGAAATCCTAAAGGGAAGGGCTTACTGAGAGGGTGTTACATTGATGATATAGCGTCCCTGCTCAATGAGAGTGGGGACGCTTTGGTTTTTTTTGGGGAAGCTGCTTATAATATATTAAGGAACTTTTTAATTTGTTTAAGGGGAATACCGAAGTTAAAACTTTGGGTTCCGTTCATGCCGGCAAAGTTTATGGCAACGACTTCACCGTAACTGTTAAGAACAGGACTTCCGCTTGAGCCTTGAAGCAAAGGTATGGTGTACATGACGTGGTCGTCGTCGGGTTGTTGCGATACGTTGCCTGTTGTGAGTTGAACTTTCACCCCTTCTTTTGTGTTTGCAAGTTCGATACCCCGGTTGTAGCCAATCAATATGAGAGGTTGGTTGAGTTTAAGGGTTTCACGCTCTTTAAGTTCAGGTTCAAAAAAAGATTTATCATCCTTTGGGGTACTAAAAACAAAGGCATTGGCGGGAGTTGCTCCACTTCTAAGTCTGATAACGGCGAGATCGGCGTCATCTGATTTTTTGGTTACTAAACAGGATTTAAAGTCATTTGGCGAAGAAACATGAGAATTATTATAGGCAATGCCAATCTTGCTGTGTAGGTCAATAGTGATTTTATAAGGGTCAATATATTTAAGTCCGTTTATATAATACTCTGCCTCATTAAATTGTTCTTCAAGATATTGTAATTGTTGCCGAAGGTACTCGTTTTCGGGCGAATCAATATGATACCAGCCTATGTTTTCGTCATAATCAACCCCTGTGTTGTCTTGAATTTGTTGTTGAATAACTTGGTACTGGTAAGCAATTTCCTGTTGTTTTTCTCTTGCATACTCTTGAAGAAAACCAATAAGATTCCTAATGTATTTTGAAACCTCTTTCTTTTCGATAACAGGTTCAACAACATGTCGGTTAGTAAGCATTGAACCATTCTTGTCGATAAAGAAAGCAGTGCCAAAAGCCATAGAGGACTTGATGCTATCTTCCTCGAAAGCAACATTTTCAAGTTCCCCGTCCTTCTGTCCGCTAAAGTATATTTTAGAACCATCGTTGAGAGTGACCGAGTAATAAAATTGGTTCAGCACCAGAACCACCCCCGATGATTGGTTTTCATAGATTTCCTCAGGAGTCATTTCTCCCGAACATGAATTCAGCAATAAAACAAGTGATGCAAGAGCAAAAGATAAAAACTTATTCATTGTATATGTAATAATAAATTATGGGTTATTTTTCCACCACGTGGCCGTTAACCACCTTGAAACGGCGGTCAAACTCGGCGCGGGTACGTTTCCAGCGGTTGTGGCTCCAAAGCCAGTACTGGGGTGCCCGGCGAATGGTGTTCTCCAGGCGTCGGAAGCACTCGTTGGTGATTTCGTTTTCGGGCATTGCCGACGGGTCACGGGTCACCACCTGCAGGTCACACTGGTAGTAACCACGTTTAATAACTTTCACGTCAACATAGACAACTGCCTGGTTGAACTTGCGGGCGATGCGTTCAACGCCGGTGAAGACCGGTGTCTCCTGATTGAAGAAGGTGAGCCAGTGGTGAATGTTGTGCCATGTGGGCACCTGATCGGCGATATATCCCACAACGCTTACCTTGCCGGCTTGTTTGTTGTTTATCAGCCATCGCAGGGTGTCCTTCATTGGTATGCTCTCAGATTCCATGCGGTTGCGGAAAGAGAGGAAAAGACGGTCAAAAGCCTCGTTCTCGAGAGGATGGTATATATGCCCTCCTGCAAGGTTATTGGCATCATTGACCCACTGCTTGATTGATGTCACCCACTCCCAGTTGCCGTAGTGTCCCAGGAAAAGAGCCACGTCCTGACCCTCGTTGACAATCTTGACAACCTCGTCGGCTCCATTGAAGGTGATGTGTTTTTTCACCGACTCGATGCTCATGGTGCCGAACTTGACGGTCTCGGCAATGTAGTCACAGAAGAAGTGGTAAAAACTGTGCATCATTGCCGTGCGTTCCTGTTCGCTCATCTCGGGGAAACTGTTGGCAAGATTCTTCAGGATGACCTTACGTCTGTATTTAATTACATGAGTAAGCATCCAGCAGGTGACATCGGCAAACAGATAATGAACCCGTAGAGGCATAACAGAGAGTGCATACCACACGCCCCACAACGGGTAATAGAGTATTTTGCTTAAAAACTTTTTCATGTTGAGTTACAGTACAGCACTGCAAAGTTACTAAATATGTTCGATAGAAGTGCAAAACAAGGGTATCCCTAAATGTAAAAATAATTAACAAATACTAAAAAATATAGTAAGAAAGGCAAAAAGGTGGTCCGAAACTTTGGTTATTAGCGAGATTGTTAATAACTTTGCACCGATTTAACGCAAAAATCAAGGTAAAATGGCTTCAATCAATTTAAAATTGAAGACGTTGGCGTTTGGTAGTCAATCATTTAACTACCATTTTGGTGCTGACTTCTTTAATGAAATAGAACAGACCGAGGTTCGTGATGCCAATGTCGAAGTGGCAATGACAGTCACACGCACCAACGCTGACTATTTCGACTTTGAGATTGAATGTAAAGGAACCTTGACAATACCGTGTGACCGTTGCCTTGACGATATGGTTCACACTGTTGACACGCTTTACAGCGTTCGCGTTAAACCCGAGGGTGATGAGTATGACGACTCGCGTGACGAGGTGTTGCTCATTCCCGAGAACTGGCGAGAGTTTGATGTCGCGCCGTTGTTGCGTGACACCATCCTGTTAACCATCCCGCTCACACATGTCCATCCCGACGGTGAGTGCAACAGTGAGATGGCTTCGTTGCTCAGTGACCATGCAGCTGAGGGCCTCGACGAAGACCGCCTTGCTGGCGCCATTCCAGAGGACGGATCAAACAGTGATGAGCACAGCGACGGTGTTGACCCCCGATGGGAGGCACTGCGCAAATTAACTGAAAACAATTAAAAAAATAAAAACAAAAGAAAATGGCACATCCTAAACGTAGACAATCAAAGACTCGTACAGCCAAGAGAAGAACTCATGACGTTGCTGTAGCTCCAACAATTGCACAATGCCCCAACTGCGGTGCATGGCATGTTTATCACACTGTTTGCCCCGAGTGTGGTTACTATCGTGGCAAGAATGTGATGGGCGAGGAAGCATCCGTCTAAAGAAAAATAACATGAGCCCTTGCCGGATTTTTCCGGCAAGCGGAACTCATACATTTGGTTATGTCCACAGCAACGGTAACATGCCGATGCGGTGAAGCGTTGCCGGAGTTTGGAATTGGTTATTGCCAGACGCTGGTTTACGCTTTTTTATTATTATAGGGTATAGTAATTTTTGATTCATTCCATTATGAAAAATGCTAAAATTACGGGAATAGCATCTTATGTTCCCAATTATATTCTTGATAATGAGGAACTGTCACAGATGGTAGAAACCGACGATGAATGGATTACCACGCGCGTGGGCATCAAGGAGCGACGCATTCTCAAGAAGTCCAAAGGTTCGTCCTATCTGGGCATCAAAGCAGTGGAAAAACTGCTTGACGAGACAGGCGTGAACGCCGATGAAATTGACCTGATTATCTGTCCGACGTCCAACCCCGACTACCGGTTCCCCTCCACGGCCTCGATAATTGCCCATGCTTGTGGCATCGAGCAGAAGGCCTATGCCTATGACATACAGGCCGCGTGTGCCGGGTTTATTGTGGGTCTCCAGGCAGCCAACGCCTATATCAAGTCAGGGTTATATAAGAAGGTGATCGTGGTGTGCGCCGAGAAGATGTCAAGCATGACCAACTATGAGGACCGCGCCACCTGCCCGTTGTTTGGCGACGGGGCGGGAGCAGTGCTGATAGAGCCAACCGACAACCCCAACGAGGGCGTGATTGACACCGTGTTGCACGTCAACGGCGAGGGGTTGCAGTACCTGAACTACAAGGGAGGCGGTTCGGCAATCCCTGCTAGCCACGCGACCATAGACGCCAAGATGCACTTCCTGTATCAGGAAGGCCGTGTGGTTTACAAGCACGCGGTTACCGACATGGTCACCTCGTCCCGGGAGGTGATGGAGCGCAACGGACTGACTACTGCCGATATAGACTGGTTTGTGCCCCACCAGGCCAACCTGCGCATCATTGAGGCTGTAGGCGAGCATCTGGGCACAGACCCTGCCAGGGTGATGGTCAACATCCAGCTCCGTGGCAACACCAGTGCCGCCACCATACCCATCTGCCTCGACGAGAAGAAGTCGCTGCTCAAGAAAGGCGACAAGATAATCCTGACCGCCTTTGGTGCCGGTTTTACCTGGGGGGCGTCCTACATTGTGTGGGCAATATAGAGAATATAGAGAGAAATAAAGACAATAGAGAGCATAGAGAATGGAAAATGAGAGCAATATGAACGTGACTCCGCAGCACCGCGCCGGGTTTGTCAACATCGTTGGTAATCCCAATGTGGGCAAGAGCACGCTGAGCAACCGTCTGGTTGGCGAGCGGCTGTCAATCATCACCAGCAAGTCGCAGACAACGCGTCACCGCATCATGGGCATCGTCAACGGCGATGACTACCAGATTGTGTTCAGCGATACGCCGGGCGTACTCAAACCCAAGTTCAAACTGCAGGAGAGCATGCTCGAGTACTCGACAGGGGCGCTTGTTGATGCCGATGTTCTCATCTATGTAACCGACGTTGTCGAGACACCAACCAAGAACCAGGACTTCCTTGACAAGGTGGCTAAGGAGAAAATTCCCATCCTGTTGGTCATCAACAAGATTGACCTGCTTCATGGCAACGATGACCTGCTCGAGATTATCGGTAAGTGGAAAGAACTGCTGCCCCAGGCCGAGGTCTTCCCCACCAGTGCCACCGAGAATTTCAATGTCGACAACCTGATGTCGAGAATCATCGAGTTGCTGCCTGTCAGCCCGCCATACTTCGGCAAGGACGCACTGACCGACCGCAGCAGCCGATTCTTCGTGACTGAGATTGTTCGCGAGAAAATTCTCATGACCTATGACAAGGAGGTTCCCTATGCCACCCAGGTGATTGTCGAACTCTTTGACGAGAAGGACGACAGCATCCACATCATGGCTGTCATCTATGTCGAGCGTGATAGCCAGAAGGGTATCATCATCGGTCATCAGGGCAAGAAACTCAAACACGTTGGCATCGAGTCACGCAAGGAACTCGAGAAGTTCTTTGGCAAGAAGGTATTCCTCCAGCTCTATGTCAAGGTGGAAAAGGACTGGCGCAACCAGGAGAACAAGTTGCGCAGTTTTGGATATATTGATTAATAACTAAAAAAATAGAGAAAATAGTAATATGGGACGATTAGTAGCCATAGTTGGACGGCCCAATGTGGGCAAGTCAACACTGTTCAACCGCCTTACGCAAACCCGTGCGGCCATTGTCAACGACACCAGTGGCACCACCCGCGACCGTCAGTACGGCAAGATGGAGTGGAACGGCATGGAAATGAGTATTGTGGATACCGGCGGCTGGGTGGTCAACAGCGAAGATATATTTGAGGGCGAAATCAACAAGCAGGTGCATCTTGCCATTGACGAAGCCGACGTTATACTTTTTATGGTGGACATCAAGAACGGTGTCACCGACCTTGATGACCATGTGGCGTCGATTCTGAGACGAAGCAAGAAACCGACCATCGTGGTTGCCAACAAGGACGACAACAACGAGAGCATCTATGCCCTCGCCGAGTTTTACAGCCTGGGGTTGGGTGATCCGTTCAGCATCTCGGCCATCACAGGCAGCGGCACGGGCGACCTTCTTGACGAGGTTGTCAAACTCATGCCCGCCAAGGACAACGATGAACCAACCGACGACATACCGCGTTTTGCCATTGTAGGGCGACCCAATGCCGGCAAGTCGTCGCTGGTAAACTCTCTCATGGACGAGGAACGCAACATTGTTACCGACATTGCAGGCACAACACGCGACAGCATCTACTCGCGATACAACAAGTTTGGATTTGACTTCTATCTGGTTGATACCGCCGGCATCCGAAAGAAAAACAAGGTTAACGAGGATATCGAGTACTACTCGGTGCTGCGCAGCATTCGTGCCATTGAGTACAGCGACGTCTGCATACTGCTCATTGACGCCACCCGCGGCATCGAGTCGCAGGACGTCAACATCTTCTCCATCATCGAGAAGAACAAGAAAGGGCTTGTTGTGCTCGTCAACAAGTGGGACATTGCCACCAACAAGTCACAGGAAGCCATCACCTATATGGAGAACATGATTCGCGAGCGTTTTGCTCCGTTCACCGACTTCCCAATCATCTTTGGCTCGGCAATCACTAAGCAGCGTATCTATAAGGCGCTCGAGACCGCAATCGCGGTGAACAATGCGCGCCAAACCACCATCAGCACGTCACAGCTCAACAACGTGATGCAGGAAGCAATCGAGGCATTCCCGCCCCCTGCTGTCAAGGGCAAGTATGTCAAAATCAAGTACATCACCATGCTCAAGGGAGCCAAAGTGCCCACCTTCATCTTCTTCTGCAACCTGCCGCAGTGGATCAAAGACCCCTACAAACGCTATCTTGAGAACAAAATTCGCGAGAAGTGGAACCTGCACGGCACACCCATCAACCTCTTCTTCCGCGAGAAGTAATCGGGTTACTGCCAATAAACAACAATGATTAACTCTCCTGCTCGTTACTGAAAGAATTTGGGACGATGCCTTGTTCACGGTATATCTTCTGGAACGCCGACGGCGTCATGCCCACGATGTCCTTGAAGACAGCCGCAAAATAGCTGCGCGACTTGAACCCCACGCTGTTGCCGATGCCCTCGATAGAGTAACTGCCATAGGTATCGGTGTCCATCAGCCGGTGGCAGGCCTCCTTGATGCGGTACTCATTCAACAGCACATTGAAGTTGCATCGTTTGCAGATGTTAATGGCATGTGAAACAGGTTTGTTGTGAGCCCCGACCAGATCTGCAAGCCGGTTGATATTGAAAGTGTCAACAAAAACCTCGGGCGAGGTTTCCATCACTGCCGTGATTTTCTCCATCAGGTCGAGGTCGGCCTGCAACGGCTCGGCAGGAACAGGTTTCTCGAGATTTTCAACAGGCGCCGACACCATGCGCAGTTCCTTGCCTTCGTCAAGCAGTGCAACGCTTCTCTCATACAGCAAGCGGTTGGTGCGCTTGGTTTTACGGTAATGTACATAGAGCACAGCGAGGATGGTGAGCGCCAGCAACGCGATGACAACTGCGCTCCACAACGCCATGGACTGTATCCTTTGATGGTAACTCATCTCCTGGATCTTCTCGCGCGTCTGCTCCAACTCGATGTTCAGCTTAGCCTCGTCCATCTTGCCCAGACGGCTCTTATTGATGAACTCATCCTTGGTGGTGAAATACAGCAGGCTATACTCCTTTGCCATCGCCGCATTGCCGTCCACCTCATAGTGCTGCTTGATGAGCTGCAGCACCTCCAGCAACTCAAACGTCATCTTGTTCTCGCGCAGGAAATGCTCCTGTTCGAGTAACAGCTTCAACGCCTCGGGCCGCTTTCCACACTTGAGCAATATGAAATATTTGGTATTATTGATTATTGCTTGAAGTTGAACGTAATCTCTATCAATTAAATCAGTATTACGAGCAATTGGTGTTTTCAAAGTTTCAAATGCATTATTATAGTTATCTGCATTGCAATTATCAACGGTGCTGCACAATATATCAGTGATATTAAAACTAATGCCGTATCGTTTAACGGCGTCACGATATGCCGAGATTTCATTTACAATGTCATGTGTTTTATCATACTTTATGGCAAGATAAAGCAAATTACTCAAAGAAATTTCAAGATAGTCTTTGTAGTCATCTGAAGCAGAGGAATTAATACGGATATTGTTTAAATTAAAATAGAATGCTTTGCTAAATTCGTTTAATATTTGATTATTATAAGTAAAGTTGGTTTCTATATCATTTCGCGTTGCTGAAAGAATATTCATTTCTGTTAATATCATTGCCTGCTGTTGTGTTAAGTTGTATGCTTTAGCAATTTGTTCTGCTTTTTGGTAATTTTCGGTAGCAAGTTGATAATTATAATAATCTTGTAAATATATTACTCCCATATAACGAAACGCGTCACAACAAGCAACAATTTCATCTAAATTGAGTTTTTCTTTGCCATATTTGCTGGTCTGTACGTTTGCACACATCATGGCACTGTCTATCTGGCTCAGATTAATGTAGTAATTGAGTTGTTTTTCAAACTCCTTTGGCGTGAAGTTATAAAACCTCTCAAAAGTCTTGTCGTCGGTTGTCCGTGTAAACCCGGTGAGGGCGCACAGCAGCGCTATCAGTATGATGTGAAATCTCTTCATTGCTATGTTGTTCTTTGTTACAAAGATACAAACTTTACTCGAAACAACAAATAATAGATAGGTGTTCTTTAAGTCAATGAACGAAAAAAAAGCAGACTCTAACCAAAGTCTGCCTTTTTGATTTAATTAGTGGATATTATTTTGCCTCACAAACTAAACGCACACAACATCCAACACATTTAGTATCATAATCCATATCAGCCATTTCTGATATAATTGAGAATGCAAATGCATTTGTGGGTTCTGAATTATAGTCATAACGCGATGGTTCTGTGGAAGTTGATGTCCAATACTTCGCTCCCCAATTCTTATCATCATCACGATACTTAGTGCCATCACGATAACCTGCAGCGGGCAAGAAAACTGCGCCTGCAGATTCCATTTGCTGCCATTGTTCTATTGTATAATTATTCTGTTGAGCATATTTTTCTACTGTTGAAGGCATGCTGGGGAATCCAGGATTGAAAGTTGCACCAGTTGGTAGTTTCCAGTCATCAGGCAATAACACTAAACCATTATTACCATTAACGCATGCTACACCACAAAGATTTTCAGCATTATTTCGGCTGTTTCGCAGATAGTTCCATTCATCGAAGCTCATCGTATACCATGTTTCGCCTACCACGTTAGTTCCCCAATCTACAAAATCTCCTGTATATTGACTATAGACTTTCATATAATCAGGATCCATGATGTCTCCACTATCGGAGAACCAACCCATTATATGCCGAGAAGTATTAACCCCAAAATAGGTGTTAGTGGAGCTCCAACCAAACAAATCTATATAACCATCATAATTATTATCTCCGCAATGTGTATTTTCTTCAGCCAAGAAATCATATTGGTTTGTAGCAAACCTCCAATGTCTTGTCTTTTGATTAAACTGAAGATTTCCTGATGAAAATTTAATTTTTTTCGTTGAACTTACTGAGAACTCCCCGGATAGGGAAATGTTTGTTTCATTCTCGACATATACGACACTATCAGCATCAATTACCCTAGATAAAACTTGTCCATCTTTATAAATACTAACTGTTTGTGCATTTATGGTTGTAGCACAAATCAATGTACAAAGTGAAATTAAAATTCTTCTCATGATCTATGTATTTTTGATTAATAATTACTATTTAATTCTATTGCCCTGAATGTCAAATTGCATACCATCTTTTACTATGATAAGTTTGCCTCCAATGATGTATTTTCCCGATTTTTTTACGGGTTGTATTTCAACATCAGTTAGACCGGTACTGGGTTCATAGATGCCAAAGGTGGTGATTAATTTTGCACCATCTTTCAACTCTAACATTAACACTTCGTCTTCTCCGTTAATTGTTAATACAGCAATGTTATCAACATAAGTTACTTTGGGCATAGCACTCAACTGGTAGCATGTGCTCTCACCATCAACCCACGCATAGACAGCGTCGTTTTTTAATTAGTCGGCATGAGTTGTAGAAACACCAAATAGTGTTGCAAGCCCAACTAACGCATAACAAATTTTCTTTTTCATAAGTTTAAAAGTTTAGTTAGTAATTAGAAATTGATTTTTTGCAAATTTAGGGTTAAAAGTGTAAAACGGGGCAAGTATCTATGGTATTGGTGTCCGAAATTCGGATTATTGTTCAAATAATGCGATGAAACCGTCGATTTTGTCTATTTTTTGTCCAGTTCATTTTGCAAAAAAGATTGCTGTCCGGTAAAAAACTTCATGGAACGAGGCTGTGAAATGATATGAATGCCGATAGGCATAAAGCACTGAAAGTGCAAAATGTGATCCGTTCTGGAAAACCGTCAGGCGCTTCGATGAGTGTAACGCTAGGGAAAGTTAAGCGCTGCTATATTACTTCACTGAGACAAATTGTATTGTATGTCATACCCCAAACAATTCCTCGCACAGGTCATAGACTAAGTATGATTCGTAAGGGGCATTATGTTCGTGTTTCTATTTCAAGAATATATTTAAGTATTTGTCTAGCACATATTTTTTGTTTCTTTTAGAACCTGTAATTTCGCAGAGGATGTTTTTTTCAACAAGTTCTTTTATCAATGCATTTGCAGAAGGGAATGTAATATTTAATAGTTTTGCAGCCTTGGAATTGTCTATGAACGGATTAACATACATACTATCCACCAATTTTAGAGCGTTAGCAGAACGATTTCCTAGCGTTTTTATTTTTTCATTGTATTCATTTTGTATTGCCATTACTTCATTTAATGCATCTGTCCCTTTTTGGGCAGTTGCAATAATACCTTCAAGGAAAAATTTAATCCATTCAGACATTTTGTTTTCAAATCTGACATCCATGATTTTGTCGTAGTAACTTCTTCTATGACTTTCAAAATAATCAGAAAGATATAGAATTGGACGTTTGAGAATGCCTTTACTAACAAGATATAGCGTAATTAAAAGACGACCTGTTCTGCCATTGCCATCATTAAATGGATGAATTGTTTCAAATTGATAAAGAATTATTGCTATTTTAATCAAATCAGGAAGCGGACATACTGGGTTGTGAATAAAATCTTCTATATCCCCGATAAGCGAAGGAATCTCATTAAAAATAGGAGGCACAAAAATTGCATCAGAAGGACTTTTTCCACCAATCCAATTCTGAGAAGTCCTGTAATCTCCAGGTTGTTTTCTGTCTCCTCTCACCCCTTTCATAAGAGTCTTGTGTACATTGCGTATTAACCTTGAAGAAAGAGGTAGCTTTTGCAACTCGTCAATAGCCTCATTCATTGCTTCAATATAATTATGCACTTCGGCCCAATCGTCTCTTTTGTCCAATGGTACTTCTTCCTTTGACAATAGAGCTTCCTCCATTTTTGTTTGGGTTCCCTCTATGTTGGATGACTTTGTTGCTTCTTTATAGACGTGCATGCTTATAAATAAATCTATATTTGGGACATATTCGGAGAACATATCGAGACGCCCTAAAGCCCTATCGGCAACACTCAATAAATTGACAACAGACATATCATCAATTACCCAATTTCGATTAATGCAATTAGGTTGATAGCTGTTGTACCACCCTTGGTTTATATATTTACCTGCTTTAAATGTGTTCATCTTAATTCTATATTAAAGAAACTGGCGCAAAATTAAAATAAAAACACGACTTATTAAAGAAAAGCTCCAAATTTTTTAATAAGAAATCCGTTATGCAAGGAAAAGCCCCCGTTTTTTTAATAACGTATGTCAACTACATATAACTTTAGTAAGACCGTGAGAAGTCTCCGTTGAAACATGATTCAAACTCAGATTGTAGATGTTATGTGTCCAAAAGAGAGGGTAGCAAAAAGACTTGCAAGTTGTTAGAAATCAACTACTTACAAGTCTTTATACCCAGAGCCGGAACATAACCGCCTCTAACAAAGGAAAGAAAAAGAAATAAAATAATTGATACACAACCATTTACGATGCTTTGCAATTTTTCTGATTTTTGACAAAATACCCCTTTTTTGCCCTTGTTTTGTTAGAATTAACACCTTTTTAACACCCTGGAATTAAAACTTTTTGTACCTTTGCAGACGAAAAGAAAACATCAGCAAATAAACGAGTTATGGCAGAATCAAGAGGCAAAAACAAGAACCTCGTAGAAGCAGGAAATCCGCGATTATTGAAGAAATTGGTGAAGAATGACACCGAATATAGCCTATATTTGGAGTATCAGATGGGGTATAATCGGGACAACGGCACGTCCATTCGCAAGAAGGAAAGTCTGTCGCTGTA
>JAGHSV010000182.1 GCA_018065665.1 Candidatus Sodaliphilus aphodohippi
TTATGATACCGTACTGTACGCCCAGGTCGATAATCTCTCCGATTTTGCTGATTCCCTTACCAAAGAGGATTTCAAACTCACACTTGCGGAAAGGAGGAGCAACCTTGTTTTTCACAACCTTGACGCGGGTGGTGCTGCCGAGCACGGTATCACCGTCCTTGATCTGACCGATGCGGCGGATGTCGATGCGTACGCTGGAGTAGAACTTGAGCGCATTACCACCGGTTGTGGTCTCGGGCGAACCAAAGAGGACACCCAGTTTGTCACGCAACTGGTTGATGAAGATGCAGCATGTGTTTGTCTTGCTGATGGTTCCGGTGAGCTTGCGCAGTGCCTGGCTCATCAGTCTCGCCTGCAAGCCCATCTTGCTGTCGCCCATCTCTCCCTCGATCTCGGCCTTGGGTGTCAGAGCGGCAACGCTGTCGATGACTATCACGTCGATGGCCGACGAGCGGATGAGCTGGTCAGCGATTTCGAGCGCCTGCTCGCCGTTGTCGGGCTGTGAGATCCACAGATTGTTTACGTCCACCCCCAGACTCTCGGCATAGAAGCGGTCAAAAGCGTGCTCGGCATCGATGATGGCAGCAATGCCACCCTGTTTCTGTGCCTCGGCAATTGCATGAATAGCGAGCGTAGTCTTACCTGACGCCTCGGGACCATAAATCTCTATGATTCGTCCACGGGGAAATCCACCGACTCCCAATGCCCAGTTCAGACCGATGCTGCCGGTGGGAATCACATCAACGTTCTCAATCTGCTCCTCACCCATGTTCATGATAGAACCACGTCCATAGGTCTTGTCAATCTTGTCCATTGCAATCTGCAGCGCCTTAAGTTTCTCGGGCGAAACAGCGGGACGACCCTGCATTGGCTGCTGATTGTTCATTTCGTTTTCTTCCATTTTCTTGATATATTTTATTGTTGTTATTTTCAGTTCACAAATTTAGGCAAATAATCTTCAACAAACAAATGCCGACAATATTATTTTTCCTTTTGACACTGCAAAATTACAAAACACCTATGCCATCCATTGGCACACAACCGCTAATCTTTGTTAATAATGATATTATTAAGGTCGATTGTCATGCCCTCGTTGCCAAGCATGGTGTCGGGGAACACCTCTCGAGCCTGCTCAAGCAACGGAGTCTCATCGAGATAGCGCTTGGAGTAGTGTCCCAGTATCAACCGCTTTGCCCCAGCCTCACGGGCAGCCTCGGCAGCCTCGCGAGCGGTACTGTGAAAGCGTTTGCGAGCCTTGACAGCACACTCGTCACCATAGGTTGACTCGTGATACAGCCAGTCAACGCCGGCAATGGCCTTGCGCACCCGCGCCGACGGAGTGGTGTCGCTGCAATAGGCATAACTGATAGACGGGTCGGGGTCGGTAGTCAGGTCGGCATTGGGTACGATGATGCCCTCGGGAGTGACGTAGTCCTGACCCTGTCGCAACGAGTTCAGCGCATACAACGGCACGTCGTGAGCCTTAGCGGCCTCACCGTTAATATGTCGCAATTTAGGTTTCTCGGCAAAGACAAACCCCACGGCAGGCACACGGTGGCGCAGGGGGAACGTACTGACAGTGATGGCATCGTCCTCATAGATGACGGCGCTGCGCGTCGTGATGATGTCGAAGCGCAGTTCATAGGGGCGTTCGCGGCAAAAGTAATCCATCGCCTGCTGCAGCATGCGCGCTCCATCCTCAAAGATGTGCACCGTTACAGAGCCGGTATTGCCCAGCAGCGCGAGAGTCGACAGCAACCCCGGCAGCCCGAAACAGTGGTCACCGTGCAAGTGGCTGATGAAAATGTGCCCCAACCTTGAGAACTTCAGTTTCATACGCCTCATCTCCAGTTGTGCACCCTCGCCACAGTCAATCATGAACAGGTTATCGCGTATGTTGAGCACCTGGCACGACGGCTGGTGGCGCAGCGATGATGTGGCCGAACCGCATCCCAGTATGTTAAGTTCAAATCTTGTCATTTAGTCATGTATTAATAACGGTATTGCGACATAAGTGTCAATTCCACTACAAAGTTAGCAAAAAATCCCATTCATTGCAAACATCTGCCTTGCACAACGATGCACTGACAAAAAAAAATTGTAACTTTGCGATATGGAACAATTCATCATTCGCCATAGCACCGAGGCAGACCTGCCCGACATGCTACGCATCGTCGACGAGGCACGCCAGAAGATGCGTGACTCGGGCAACATGCTGCAGTGGGCCGACGGTTATCCCGGACGCGAGCAACTCGTCAACGACATCAAGCGTCGCGTCAGTTATGTGGTCGAAAGCGGCGGCAAGGTGGTTGCAACATTTGCCTTCATCACCGACCCCGACCCCACATACACAATAATATATAATGGCGAATGGCTGGACGACACACGCCCTTACGGCACAATACACCGCATTGCCTCGTGCCACGGAGTGCACAAAGTCGGAGCCGCCGTCTTTGACTGGTGCTACGCCCTGACGGGCAACTTGCGCGTTGACACCCACCGCGACAACACCATCATGCGCCACGTCGTCGAAAAATGCGGTTTTACCTACTGCGGCATCATCCACCTGCTCAACGGCGACGAGCGACTCGCCTACCAGCGTCCATGACAAGAACCGGCATCTTTTGCATAGACAAAAGTGCATGAGATGGCACACGATTGGATAAATAATTTTGGTATATGGCCAAATTTGTGTAAATTTGCATACAAAAGTAAAATCTACAACAAAAAACATCTCAAATGAAACGTATTCTTTCAGCACTTCTGATTATGGCTCTGGCTGTTGCTGCAGTCGAGGCCAAGAAAATTTCTTTTACAGTCAACGGTGTGACTTTCAATATGGTGAAGGTTGACCACGGTACCTTTGATATGGGTAACGACAATACATGGGGCGATGAGAAACCGGTCCACAAAGTTACGATATCAAAGGATTATTACATCGGCGAGACCGAGGTCACCCAGGGTCTGTGGCAGGCTGTGATGGACACAAGTCTGACTTACCTTTCAAAGAAATACATGTCTCCCACCTATGGCGTCGGTGCCAATTACCCGATGTACTTCATTGGGTGGGACGACTGCCAGGAGTTTGTCAAGAAACTTAATGAGATTACCGGCCAGAAATTCCGTATGCCCACCGAGGCCGAGTGGGAATATGCTGCGCGTGGCGGTAAGAGGTCAAAAGGTTACAAGTACAGCGGCAGCAACAATCTTGACGAGGTTGCATGGTACTTTGACAACTGCGGCAAGTCAACCCATCAGGTGGCAACCAAGAAGCCCAACGAACTTGGATTGTATGACATGACCGGTAACGTCGGAGAGTGGTGCCAGGACTTCTATGGCAAGTATGCCCCTGGAGCAGTGACCGATCCCGTATGTGCCGAGGGCAGTCATCGCGTGTTCCGCGGAGGCAGTTGGTACTTCTTTGCCAACCGTTGCGGTCTGACGTATCGTTTCAACTATGTTCACGACACAATCGACGACGACCTGGGTTTCCGTCTCGTGCTGGACATGTAAATCATCATCATAACTTATAAAAGTGATGGCTGCCACCGACATCGGATGACAGCCATTGCTTTGTATCATATAAAAACATCTAAGATGCTGTACAATGAAATCTTTTATCGGACAGCAATAGTTTGCATCGTTGCAGTGTGTGTGTTCCCCTTGGGAACAGAGTGGGGGGAGTGCATCTGTCCCACTATGGCGTCCCGCTCCAGCGGTCCGCTATCGTGGGTTATTAAGATGTGATGCCCTTGGCATCAAGTTACTGTCCTATGTTCTTTCTTTAGTCAAAATTAGATAAAAAGAACATTAAGAAAGAACATTAAGTTTGCAGTCGAATTGCGGGCATGCCCGCAATTCCAAACAAAAATACTGTCAAAAATTGGTGAATGCCAGGTTGTTTTCTTACTTTTGCCGTATGA
>JAGHSV010000049.1 GCA_018065665.1 Candidatus Sodaliphilus aphodohippi
GGCCCTACCACGCGCTGCTCACCACCATAGCCGACTACAAGGCGTACCGCCCCGCCACCAGCGACTCGGCAATCAGCATCGCCCTCGAGCACTATGACCGCGCCGGCGCCGACCCCGACAAGCGCATGCGCTCGCTGCTCTACCGCGGCTGCGTCGCCTATGAGCTGGGCAACGACACCCTCGCCATGCGCTACTACAAGCTGGCGCAGCAGCGCTGCCCCGCCTCCGACCGCTTTCACCAGGGCTACATCCACTTCCGCATCGCCGGGTTGTACAAACAATACATCGAATGTAGGTACGCCATCCTGCACCTTAAGAAGGCCGGCGAGATTTTCGCTGAAATCGGCGACAAGCATTACGAATTGTGCGCTTGGGCTTCGCTGGGCGAGGCATACACGATGAACAACTGCGATAGCGGATATGTCTTTATTGACAAGAGCATTAGGATGGCTGCCGAGACAAGTGACAGCAGTTATATCTATCAGGGCAGGTACAACCTTTCAACCTATTATTATATCTGCAAGGACAATTATCGCATGGCAGCCGACATAATGAAGTCGGTAATCGCTGAAGGTGTAAACTACATTGACGGCTATAGCGCATGTTACTTCACCTGCCTGGCACTCGCCAAGCTCGGCAAGACAGACTCGGCAAAGATGTATTTTGACATGATGCCATTGCCACGAAACTCTAATGACAGCCTGCAATACCTTATTTGCTCGGGAATACTCAACACTAATCAAGGTGACTATAATATTGGTAATAAACAGGTCCATCGTGGCTATGCCATCGGCGATTCCATAACCCTCAGCCGCATGGGCGGCATCATGGCGCAGACCGAACTCAATGCCGCGGCCGAGGCGCAGCGGCAAGACAGCCACAACAAGACACTAATGCTGCTGTGGGCAGTAGCCGGCATCGTGCTGCTTGCCATTGCCGTGCTGTTTCTACACCAACGCCTGCGCAGGCACCGCCTGCGGATGCTGGCACAGAACACCGACATCGATGCCCTCAAACAGCAGACCGAAAGCCTGCTGCAACAGTTGGCGCAGCTGCAGCAGATGCCTCAGGACGGAAGCGAGGCCGAACAGCAGACGGCGAAAATCACCGAGCTGCAAGAAGCAACCGACCGCAGCCTCAAAGACTTTGGCGAGGTGATAAGAGGGCTAATCTATACCGGCAAGGGCGGCAAGGCAGTAAAAGACGAGCGCATAGCCAAACTGATGGACGACAAGTTCTTTGCCCAGCTACGGGCACTTGTCAACGCTCGCCATGACAATCTGGTCACCAAACTCGCCAACGGCCCCTACAAACTATCGGAACAGGACATCAACATCATCTGCCTCGAGCTGTGCCACTTCCCCAATGCCGTCATGTGGTCATGCACCAACATGTCAAGGCTGGGCAGTGTCGCCACACGCAAGAACATTATCGCCGCCAAGGTTGACGGGCTGACCAACATCTGTGACATGCCAGCCCACTTCACCGCCAAGTAGCCATACAAAAAAGACTGAAAGAACATAAGGCGGGAAGAGCGCTTCGCTGTTCAGAACGTTGCACTCCTCGGAGCGCCTTACGGCTTTTCAGAACGCTTCGCTGTTCAGATGACTCAGGAGCCTCACCCCCGACCCCTCTCCAGTAGAGAGGGGCTTACAATGAGGATGTTACAGCAATTCAGGTGACTCACATTGACTCAGGTGACTCGATGACTCAGGAGCTTTTCAGCCTCACGCTGACGCAGTGAGGTTAAAGGTCTTTTAGTCCTGTTTGCGTTGGCCCTGGGGGGGTGTTGGTGCACATTACCATGCCGCTGATGAGAATTGCGGCGCCGAGGATGGCCATCCATGTGACTCTCTCGTGAAGAATGGTCGAGGTGAGGATGAGGGTAAAACCAATCTGCGAATACAGCAGGTTGGTGGATTTCACGACTCCAAGGCGCGGCATTACCCAGTTCCAAGTTAAGTAACACCCCAGTGAAGCCACAATGCCGAGCCACAGCAGGTTCCCCCACACCACGGGTTGAGTCAGGATTGCTACATTGGCATTGAGCGGATCGACAATCCAGTACCAGGGCAGAATGGTCAACACGCCATAACCAAAGACCTTGCGGGTGATGAAGCGGGCATCGTAGCGTCTGCTGAGAGGTTTGACAAACAGTGTGTACATTGCCCATGTGAAAGCTGCCCCCAACGCCAGAACATCGCCCAGCGGATTGAGGTGCAACTCAAAATGCCCGTTGAGAACCACCATCACAAGACCTCCAAAAGCCATCAACGACCCTAACAACTGCCGGGCATTCATACGCTCATCCTTATAGAAGCACGCCAACAGCAACGCCGTCAACAACGGAGTTATACCCATAATGATTGCCACGTTGGTAGCCATAGAGAACTTGAGTGCCATATTCTCGGTAAGGAAATACAGCGACCCTCCGGTTATACCACAAACCACAAGCATTAACTCGTCCTTAAACGAATTGCTGAACATTCTTTTATGTGATATAACAGACATGCCAATATAGGCAAGCGTGAAGCGGTAGAGGAAGATGTCGGCAGGCATAAGGCCAGCGCCCAAAAGCACCTTGGACGACACAAAAGTCTCACCCCAGATTGCTATCACAATCAGGGCTATTATCGTCAATAACCACTGTCTGGATTTGAACTTTTTGGATATGTTCATCGGTTGTCAGTGCTCATGGCACCACGTCTATGCCACTGTCCAGACAGGGTTAATTGTTTTTTATCTTGTGGGCTACACGATTGACTTTCAATACCTTTTTCTTATGGACAATTTCTTTGAGATTGTCACAGAGGTCCACCGACCTATAGGCAAACGACGGCATGTCACCGAGAATCCTGATTGACTCGACGGCGCTCGATTCAAAAGCACCGACGCCGATGGTGCGGATTCCCTTTGAAAGTGTCACGCTATGCAGGTTCTCACAGTTGCAGAAAGCGGCGGTGCCGATAGCGCGGACATTGTACTTAACGCCTTGGTGCTTAACGGTGGACGGGATTTTGATGTCGCCTTCATATCCGCCAAAATCAATCGGGTTGGGCGTCACGACCTCCACTGCCTTCTCGTCGACGGGCAAGGTGCGATAGCAAATGCCGTCAACCTCAAATGATGTCTGGGCAACAGGCAGAGCAGCATCGGCAGGTGCCTCGTTGTCAAGCACATGCATGCGGTCCCATTGGGGTATGAACTTGTTGTTGGGGTCATCGGTGATGGTCAGAGGCACAATGCAGGCATAGCGGTCGTGGATGACGCTGTCGCTCCGGTGGACATGGAACACATAGTTCCACTTGCCGTCCTTGTCCTTGAACATATCGCCGTGCCCCGAGCCGTTCAGTCCACAAGCATTGCGGGAGATGAAAGGCCGACCGGTCTTAATCCACGGGCCACGGGGACTGATGGAGTAGGCATAGCCCACTGCATAGTGTGGCGATTGATAACCGTTGCCGCTGTATAACAGATAGTAGAACGGACCATCCTTGAACATCGTGGGCCCCTCGACAACCTCTCCATAACGGGTTTCCCATTCCAGTTCAGGACCGAAACAGCGTGTTCTGGTCCCCTCCTTGACAGCAGAGAAGTCGTCGGTCAACTCACATACATACAGTTCATTGGCATCTTCACAACGGACATAGTATAGATATTTGGTGCCGTCATCATCAATAAACACAAAGGGGTCTATTTCGGCAATATCTTCGCCCTCGAAACCAATCGGGGCATGAGTCGCGATTTTATAGGGTCCCTCGGGGCGGTCCGACTTGGCAATGGCGATGCGAAAGTTGGCGGCATAGGCCATATAACAGGTGTCACCGAACCTGAACAGTTGTGGTGCCCACAAGGCTTGGGTACCGTATGCGTCCTTGACGTTCAGCAACAAGCTCGAGGCAGTGTCAACCGGTTCCCAGTGAACCAGGTCGGTACTGCGGCATCCGGCAAAACCGGAATTGGAACTTGTTCCGCTAAGGTAATAATAACCGTTATCGTATAAAATGGTTGGATCGGCATAGCCTATCTTTTTGGCATGCATGCCGATGCCTGCGAGCACCAGCAGCAACGCCACGATGTACTTGTTGTTCATTTTCAGAAGGTTAATAGGTGTTTTACTCTAATCTTTTTGCGGGTTGTACTTGACAAACGCCTCAATTGCCTCGTAAGAAGCGAGACCCAGTTTGATGTAGTCGTCGGCAAGGGTGCG
The DNA here is from genome assembly GCA_018065665.1 of Candidatus Sodaliphilus aphodohippi. Taxonomy (GTDB): domain Bacteria; phylum Bacteroidota; class Bacteroidia; order Bacteroidales; family Muribaculaceae; genus Sodaliphilus; species Sodaliphilus aphodohippi. Next base: position 4,211 of record JAGHSV010000049.1, read on the forward strand.
GTTGTTCTTCAGCGAACGCTCCCACGAGAGGATGCCGTCGGCATTGTCGCGGAACGATGCGTCATGCACCTGTGAACGGAACTTCAGGACAGCGTCACTCTTGTCGCGGAACTCCTCGGGGCTCATGGGCACAGCCATCTCGACGCGGTCAACGTTCCACTGGCTCCACTGTCCGCGATACATCCACACGCGGCAGTCACGCATGTAGGGTTCGGCCTGCAGTTCCTCTACCGCCATCAGCACCGCGCTCGTGGCACGCTCGTGTGTGCCGTTGGGGTCGGTGAGGTCATCGCTGACAAAAATCTGATGGGGTTTTACACGCTCGATAATCCCTTTAATGCCTTGGACGTCGGCGGCAGTCACCTTGCCCAAGCCAAACGGCTCGTCGGTATGGAACGGCAGGTGGAGTTCGTGCACGTTCTCGGTCTTAACGCCCATGGAGTCAAGTGCCAGCAGACTCTCGCAGGCAAGAATCTGGCCCTTAAAGAAGCGGACGGCGGGAATGTCGGCATCGCCGGGCACCTTGCTTGCCAGTGCGCTGCGCATGGTGCGGTACATTGCCGTCTGGTCATCGTTGGGTTGTCCGTAGCGCTGCAGCAGTCGCTCGTTCAACAAGATGTGTCGCATCACGTCCTCGTCGCCAACGGCGATGTCACCGTCGGTCTGGAAGACCACATGCACCTCATGTCCCTGCTCAACCAGTCGTCGCAGCGTTCCGCCCATCGACACCACCACATCGTTGGGATGCGGGCTGAAGGCAAGCACACGCTTGGGATAGGGTGTGGCGCGCTCGGGGCGCGACGAGTCGTCGGCATTGGGTTTGCCGCCAGGCCAACCCGTGATAGTATGCTGGACTTCGTTGAAAATCCTGATGTTGACATTGTAGGCCGAACCAAACAGCAGCGCCAGTTCGCCCAGGCCGTTGTCATTATAGTCTTTGTTGGTGAGTTTGAGGATGGGTTTGCCGGTCTTGCGGCACAGCCACACGATGGCACGGCGAATCAGATAGTCGGTCCACTCACACGAGGTCACCTGCCAGGGATAATTGATACGTGTCAGCATTGACGCCGCCTCGAGGTCCACCACAAGTTTGACATCGTGATGCATCTGCAGGAACGATGCCGGCACCTGTCCGACCATAGGTCCCTCGATGGTGTCAAAGACAGCCTTGGCACTGTCTTCGCCCCATGCCACACAGATGATGCGACGGGCTGCAAGCAGGTTTGACATACCCAAAGTGACAGCGGTGCGCGGTGCGGTCTCGCACTGGAACGCCTCGGCAACACGCGTGCGGGTGTCACTGCCCAACAGCATCAGGCGGCACGACGAGTTCATCGACGACCCCGGTTCATTATACGCCAGAGAGCCGTTCTTTGTAAGTTGGCAGATGAGGATATCCAGACCGCCATATTCGCTTATCTCGTTCTCGTAGGCCTTGCACAGGCTGTGTACATTCTCGTTTGTGGCACTGCTGCTGAAGGTGTGCACATTAGCCGGGTCTATATCCACCTTGTTGAAGAGGTGACGGCGCAGACGGTTAAAGGTGCTGCGTTCCTCGGTCTTGTCGATGGCACCCAGTTCCAGCTCACCGATATTGAAAACTACAACACCGGCAAAACTCAGTTTGTCGGCAAAATACAACTTGACAAGTTCGTCATACACGTCAAGGGCGGCCTTGCCGGTCCCCATTCCAATCACACAACGGCCCTTCTCACGGACACATCGCCCGATTTCGTCGGCAATATCACCGGCGACATCGGCAGCACCCTCGCCGCTCGATTCCACCACCTTGGTGTACACCTTTTCATATCGGGTCAGTGAAGCCAGTTCTATCTCGCTCCCGGGACGGTAGTACCGTTGTGATACCTGGTCAAGCATTATTTTTGAACTCATATCCCTAATGTTATTAATATCCCTAATTTAGTATGTGGCAAAGTTAGTTATTTTTCTATCAATATGCAAGTAAAATGTTGCTTTTCTTTGCCGTATATTATTTATTGGCAGTGCCAAATATTGTTTCGTAGATGTGGTCGGTGGCCCCCAGGTGCGACTGGATATAATCTCCGGCAACCTTGCCGCTTTGTTCAAGATATGTCTGGTCTGATGTCAGGCGATCCATCACTGCGGCAAATTCGTTATCGTTGGCGATGCAGTGACCGCCGTCACACGCGATGAGGTCGATAGCCTCCTTGAACTTCTCATGTTTGGGACCGAATATCACGGGGATGCCATATACAGCGGCCTCGTTGATGTTGTGAATTCCGGCACCAAAGCCGCCGCCAATGTAGGCGGCCTTGCCATATCGGTAGAGCGATGACAGCAACCCGAAACTGTCGATAATCAGACAGTCGAGCGATGCCGCCTGCTCGGGTGAGGTCTGCGAGTATAGCGCTACACGCCGGTTGGTGCGGCCCATCATGTCCAGCAAGCGCTCACGGTCAAACTCGTGAGGGGCTATGATGACTTTCATATCGGGGTGGCTGTCAAAGTACGGCATGACAATCTCCTCGTCGGGTTCCCACGAGCTGCCCATCACCAGCGTAAAGCGGGAGTTGGACACAAACTGCTCGATAACGGGGAACTCCTTGGCGGTCGAACGGACATCGGCAACACGGTCAAAGCGAGTGTCGCCGCACACGTCAACATTGGTTATGCCAATTGACTCAAGCAGCCGGCGCGACTCATCGTTCTGGACAAAAATGGTGTCAAAACACCCCAGCATCTTGCGGAACATACCTCCCCATGGACGAAAGAACACCTGGCCGGGACGGAAGATGGACGAGATGATGTAGGTCGGCACGCCACGTTTCTTCAACGCAGTCAGGTAGTTGCCCCAGAACTCATATTTCACAAAAATTGCCATCTTGGGTTTGACGAGGTCAAGGAATTTCTTGACATTGTGCTTTTGGTCAAACGGCAGATAGCAAACCACATCGGCAAGCGGATAGTTCTTGCGGACCTCGTAGCCACTGGGCGAGAAGAACGACAGCAGCACCTTAGCATCGGGGTTGTCGTGCTTTATCTTCTCGATTAGCGGACGGCCCTGCTCAAACTCGCCAAGCGACGAGGCGTGAATCCAGATGTAACCGCCTTCGGGTGCAAGACAACCTCGCAGCAGTTTGAATGTCTTTGCCTGCCCTTTCAGCATCAGGCGGGCTTTTTTGTTGCGTACCGAGGCAATCTGTACGGCGAGCTTATAGGCATCTATTCCTAAGTGATATAATAGGTTCATCGGTTGTTAGTGTTGTCAGAAGATTGAGTTAAGTTTCTGTTGTTTCATCCACGTCTTGTCGGTACGGCGTTTCCACATGCGGCTGTCGAGATAGAAACGGCAGGACACCTGCTGCCAGAATCCCGTGACTCCGGTCGCGGCATGGAACATGAGCGACGCGCTGAGGTCAACAAAACGGTTGTTGATGATATGGGCACGCACGTCGGTGCGGCTATATGTCTTGTAACGGTAATAGGGGTCTCCCAGATTCAGTTGACTGCCGAATGCCGGGTATAGCGGGAAGGCATCCTTGCCGGTGCTGAACTCCTCGGTGGCTTCGAGCCAGCGCCAGCGGGCATTGGCACGGGCGACAAAGCGGCACGGCGTGCGCCACTCGTGCTCGATACGTGCACGCTGCAGCTGAATCAACGCACCGGCTTCGAGAGTGAGCTTGTCCAGCGAGGTGTGACGCGCCAGATCCAGTCGCGCCATCGGATTGATGCTGATATCGTCGTTTACCCCCTCGTCCTCTGGGGCATTCTTGCGCTTGGCGAGGTGGTTGAGTTGAGCCCAACCGCCAATCCACAGGTCTCCCGCGATGTGGCGCTGTCCGTTCAGCAGCACGTTGAACGCCTCGCGACGGGTGTTTGTCTGCATCTGGCGCCAGTCGAGCAGCACCATGGCATGGCCCTTGTCACAGGTATACTGGGCCAGGGCACCGCGGACATTGGGTGTGAGGTAGTTGAGCGAGTCACTGAACAGGTAGGTCGGTGCCTTCTCGGCCATCAGCGTTCGGGGCAGCATACCAAGAGCCAGTTCAACTCCGTCCTTGCGGTAGTTGTAGTAAACGGTCGGCAATACCTTATATCCGCCACAGTCGTCGCGCATTGGCTGGTACCATGCAGCACCGGCCATCAGCCGATGGGTGCCGCCGTCCAGCGACAAGCCCACCTCGCCAGCCAGGCGGGTGAACATGAAAGTCTGGTCGGGAGTCATCTCGTCGCCGCCCTCACGGTTGTTGGCAACGACGCTGGCATCCACGTTCCAGTCCACCTCCTGCCCTACCGCAACCAGTGGCAGCAGCATTGCCGCTAACGCTAATATGCAGGCCGTCAGTTTAGGCATCAATGGGTTGGATATTTGCTATTCCGCGCTCGATGCGCTTGATTGTCTCTTCCTTGCCCAGCAGTTCGGTGATGTCAAACATGTGGGGACCCTTGCACTCGCCGACAACGGTCAGGCGGAATGCGTTCATCACGTTGCCCATGTGCATCTCGTTGTCCTTAATCCAGCCCAGGACGATGGCCTCGGCGTTGGCCGACGAGAAGTCGTCGATGCCGTCAAGCACGCCAACGAGCTGGCGCATGATATCGTCGGTGCCGGGTTTCCAGCGTTTTTTCACGTCTTTCTCGGCATAGGCCTCGGGAGCCTTGAAGAAGAAACCGCAGTTAGCCCACAGGTCCTTGACAAAATTGATGCGGGTCTTCACCATGCCAACGGCACGGGCGATGAACTCGTCGCTATAGTCATCGGCATTGACCTCATGCTCGGCCAGTTGCGGCTTGAACAGGCCGGCGAGTTTGGCGTCGTCCATTGCCGACAGGTACTCGTGGTTGAACCACTTGCCCTTCTCATAGTCAAACTTGGCGCCTTTCTTTGAACAATGCTCAAACGAGAAGTCGCGTATCAGCTCGTCCATAGACATGATTTCACGGTCATCGCCGGGATTCCAGCCCAGCAGTGCCAGGAAGTTCACGACAGCCTCGGGCAGGTAGCCGCCCTCACGGTATCCGCTTGAGAGATCGCCGCTCGCGGGGTCATGCCACTCGAGAGGGAATACCGGGAAACCCAGACGGTCGCCGTCACGCTTGCTCAGTTTGCCTTTGCCGTCGGGCTTGAGCAACAGGGGCAGGTGTACCCACTGGGGCATGGTGTCGGCCCAGCCGAATGCCTCATAGAGCAACACGTGCAGCGGGGCGCTTGGCAACCACTCCTCACCGCGTATGACATGGCTGACCTCCATCAGGTGGTCATCTACGATGTTGGCAAGGTGGTATGTTGGCAGGTCATCGGCACTCTTGTACAGCACCTTGTCGTCGAGTACGCTCGAGTTGATAGTGACCTCACCGCGGATAAGATCGTTGACGGTGACGTCGCGGTCGGGTTCAATCTTGATGCGAACGACATATTTGTGGCCCTCGTCAATGAGGCGCTTGACCTCATCGGCGGGCATGCTGAGCGAGTTGCGCATCTGCATGCGTGTCGATGCGTCATACTGGAAGTTCTTTATCTCGGCGCGCTTGGCGTCCAGTTCCTCGGGGGTGTCAAATGCATAATATGCACGACCGGCGTCAAGCAGCTGCTGCACATAATGGCGATAGATGTCGCGACGCTCGCTCTGCTTATAAGGCCCATATTCGCCACCCTCACGCACGCCCTCGTCGATGCCGATGCCGAGCCATGCCAGTGCCTCGTTGATATAGTCCTCGGCTCCCGGGACAAAACGGTTGGAGTCGGTATCCTCGATTCGGAGAATCATTGTACCACCCATCTGGCGGGCAAACAGGTAGTTATACAAAGCCGTACGGACGCCGCCAATGTGAAGCGGACCCGTGGGTGACGGTGCAAAACGCACTCTTACTTTTCTTTCCATATATCCTTGTTTTTGTTTGTTTTCGTCAGTTAAACTTTGAGGCAGTACACACCACCCCAATTTATTCTGCAAAGTTACAAAAACAAACGCAAACGGCAAAACCTATTATAAGAATTAAGAGGCTTTAGCGCACTGAAAAGCGAAGCGCTCTCCCCGCCTTTTGTCCCTTATGTTTATTTTAGTCAAAACTAGATAAAAAGAATATTAAGTTTGCAGTCGAATTGCGGGCATGCCCGCAATTCCAAACAAAAATACTGTCAAAAATTGGTGAATGCCAGGTTGTTTTCTTACTTTTGCCGTATGA
>JAGHSV010000131.1 GCA_018065665.1 Candidatus Sodaliphilus aphodohippi
GTCGCGCACCTTCTCCATGGCTGCCAGCGCCGCCGCCGTCGCCGTCGAGTCGTTGCACTCAATTCGCACCACCGCACCTGCCTGGGCTCTATCTCGTCCAAACAACACCCCGATGGGTTCGCATTTCACATACTCGGGTTCGCCCTCGGCCGACTCTCCCGGCACTGCATGGACGGCCATCCAGCCGCCTGGAGTGGCAATGGCGATACCAACGTGTGAATACTCGCCACGGCTCGTTGAAGTGACAACCAGACTCTCATTGCCCATACCGTTGCGAAAGAGCATGTCTCCGCTACGCAGTGCTGTAGAGTCAATCTCGACACGCACATGGACCACTCGCGAGTTGTCTCGCAGTGCAAAAAAGCACACCGCAGCAACAACAACCAGCAATATGGCAACCAATAGATATCGTTTCATATCAATATGCAAAGATAATTTCTTTTGATGAATTTTCAAAAAAAAATCCCAATTGTTTTGCATTGTTATCACCGAAAATCAGTTTTTTGGTGAAATTGTTGGGGATTTGAGGTAGATTCAGTAACTTTGTAGTTTGTTATAGAAAACAATTAAAAACCGACAATAATGGGAAAAAAACTTGATGAGATCCGCTTGGGGTCTGTTTCACTGAAATCGTTTGTGACATTTATTGCCGCCGTGGCGATTTTTGCAGTAATCTCATGGATATTCTTCTATCCTAACGACGTGCAAGGCGACGTGCTTCAGCAGAGCGACGTCGTTCAGGGTATTGCCAACGGCCATGAAGGTGTCGAATATGAAGCCAAGTCAGGCGAAATCACCCGCTGGACCGACGCGTTGTTCGGAGGTATGCCGACGTTCCAGATTCGCCCCACCTACTCGAGCACGCCTTACCTGTCGTGGTTTGGCAACGTCTATTGCCTCAACTTCCCGGCTCCCGTGGGCTGGGTGTTCATCATGATGCTGGGTTTCTTCCTGCTGATGCTGGCGTTTGACGTCAAGTGGTATCTGGCGGTGCTGGGTGCCATCGGGTACGGGTTCTCGACCTATTTTCTCATCCTTATCGGAGCAGGCCACATCTGGAAACTGCTCACTCTGGCATACGTGCCGCCGACGATTGCCGGCATCGTGTGGTGCTATCGCGGCAAGTACCTGGGCGGTGCGGCTCTGGCAGCCCTATTTGCAGCCCTGCAACTGATGTCCAACCATGTGCAGATGACCTACTACTTTGCGTTTGTCATCATCGCCCTGGTCATCGGCTATCTTGTGGCAGCAATCAAGGATCACAAGGTAAAGCAATGGTGCATTGCCACCGGCGCCCTGGCAGTAGCCGCCGTACTGGCCCTGGCAGCCAACGCCCCCAACCTTTACATGACCTATAAATACTCACAGGAGACCATTCGCGGCGGTCACAGCGAACTGACCAGCAAGGATTCGCAAACCGCTACAAACACCAATACCAATGGCGGTCTCGACAAGGAATATATCACCCAGTGGAGTTATGGCAAAGGTGAATCGTTCACCCTTCTCATTCCCAATGTCAATGGCGGCGCGACCATCAAACCTGAACACGGTGATATCAAGATGCTGTCGCTGGCCGAGACCAGCAAGGCCCAGAAGATGGCCGATGACGGCGAACTGGGCGAGGAAGGCCAGTATCTGCAACAGTTCCCGCAGTACTTTGGCGACCAGCCGATGACCAACGGCCCCGTCTATGTGGGTGCGCTCATCTGCGCCCTGTTCCTGTTGGGCTGCGTTGTCGTCAAGGGTCCCGTCAAGTGGGCTCTTGTAGTGGTGACGCTGCTGTCGCTGTTCCTGTCATGGGGACACAACTTGATGTGGCTGAGCGACCTGTTCATCGACTACTTCCCGATGTATAACAAATTCCGCACCGTTTCGAGCATCCTTGTGATTGCCGAGTTCACGATGCCGTTGCTTGCAGTGCTGGCATTGCAGCAGATGCTCACCGAGGAGGACTTCTTGAAGAAAAACAAGGGTGCCCTCTATGGCTCGTTCGGTTTCTGCATTCTCGTGTGCCTGTTTGGGATGTTCTGCCCCAGCATGTTCGGAGCCTACTCGGCCCAAGAGACCGAGCAACTCATCAATAGCGGGCAGTTGCAGCAGTTCCCCGCACTGGATGCCGCCATCCGTGCCATCCGCGGCAGCCTTGTCAGCGCCGACGCAATACGCAGCCTGCTGTTCCTGCTGCTCGGATTCGGTGCCATCATGCTCTTTGTCAAAGGAAAGATGAAGACCGGCGCAACCGCCGCTGTTCTCACTGCCCTCGTCCTGATTGACCTCTATACCGTCAACAAACGATATATCGACGAGAACACCTTTGTTCCCGCCGAGGAGGCCACCACCGGGACAATCGCCATGCGACCAGCCGACGCACAGATACTGAAAGACAAAGACCCCAACTACCGCGTGCTTGACGTGCAGCACTTTGCCGAGGCAATGCCGTCATACTTCCACAAGACCGTTGGCGGATACCATGCAGCCAAACTGACACGCTACAACGACCTTATTGAGCGCCAGATTGCCAACAACAACATGGCTGTGCTGAACATGCTCAACACCAAGTATTTCATTGTCGATGACAATCAGGTGCAGCAAAACCCCGACGCGCTGGGCAATGCATGGTTTGTTGATACGCTAACATACGTCAAGAGTGCCGACGAGGAAATGGCGTTCCTCGACAAGTTCAATCCGGCAACCAGCGCCGTTGCCGACAAGCAGTTCGAGAAAACGCTTGGACAGGCGGTGGCAAAGACAGCCGGCGACACCATATCCTTGACGACATACGCCCCCAACCATCTGGTTTACAAGAGTCATAGTGCCAAGGGAGGCGTGGCTGTTTTCAGCGAGATATACTTCCCGTGGGGTTGGAACGTGACAGTTGACGGCAAACCCGTAGAGATGGGCCGCGTCAACTACGTTCTGCGTGCACTGCGTCTATCAGCAGGAGACCACACCATTGACTTCAAGTTTGACCCGCAGGAGGTTCACACCACCGAGGCTGTTGCCACCACTGCCATTATCATTATCTTCGTGGCTCTGCTTATTGCAGTCAACGTGGCACTGTTCATGCGTCGCCGCCGTAAAGACGAAGAACCAAAACAGGCTTAAAAAGACTGAATGGGGATTATACGCCGATATCGCACAGCACTGAGCCGTCACCACCGCAGCAAGGGGTTCGGCATCCATTCGCCGTTTGCATTCATGTTCGTGCGGACGGTGCTGCGTGAGCGTCTCCCCTACTACAGCTATGAGCAGATTGAGCAGTTGCGCCATACCGTCTCATCAGGCCGCAAACACCCCTGGGGACAACCGCACCTGATTACCGCCAAAGGGGCTAAGATGCTGTTTCGCATCGTCAACTATTTCAACCCCAAGTGCATGATGCAAATCGGCACCAACTATGGTGTGTCGTCGGCATGTATGCTGGCCGTGTCGTCGTCCAGCCACCTGACCGTGTATCAACCCGACTTGGAACAGCGTCAGTTTGCATCCAGAGTGTACGCCGCTGTCGGTGACAATGTGGACTGCTTTTACGACCTTGGCGCGGCAATGGACCGATACAATGAGGAATTGGGCAGCACCGGTGGCAAACCTTTCTTGCTGGTCAACCACATTCCGCAATCCCGTGACTTTGACATGCTCACCGGGTGGCTACGACAACTGGTTGCCGCCGAGTGTGTTGTGGTGTTTCGCAACCTTGTGCGTGACCAAGGAGTGAAAAGACTGTGGGAATGTGTCAGGGCGACAATGCCCCACGGACAGACGTTCTTCAACGAGAAAACGGGCATCATTGTCGCCAACCCCAAGTTGCAGCGCGAGGACTTCTTTCTATGGTTTTAACACAAAATAATGTTGTGATTCAATAAAAATGACTATTTTTGCCGAAAATTAAAGACCGAAAAAAATGAAACGACCAATCCTTTCCATATTCATGGCTTTGATAGCCATAGTTGCCATCGCGGCAACCGTCACCAACTATGCCCAGGCCGAGTTTAAGACCCGGCTCCACGACTTCGGGACCATCAAGGAGGAAAAAGGCCCTGTATCCTGCACCTTTGAGTTCACTAACACAGGCGACAAACCCCTCATTATCATCGATGCCACCGCTTCGTGCGGCTGCACACGCCCCGAGTACTCAGTGAAACCCATAAAACCGGGCAAAAAGGGCAAAATCAAGGTGACTTACAGCCCAATCGGCCGTCCCGGGGCGTTCCGCAAAACCATCAAGGTCAACACCAACGGACGCAGCACCGGCGGACGCATCACGCTCGTGATTGAGGGTACTGTAATCCCCGCCAAAAAGAAATAATCACCGATGAAAGGCAGGGTGACAGCCTTAATTGTCCTGCTGGCAGTGGGCATGACCGCCTATTGTCAGGGCCGTGCTTCGTGGCTCGAGACCGAGCATGACTTTGGCGACATCAAAGAAGAGAACGGCAAGGTGTCGTGCCAGTTGCGCATGGTCAATGCCGGAGACTCGGCATTGTTTGTCACCCGTGTACAGACCACCTGCGGCTGCACCGCCGCTGACTATCCGCGTTATGCGATCAACCCCGGCGACACTGCTGCAGTCACGTTGACCTACAACCCCTACAACCGTCCCGGCAACTTTGAGAAAGACGCGTTTGTATATACAACCGGGACTGTTAGCCGTACGCGGCTAACCCTGACAGGCAATGTAGCGGCAACCCCGGTAACTGTCAACACCCGCTATCCGATTGTCTGCGGAGGGCTCCGCCTTGAAAACGCCAGCATACCTCTTGGCAAACTGTATCGCGGCAGCACCCGTGCAGCCTACATCAGTTGCTACAACGCATCGACAGACACAATTATAGCCACCACCGAGGGCAACAAGGCGCACATCACTGCCAGCATGGCCCCTGACACAATCCCGCCTGGGACCAACGCAAATTTCAACATCCAATATGATACAGGGTTGGTTCCACTATGGGGATTCAACGCAGATACCCTTACCATTATCAGCGAACCGTTGCGTCGCCATGACGGCAGCGTGTCGGGGCTGACGCATATTAACGTGATGTCGCAAGTCGTTGACCGCAACGACAACCTCGCGCCCGAGCAACTCGCCGATGCCCCACAAGTCAGGATTGAAGGGGGAAAGATGGTCGACTTTGACCGTCTAACCGCAACGGTCACAAAAACTTTCTCCATCAAGAACACCGGAAAAGAACCGCTGATACTGCGTCGGCTGTGGTCGCCCGAGGGCGCAGTCACCGCCACTTGCAGCCAGACCGAAATCAGGCATGGCGAGACTGCCGCGATTAGCGTTACCGTTGACATGTCGCTCGTTGACGGCCCGATGCTCAATGCAATACTCTACATCATCACCAATGACCCATACAACCAGACCACCGAGGTTCGACTCGTTGGCACGGTTGCAAAATAGGCACTCGGAGTTCTCTGAGGTCTCTGAGTTCTCTGATTTCTCTGTACTATACTTTCTCGCCGGTTAATTTGTAACGGTGAGGCGTAGAGTTGTCTTCAGTTTCTTGTATTTGACAGTGACAGTGCCGGTGCCGGGTTTGTCCGCTGCGACAAAGTGACCATCATTGGTGATGTGCCCCAGTTGTTTATCACACTTGAATTTGCAGTCCTTAAGGTCGCGTGTCCGGACGACATCATAGCGATTGAATCCCCATACTTTCAAATCGATGGTGCTGCCGGCCTTGACTGTGGTTGCCGCCGGGGCAATGGCGATGGCGCTGATGTCATTATCCGCGGGGGCGTTGCTATAGACGATGCAGCCGTTGCCAACAGGGCGCAATTGCTTGCCGCTTGGGGCATTGACCACCTCATCATTGACCACCATACATGTCGAGCCGCCTCCGTCGAGGTTGACGGCATTGGGCGCACCCAGGGCAGTGAAGATGCCACAAGCCTCGGTCATGGTTACGCCAACCGATTCCTTGCTGCGGCCGTCAATGATGACGACATACAGACGCGTACTGTCGGCATTGAACCCGACGCAGGTACGCGGATGGCGCACTTCCCACTTCTGTTCGGGCAGTCCGTTGCGCATTATGATAGTGCTGCCTCCAACCGTTTCTTTCAGGTCGATATTGTCCTCGGGATGGTTTGAGAGGAACACTTTCAGACTGATAGAGACTTCATCGCCGGGACTCATGGCTGCGGCATGGCCCATGTCAGCTCCCTGCATCCACAGGTAGGCGCACCCGTCAGGTATCACGACCTTGCCCATGGCAGTGGTGACACGGCGAACGACGCATTGCTCGGTGGTATTGTGGCGCCACTTGAACTTGCCGCCGTCTTTGGGCTCGAGCAGTACGAGTGTGCCGTTGGTACACTCGTAGGTTGAGTCTCCATAACTGTTTGTGAACAGGAATGTCTGGTTGCCGTCGGTGGTTTCATACGGCACGCGCAGCATGTTGACGCTGTGAACCCTGAAGGTCTCGTAACCGTGCCGCACCTCGCCGTCAAAGTTGATGCGGTCGATATAGGGG
>JAGHSV010000012.1 GCA_018065665.1 Candidatus Sodaliphilus aphodohippi
ATTGTAGCAGGATTAGTGTTTGGGTTATAAGAACCAATCCTTTCAATAAATCTACCATCTCGTGGTGCCCTGCTATCGGCGATGACAATGGGATAGAACGCATAGTCTTTGTGACCGTGGCGTTGTAATCTGATTTTTGTTGCCATGTTTGATAATTAGTTTAAATTTATAAAAGTTATTTTCATTAAAAAGGTGACCGCATTACGGTCACCTTTATTGTTGTCTTAAAAGGACTCGAACCTTTACTAACAGGACCAGAATCTGTCGTGCTACCATTACACCATAAGACATTCCGTCAATTGCGTTGCAAAGGTACTGCTTTTTTTTGAATCTGCAATAGATTTTATCGTTTTTTTCAAAAAATATTCATTTTTCTTGTTCTTCATCGGCAGTTGATGTCGATAAAGACACTTTTCCATCGGTTACAGCAGCAGATTCAGTTGCTTTTGCCTTGCCTCTGCCCCAACTCCACGCCATCAAAGTGCAGAGTCGATTAAAAACCAACAAGACCAAGATAGCAAGCAAATACCACTTTACCAAATTATCCAGTACCTGAGTGCTGTCATAATCGTTGCAAAGCGTTTTCAGCGACAATTCCATATCATGCAGACGCTCCGATTTAATGGAACCCAAAGTACGCTTCCACATTATCTGTTGGTTCTCCACATAAACAACAGCCGGATTGCCTCGAGCAATCATCTTTATCTCACTGTCATCAGCGGTAAACACAGGATAATGCGCCATAGATATATCGCGCCACCAAGCGATGTCACGATCGGTTCCGGCAGTTACTGCAGCCACCGATGCCCCTTGCTCAATTGCATAGTCATTCAACTCATTTATAAGGAAGGTGTAAGATATGCTCACCTTACTCATATCAGGCATAAGGAACAGTACAAGTTTATCACTCGAGAGCAGTACGTCACTGACATTATCACCCCCGTCAAATACAGACAAACTCTTAGCATAGGCATTTGAGCGCGGGGCGGTTCTCTTAGGGCGTCTATCCACAAAACTCCACTCATTTTCATCGGGGAGATTGTTGATTTCAAACTCCTGCTGTACACCATTTTTCTCGTAAACAAACACATAATCGGCTTCATTTGTCGAGGCTGATGTAGATGCCAGTTGTGTGCCTTCAGTGAAAGGTCTGAAATCAATAAGTGGCTGCTTGAAGTAACCATAACAAGCAATGCTCATAACAAAAGCAAATGTGAATGCAATCAAAATCCACTGTATTGCGGGGCTATAAAGACCAGAAGCCTTTCGATTCTTAATCAACAGGAATATTGCCCCCAATAACAAAACAACATTCTTCCAGAACGTTGCCCAATTGCTAAGTTTAATCGCATCACCAAAGCATCCGCAATCAGGGACTGCATTGGTCGCAGCGAGCCACAGGGTAAGTGGCGTTGCAATACACATAAAGAGCACTACAAGGAAAGGAGCAACACGACGATAGGCACCAACAAGGACAGCAACACCAAGCACAAACTCGATAACAGGCACTGCAAACGCCATGAACAACGACAACGGCTGCAACCAATCAATTCCAAGTGTGAGTATGTATTCGTTAAACTTATAGAAACTGCCCCAAGGATCAATCGCTTTTACAAATCCAGAAAATGCAAATACGCCTCCGACAAGTATTCGGCATGCCCACACAACAAGGGTTAACAAAAGCGACAACTTTGGATGTTCCTGCGTCTTTACGTCCTCAACAGTTGTTGTGCTGGATGTACTATCGGATAATTGTTCGCCCAAGGTAATTCCTTCGGTTACAGCTTCAATCTGCTTCTCCGTCTTCTGCTTCATCGTGTTTAATTAATGCAAACACTGAATAGTTAATCATATCCTGATAATTGGCATCAATTCCCTCACTTACAAGAGTTGCGCCATTATGGTTCTCGATTTCCTTTGTTCGCTGAATTTTCGATAAAATCAAATCGGTATAACTGGACACCCTCATGTCGCGCCATGCCTCGCCATAATCAGTATTCTTGGCAATCATCAAGTCCTTTGTCTGGGCGATGTACGAGTCGTACAACGACAAGGCCTCAGCAGCAGTCATATCAACGACATCACTATACCCTTTATCAAGTTGAATAAGTCCAATAATACCGTAATTAATAATGCCGATAAACTCAGGCCAAATGCCTTCACCCACCTTTGTCTCTCCATTAACTTCAAGCGTTCTGATACGCTTTGCCTTAATGAAAATCTGATCGGTAACAGACTGCGGGCGCAAAATGCGCCAAGCGGGTCCATAGTCCTTCATTTTTTTGACAAACAGGTCGCGACACAAAACAATCACCTTATCATATTGCAAACTTGTCTTATTCATATACACATTATTTATATAATAATTTCAAAACTTGTGGCAATACCGCAGTCATGTCATCATTGCAAATATTACAAATGTTGATGCCTTCAGGTATTTCACTCTGAGAGTTTATTCGAGCAAGCACCTGTTCATCGGTTAGATTGCTGCGGCGTGCAACTCGGCGAATACGGACATCAACAGGTGCCGTGACATTCCAAACGGTAGAAATAATTTTATTCATGCCGCTCTCGGCAAACAAGGCAGTTTCAACAAAATGCATATCGCCTGCTTCCGATTTGCTCCATTGAACAATATTATTCAAAACCACAGGGTGAACTAAAGAGTTCATCAAAGCCAATTTGGATTTGGCATTAAAAATCTGACGGGATAGATATTCTCGGTTAATAGATCCGTCTGAGCAATAGGCATCGTGACCAAACAATTCGGTTATTTGCTGCACCAATCGTGAATCGCAAACCATCAATCTCTTGGCCTCGCTGTCACAATCATATACAGGGTATCCCAATACCGACAAAATGTGCGAAACCACACTCTTGCCAGCGCCAATACCACCTGTAATTGCTATTAACGACATCTCCTTACTTTTGCTTCTCTATCAAATATTCGACACTGTCAACATCAAGTTTCACATTTTCATAAACACCTGACGACTGCACCGAAACAATAACCTTGTTACCTGGAGTTGAGGTATTTATATACCGGCAATCAACCGAAGCAGAAATACTTCCTGAGATTTTCTTGACCAAACTGGGTGCTGCCAGGAACGATGCCGTTACAGTTGACGGGAAAAGCAACACCCTTACGCCTGGCGGGGTATTCAACACCGAAATCTTGATTTTCTGCGTATTCTGAACCATCTTCTCGACAGGTATTATCAGATTTACTGCTTGCGGATCAACAACTGCCTTCTTTAACGACGCAATCTTGACATTACGTTTCATCGTATCGGTCAAGTTGCTTTCTTTAATGTGGCAAGTATAAACCTCAGTAATATTTTTCAGCATTTGGGTTTCACCATAGACAGTTACAGAATCAGGATAAGGCGTTGTGGGTCCTGTCAAAGTGTACCCTGCACCTGCCATAATCTCGGCATCAACGACAACGGGAACTCTTTTCCCTGGCTGGTCGGTATATTCAGCAATAATATAATCAGGTGTGAAATCCTTTATTGTCATCGATTTGAATAATCTCGACAACTGTCTTCTCAATTTTGATTTATCAACCTTGAAGCTACCTTCGCCATTAACATAGTCTGAATACTTAAGTTCCAGTCTGTGTGATCGGCTAAAAATATACTTTACCAAAGCAGCCCCTTTAGCCGAGACCTGTACAGTAATAGTGTCAGGCAGATTGGTCAAGAAATGAACGTTATCGGGTTTACCGACAATCGAAACAGGAACTTCAAAGTCAAAATCACGAGTCGCGTTACCGACATTTACACACCACATTATAGTTGACAAGAGAACAAATGACAAAAACAGGAGGACAGACCTCGAATTAAGTCTAACCAACCTGACAGATTTAAGTCTATTCCAGATGTCAACTACACGTTTCATATACTAAATATCAAAAAATCATTGCTTGTTCTGCGGGTCTGCAGCGGTCTCGGCAATATCTTGAACAGACTGATAAATTGAATTTCTGTCAATTTTGATGACCACGCCATCAGCAATGGCAAGCATAACGACGCCCTTCTTGTCGTCAATCTGCTTTATAATGCCATATATACCACCAGCGGTCATGACTTTATCACCCTTCTGAAGGCTATTGCGGAACTGGTTGATTTTTTTCTGCTTTTGTGATTGGGGACGAATCATAAAAAAGTAGAAAATGGCAATAAGAGCCACAATCATTAGAATACTACTCCAACCACTACCCTGACCTTGGGCTTGCAATAAAATGAAATTTAACATGTTAAATATAGTTTTTTAGTTAATATTTTATTGAATTTATAGACTTGACAATTTCGCCATTAGCACGCAGGTGCTCAACAACCGAATACAGAATGCCATTGACAAACTGACCACTACTGCTTGTGCTGAATATCTTGGCAAGTTCGATATACTCATTGAGGGTAACACGAATTGGAATCTCAATAAAATTCTTCATCTCGGTAATGGCAGTGCACATGATTAATCGGTCCATCATGGCAATGCGATTCTTGTCCCAATTATCCTCTTTGACAAACATATCAATAAGGGCATTGTTCTGTTCAAGCGTACGTGCCGTTTCAGTAAACAGGATTTCGCCAAACTTGCTATCCTCCTCATCTTTATACATGGGCATAATGGGAGAAGCCTCACCGTCCTGGAAACGTCTGATTGTTTTTACAACAAACTGCCCCATAACATCAAGATCTTCGCCACACCAATAAACAGAAAGGTTCTCCAGCAACTCACTGAGGTCATCATCAACCAAGATAACCTTTTTCATCAGTTGCTTCCATACTTCACAGTCCGATTCAAAATCGTTCTCCTCAGCAGCCATATACTGTTGATAGATGCTGCTGTTGAGAATGCGATTGAGCATTATACGCTTAAAAATAATTTCATCGTTCCAACTAACGAGTTTGTCATTGAAAAATTGATTCAATGTCTCATTATTACGTAACAGTTCAACCAAACGGTTATCTATAAAACGTGTATTTGGGTTCAAGTCCTCCTTACTCGGAAGATATTTGTGTCGTGCGTCATCAATTGCGCGATATTGCAAATCGGTCAATTCGATAATGAGTTTCAGCAGATACATATACAGTTCGTAAGACTTATCTAACGAAGTCTGCAACTCCTTCTGTGCTTGGGCCACCGAACGAGACGAACTTGTAATCTTGTAACTATACAACATTTGAAGAACTTTTACTCTAATTAAGACTCGATTAATCATGCTATCTAAAATTTATTTATGTTGGTTCTTAAATATATTCAATTAAACATCACACCACCGACTGATTATCCTCAATCCGTTGCCGCACAACCTCATAAATCATTATACCGGCCGCAACAGAGACGTTCAGCGATTTAATCTGGCCGAACTCGGGTATAACCACTCGAGTATCACAAAGTTTCATAACCTCAGGAGAAATGCCGATATCCTCGGCGCCCAGCACTAACGCCACTGGACCATTATAATCAACCGAAGTATAGTTACATGAATTTTTGTCGCTGGTTCCAACAACAGCGAAACCGCTATCACGCAAAAACTTCAACGACTTCACCAAGTTGCTCTCGCGACAAACAGGAATGTAGTTTAGCGCGCCAGCCGACGTCTTCACGGCATCGGCATTCACAGTTACACTGCCTCGCTCTGGGATAACAATTGCATTAACGCCGGCACATTCGCATGTACGGGCTATGGCACCAAAATTGCGGACATCGGTCACCCCATCAAGCACTACGACAAATGGATTTATGCCCTCGTCAAATAGTTGGGGTACAACATCCTCGATATGATAATAGGTGACTGACGCCAACAACGCTATTACGCCTTGATGGTTTTTGCGGGTCACACGGTCAAGACGCTGCACGGGTACACGCTGCACAAGTACGCCATTGGCACGTGCCACATCAAGCAGTTCCTTTGACAAATCGCTTGACATATCCTTTTTGACAAGCAACTTGTCAATTTCTTTGCCAGCTTCAATGGCTTCAATTACAGCCCTAACGCCATATATATATGAATTTTTATCTATCATCTTCTTTTATACTGATCAATCAAAGATTTGGCATTATTAATTGCAGCATCATCCAACCCACGACCACTCAGCATACGGGCAACCTCGGTAAGGTGATCATTGTCATCCAAGGGTTTAACACCAGTGACAGTTCCGCCGTCACAGTCGGTCTTATAAACCTTAAGATGATTTGCCGCACATGCAGCCACTTGAGGCAGATGGGTAATTGCCATGACTTGAATAGTCGTCGCTATGTCTGCCATCAACTCGCCCACCATCGTTGCGATGTCTCCCGAAATTCCCGTATCAATCTCATCAAAAATGATTGTCGGCAAGTGCATTGAACGAGCAATTATCGATTTGATGCAGAGCATGACACGTGAAATCTCACCACCCGATGCAGTATCCTTTACGGGCATCAACGCTTGATTCTTGTTAAATGCCATCAGGAATTCAACACCATCGGCACCGGTTTCCGAAAGGTCAATCTGTTGGAATGCGATATCAAAAGCGATATTTTTCAGACCCAGTTTACATACAAGGGGGGTAAATTGAGCGATAAACATCTCGGCCGCCTGTTTTCTTGTAGATGTGATTATTGTCGCAATGGCAAGAACCTCGCTCCTGAGAGCATTGCACTTGCTTTCCAATTCGGCAATACAAGCATCTGCATTACTAATCGACAGCATTTTCTGCTCATAGTCACGCTGTATCCCAATCAGTTCATTAACAGACTGAACACTATGTTTCCTTTCAAGTGCATATATTGTATCAAGCCTATCATTAACTGCCTCCAGTCGTGCGGGGTCATCACAAAGGGCATCCTGAGCCATCTGAACACTTCTTGCAATGTCCTTGAGCTCAATAACAACCGAGTCGATACGCTGTGCCATGCCCTTGGTTTCGTCCATAGCGTCCTCTGTTAGTAACAGATTCTGACGGACATCCTTAAGTTGCCCCAACACAGGGTAATCACTACTGTCCAAAATATTGTCTACAACGCACAATGCATCACGGAGTTCACTCGCTCTGCTTAATCTTACTTGTTGTTGTTCAAGTTCAACATCTTCATTTTCCTTGAGGTTTATTTCATGGAACTGCTCAAGTTGAAAACTAATATAGTCCTGCTCCTGATTTGATTTCTCGATTTGAGACTTGACTGCTTTCAATTTTTTCTCAGCCTCTCGCCACTCTTCATATTTGCAGACATACTCGCCACGCAAAGCCGAGTTATCGGCCATACTGTCGAGAATGTCCAGTTGAAAAGCTTGCGTTGACAGCAACAAGTTACTATGTTGGGAATGGATATCAATAAGACGCGTCGAAATGGATTTCAATAGTGCAACACTAACAGGCGAATCATTGACAAATGCCCTCGAACGGCCATTTGCCGCCACCTCTCGACGCAATATGCATTCGTGTTCGTAATATTCAATGTCATTGTCATCAAATAGTTGCTGCAAATCATATCCTGCAATGTCAAAAGTTGCTTCAACAACAATCTTACGGGATGCATCACGAACAGTACGCGCATCGGTCCGCTCTCCAAGGAGCATCGACAACGCACCCAGTATAATGGACTTGCCGGCACCTGTCTCACCCGTGATGATGGTCAATCCGTCATCAAAAGCAATCTCCAGCGTGTCAATTAACGCATAGTTTGATATGAACAACCTTGATATCATTTGCCCCAATCACATATCCTGAACCGGATTCTTGATTTTGTTAAGTCGCTCCTGTTCGGTCGGCCACAGGGGGTATAGTGTCTCATATACCGACTCCTTCTCAGTTGTATTGGCTTTAGAATAGATGTTAACCAATTCGTCAAGTTTAGCATCCTTGAACATTGACAGGCAGACACTCATAGGAGCAACATCGTATATCTTCTTGAGAGTATTCAGCGACTTGGTAATGACGTCACGTCCTTTGTCGGCACTGACAACCATCTGGTCAAGTCCCATACGGTGGTAATTATAGAAGAGTGTACGAATCTCGGCAGTCTGACTCTCGGTATAAGCGCTCAACACAGCACTGCGGTTCTTTGTGTCCTCAAAAGCTTTCCATCCGCTCTCGCCCGAACTCTGGGCAAGTCTCACAACATTTGCAGCTTTCTCAAAATAAGGGTCCCCGCCCCTCTCGGCAAACGAGTCAAAGTCAATTGCCAAGATAAAATAGGCATAGAAATTGAGGATAGCAGTCAAATTACTCTGCATATCCACCTCTGAGAACACAAGCGGTTCGTTGGGTTCATAGGTAAACTCAACTTTGGTATCCTTGAAATTTATCAGTGTTGTAGTGTACGAACTGTTGTACACGGGACGCTGAGACTGTACCTGAAGATCGGCCGACATCTTTCGGGTGGCATCATCATAGGTATTGATAATGAAAAACAACTTGCACTGTATTTTCTCATTAGCACCAAAAACAGCATCAGTCCACTTGGTTGTATTCATATACTCAGCAATAGCCTCTTTCAGAGTGTTAAAAATCTCCTTGTTTGCATTAGAGACCTTGTCGGCATTGATTTCTACAGTGCAGTTCAACTCACTTGACTCATCCTGACCAAGTGCTGTCAGTGAACAAAACGAAACAATTAACGCAAGTATAAGAGTTTTCCAGTTCATCACTTAACCTATTTAATTTCACCCATCTTAATCAAAGTGGCTTTTCGTTTCGTGTCAAGAGTGAAGTCGCCATTCATAATCCAACCATAGTAACCCAAATCGGTAGCAAACACCTCGCTTGCAAGTCTCCCCTTGTGCTTGCCGAAGTTGATAACAGCCTGGTCCTTATCGTTGTAGATAAAGCGTCCTGCAAAGTCCACATTGCGGTTGTAACCCGAATACTCCTTGGACAACTGCTCGATAGACTTGTCCATCAGCTGATAATGGTCAAGTTGAGCCTTAAACACCTCATAAGTTGTATAAGTGTCATCGTCGGCCGAATGATGGTTCTCCATCTCCTTGCCACAATAGAACCTGTATGCTGCTTCGAGGTCACGTTTCTCATTCTTGTGGTAAATCACTTGTACATCAATGAAGTTATGCATTGACGGATCAAAGTTCATATTAACACGCAGAAACTCCTCTACAAGTACAGGAATATCAAAGCGGTTGCTGTTGAACCCTGCAAGGTCCGAGCCTTTGAATACTTCCTTAAGTTTTGCTGCAACTTGTTTAAAAGTCGGTTTGTCGGCAACCATATCATCACTGATGTGGTGCACCTCTCGAGCCTCGGCAGATATAGGCATCTCGGGGTTAATCAGCAATGTATCCCTTTCGTCATGCCCATCCGGAAAAACTTTGATGTAACTTAATTGTATGATACGGTCCTTAGCGATATTGAGACCGGTGGTCTCAATATCGAAAAAGACTATAGGTTTGGTTAATTTCAAATTCATTGCACCAGATTAAATCATCATTGGCATCTGAAGAATCAGCAAATCTTCACCTTCGGCCTGTTCAGCAGGAACAAAGATGCCTGCACGAGCAGGATCCAGCAACTTAATCGTTACTGTTTCACTATTGAGATTATTAAGAACCTCAATTATGTCAACATTCTTGAATCCCATGGTCATTGCTGCGCCATCATAGTCGCACTGGAGTTTTTCCTCGGCCGATGTTGAATGGTCAAGATCCTGTGCGGTAAGGACGATACCTGTTGCCGAAAGTTCCAGTTTAATAAGTCCTCCGACGCTTGCAAAAACCGAAACGCGGCGCAAAGCGGTCAACAAAGTCACACGGTCAATCTGAACATTATAGGGATTATTCTCGGGGATAACCGCGTTATAATTGGGATAACGGCCATTGATAAAGCGGCAAGAGAGCGAATAAACACCGTTCTCAAATGTTGCGCTTGTCTCATCAATGGTAATGGTAACCGGCGTTTTCTCATTCTTGTCAAGGATATTGCTCAAGATAGATGCGGGTTTTGCAGGTAAGATGAACGAACGCTCGAGATTGGGAGCAACATTCAGTTTCTTGTAACGCACCAGTTTATGTGAGTCTGATGCCACAAAGGTGATGCCATCAGGTTTAATGTCCCAGTAAATACCCATGAATTGGGGATGCATATCATCATTGCCAACTGCAAAGATTGTATGCTGGATGCCATCGATAATGTCGGCAGGAGCAAGTGAGAACTGCATTGATTCAGTACTACCTTGTTGCTTTAGAGGATATTCATCACCATTCAGTGCCGTAATATTATATTGTCCGTTCACATAACTGATATTGACATCAAGATTCTCTTCATTGACTTCAAACGTCAGAGCGGTATCAGGAAGTTCTTTGAGGAGACTAAGCATTCGCTTAACATCTACCGCAAATTTGCCCTCACCTTCAGATTCGGTAGTCTCGATAGTGGTAGTAAGGCGTGTTTCCATGTCACTGCCTGTAACGATAAGGCGTCCTGCCTCAAGTTCAAAAAGGAAGTTGTCGAGAATCGCATATGCGTTCTTACTGATAACAACTTTGCTGACAGCTGTCAGATGCGACAATAAAAGTCGGCTTTGAATGTTGAATTTCATATAATTACAGTTTTAATAATTTTCTTCTTTGCCCTTATTGGTTCATGCAGGTGTCTACTCTGCACAATTAATTTACAAATTTAGCAAAATATTTTGAAATGCTAAAAAAAAACGTTGCCTAAACAATTTAGACAACGTTAAAAAAACAAAAAAATTAAAATTTCAAATTACCAGATGATGACACGGTCTTCGGGAGAACGATACATCTTATCACCTTCTTTGATGTTAAACGCCTTGAAGAATGTGTCAAGGTTGCGAACAGCAACGTTCACACGATTAACGCCAAGAGAGTGTACGTCAATCTTGGTGCGGCGCAGGATTTCTTCCTTTGTAATGTTTGCCGCCCATACATTTGCATAGCTCAAGTAGAAACGTTGGTCAGGTGTGAAACCATCGATTTCCACATTGCCCTTGCCCTGTGCTGTCTGCTTAAAAGCAGTGTAAGCGACACGCAGTCCGCCATGGTCTGCAATGTTCTCACCTGTTGTATAGTCACCGTTGGCATGAACATCATCGGCAACGATTTCGGCACTATACTGAACCGATAATTTGTCGGCCAATTCCTTGAACTTGTCAGCGTCTTCACTTGTCCACCAGTCATTCATATTTCCATCAGGATCAAAACTACGGCCTTGATCATCAAATCCGTGAGTCATTTCATGGCCAATGACAACACCGATGGCCCCATAGTTGCTGGCATCGTCGGCATCAGGGTCAAAATAGGGTTTCTGCAGAATGCCTGCGGGGAAACAGATTTCGTTGGAGGTGGGTTCATAGTATGCATTAACTGTCTGCGGAGTCATCCACCAGCGGTCTTTGTCAACAGGTTTCCCAAGTTGTGAGTACTCATAGTCGGCTGCGAACTGACTGGCTGCCAAAACATTTGTCCAATAGGGCTTTGCCATGTCAATATCAATACTTGAGTAATCCTTCCACTTATCGGGATAGCCGATTTTCACTGTAAAACTATTGAGTTTAACGAGTGCCTGAACCTTAGTCTTGGGGCTCATCCAAGTAAGGTTGGCAATGTGCTCACCAAGTGCTTTCTTGAGGTTTTCAACCAATTTCTGCATCTTACGTTTGCTCTCGGCAGGGAAATACTTCGCAACATAGAGTTGTCCAACGGCCTCACCGAGCAGAGTGTTGGGCACATCAAGCGAACGTTTCCAGCGAGGTTGCATCACCTTCTTACCCGACATAGCCTTGCTATACATATCAAAGTGGGCCTGGACGAAATCATCGCTCATATATACCGCTGCTGCATCAATCAGTTTAAAAGCCACATAGTTGCGGATAGCATCTTCTTTCAGGGACTTCATCATCTCATTAACCTTGACCAGGGAATTGAGTTGCATAACACAAACCTTGTCAACATTCTTTATTCCAGCTCCGGTAAAGAACTGATCCCAATTGATATTGGGATAATCTATTTTGAGCTGGTCAACGGTTCTGATATTATACTGCTTGGCGTAGTCGCGGGTATCCTCGCGAGTCATTGCCACGCGCGCAAGCTGTGTCTCAATATCAAGCACACTGGCAGCCATTTTCTTGGCTTTTCCATTACTGTTGCCGACCAATTCAAAGAGGCGGATGATGTAATCAAGATATGCCTTGCGTATTTTGACAGTTGACTCGTCATTCTCAAGATAGTAGTCACGGTCACCCATCCCAATGCCGCCTTGTTCAACGTACAACAGGTTAGCTGTAGAATTCTTGAAATCGGCCATTACGGTTGTGCCAAAGAACGGGTCAGAAATACCACGTTGCATCCAACCGAGCAAAAATGCCATATCGGCGCGCTTGGTATTGTTGATTTTATTAAGATCTTCGGCAATTGCCTGATATCCTTGGGCATTGAGACGAACGCTATCCATCCCCATAGCATACAAATCTCCAACCTGCTGTTGGATACTACCATGACGATGACCAGTCCCGAGATTAGTGATAATATCCTTCACCTGCTCTCGACTATTCTCTGCCAGTTGGTCAAAAGTGCCAAAACGTGAATACTGTGGGTCAAGTGGATGTGCTTTCATCCAACCACCACACGCATACTGATAAAAATTCTCTCCGGGCGAGACAGCAACGTTAAGGTTTGCTTTGTCAACGCCTTTAAGGCCATCGGCCATTGCTGCAAGTGACATTGTCACAGCCATACAAATAATTAAAGTCTTTTTCATATTAATATATATATTATTTTATTCAATTTCAAGTAGTTGTTCACTTAACAGCTCCCAATCAGCCATCGTTTGGTCAAGCTGCTTGGTGAGATTGGCATGACGGCTGTATATGGCAGCGTCACCGTTGCCTCCACATTCAAGCTGCCGTTCGATGTCGGCAATCTCCAGTTCGATGTCGGCAATCTGCTGCTCCAGTTGCTTGACCTTTCGCTGCATCTGCTTGATTTTGCGGTCATGTTCCTTCTGCTCCAAGTAGGATAATTTGCCACTTGACTGCTGCGGGATTTCTGGGGCCTGTTTTACCGGTTCAACATCCTTCTTTTCGAGTTGTGCCAATGAGTCAAGCTGTTTCTTCTCGAGAAATTCATATATGCCGCACAGGTGTTCCCGAACCACACCACCGCCAAATTCATAGACTTTAGAAACAAGACCATCAAGGAAATAACGATCATGTGACACAACAATCACGGTTCCGTCAAAGTCGCTGATAGCATCCCTCAGGATGTCCTTAGTGCGCATGTCCAGATGGTTGGTTGGCTCATCGAGGATGAGCAGGTTGACCGGTTCAAGAAGCAGTCTTATCATTGCCAAGCGGCTTTTTTCGCCGCCCGACAAAACCTTGACTTTTTTATCAGAAGCTTTACCTCCAAACATAAAAGCCCCAAGTATGTCGTTAATACGGGTCCTTATCTCACCGACTGCCGCATAATCAATTGTGTCAAACACAGTAATTTCGCCGTCAAGCAATTGAGCTTGATTTTGTGCAAAATAACCGATTTTCACATTATGCCCAATCTTCAACGAACCGTCAAAGGGGATTTCGCCCATAATTGACTTAATCATTGTTGTCTTACCGGCGCCGTTCTTACCAACAAAAGCGACTTTCTCACCTCGTTTAATAGTGAATGTTGCATTGGCAAAGACCTGGTTTGATCCATAAGCTTTTGCCACATCCTCGGCAATGACAGGATAGTCGCCCGAACGAGGGGCAGGCGGGAATTTAAGTCTTAATCGGGAGTTATCGGTTTCGTCAATCTCAATACGTTCAAGTTTTTCCAGTTGCTTAATACGGCTCTGGACCTGAACAGCCTTTGTCGGTTTATAGCGGAACTTCTCAATAAAATCCTCAGTGTCGTGAATCAGTTTTTGCTGATTCTCGTAGGCACGGCGTTGCTGCTCAATTCTCTCCTGGCGCAATTGGACAAAGTGAGAATAATTCACCTGATAATCATATATTTTCCCCAGTGAGATTTCAATGGTGCGGTTGGTGACATTGTCAATGAAAGCACGGTCATGTGACACCAACACAAGCGCACCGCTGCGGTTTTTCAAGAAGTTCTCGAGCCACTGGATTGACTCAATATCAAGATGGTTTGTAGGCTCATCAAGCAATAGCACATCAGGGTTTTGAAGGAGCAACTTTGCAATCTCGACACGCATTCGCCAGCCACCGCTAAACTCAGAGGTCTGACGGTCAAAATCAGTCCTTTCAAATCCCAGTCCAATAAGTGTCTTTTCAATTTTAGCATCACAATTCTCGCTTTGCATCAGAGTTCGCGCCTCGGTTTTCAATGATAACCGGTCTATCAGTTGTTGATAGTCATCACTTTCATAGTCTGTACGCTCGGCAAGTTCTTCGTTCAGACTGTTGATGGTTTCATCAAGTGAATGTATATGGTCAAAAGCATTATTGACCTCTTGCCTAACGGTTAACCCATCTGTAAGTTGCATCTGCTGGGGCAGATAGCCAATAGTAATGTCAGACGGGCGTGCGACCAATCCGGCGGTAGGAACCTGCAACGATGCAATGATTTTTAGCATCGTTGACTTTCCTGCCCCGTTCTTTCCAACAAGTGCAATACGGTCGCGTTTGTTAATGACATAGTTTATGTCAGAGAATAGCACTTGACTGCCAAACTCCACACGAAGACCTTGAATTGAAATCATAATGCAAAGTTATGAAAATTATTGCACTTATAAAAGCAAACGTGCAAGTGAATTTGCATTCACTTGCACGAATATTGATTTTACTGATTTTTACATTAATAGTTGCGAGCAAAAATCACGCGACGTGCGCTTGGCTTGCCGGTATAGATGCATTTGCCAGGTTCGTCCTCACCATCCATTGGGATGCAGCGGATAGTCGCCTTGGTTTCTTCCTTGATTTTCTCCTCGGTTTCGGTTGTTCCGTCCCAATGTGCAAGGATAAAACCGCCCTTCTCAATTTGCTGTTTAAACTCATCCCAAGTATCTACCTTATAGGTCATTTTCTCACGATGTCTCAATGCTTTGTTGAAGATATTCTGCTGGATTTCCTCAAGCAATTTTGCAACATATTCCTCAACTCCGTTGAGTGCGACTGACTGTTTTTCAAGTGTGTCACGACGCATAACCTCGACTGTTCCAGCCTCAATATCACGAGCGCCAAGCACAAGGCGTACAGGAACACCCTTCAACTCATAATCGGCAAACTTGAAGCCAGGACGTTTATTGTCGGCATTGTCATATTTAACCGAGATGCCCATACCTTTCAGTTTAGCGACGATGGGGGTAACCACCTTATCAATATCGCCCAATTGGTCGGCAGTCTTATAAACCGGTACAATAACAACCTGAATCGGTGCCAGATGTGGAGGCAGAACGAGACCGTTGTCATCGCTATGAGTCATAATAAGGGCTCCCATGAGGCGAGTTGATACACCCCAAGAAGTTGCCCATACATATTCAAGTTCATTCTGGTTGTTAATAAACTTCACATCAAACGCCTTAGCAAAATTCTGTCCCAAGAAATGTGATGTACCACTCTGCAGAGCCTTTCCATCTTGCATCATTGCCTCGATGGTATAAGTCTCGAGAGCACCAGCAAAACGCTCGTTTGCGGTCTTCACACCTTTGACAACGGGCAAAGCCATGTATTTCTCGGCAAAGTCAGCATAAACATTAAGCATCTCAATAGCCTTGTCCTGTGCTTCCTCCTTAGTGGCATGTGCGGTATGTCCCTCTTGCCACAAGAACTCGGCAGTACGCAGGAACAAACGAGTGCGCATCTCCCAGCGGAAAACATTTGCCCACTGGTTAACCAACAGTGGCAGATCACGATATGAGTTAATCCAGTTTCGATATGTGTTCCAGATAATTGTCTCGGACGTCGGACGGATAATAAGTTCCTCTTCAAGCCGCGCAGCAGGGTCAACAACAACGCCATTGCCATTGGGGTCATTCATCAGGCGATAGTGAGTTACAACAGCACATTCCTTGGCAAAACCCTCGACATGGTCGGCTTCCTTGCTCAGGAACGACTTCGGGATAAGCAGTGGGAAGTAAGCATTCTGCACACCGGTTTCCTTGAACATATTGTCAAGTTCACGCTGCATTTTTTCCCATATCGCGTAACCATAGGGTTTAATGACCATACAGCCACGAACTGCCGATTGCTCGGCCAAGTCGGCCTTTACGACCAGCTCGTTATACCACTGAGAGTAGTTTTCGGCTCTCTTGGTAAGATTTTTCAATTCTTTTGCCATTTTTTATTTTGTTTTTTTGTTTGTTTTAAATGTTCTCATATCCAATTTGCCCTTCTTTGCCAATTCAATCATCGCCTCATCGGGAATAAGATACACCTCAAGTCGACGATTCAATTTTCGGTGAGCCATTGAATTATTATCCCAAATCGGGTCAGAGCCACCCAATGCATAGGGGACTACAAAGTCGGTACTTGCATTTGCGTCAATCCAGTCAAATACGGCATTCACACGACTACTTGTCAGAGCAAACTGGTACTTGTCGCTGCCTGTATTATCGCTGTGCATCACAAGAAGAACTTTGTACAGGCCAGGGGGATTGAGAAAACGCGTTATCGGGCGAATCAGTTTCTTGCCGACATCGGTAAGAACAGTATCGTTACTGTTAAACAACTCGCTTGCAGAGAATGTAAGGACAATCACCTCCTCGTCACGCATCAATTCGACCTCGGTGCCTGCTTTTTTGAAAGCCAAAGCCACCTCAAGCTGAAAAGCCTTGATTCTGTTGTCAACCTTGTCATTTTTGATTTCAGGTGTCTGCAAATTCTCGTCAAGCGTCAAGTCATATATATCTACAACCTTCTTCTTGGCATCAGCGACACCGGGCCAGCAAAAAGCACATGACAAGATTAATATTGTGCATATTAGATGTTTCATCATGATTTTTCGGGATTGTTAGTCGTCAAGAGAATCTTCATAGTCGAGTTCAGCGGTCACTATGTCTGTAACCAGTGACAAGTCCACCTGATTCTCATCATCCTTTTTCAGCATCTTGGTCACATAAGCAACGACAGACGCAATATCATAGACCTCGTCAGGGGCATCCTCTGCCAGATCCTCATAATAATCAAACATCGCATCAATGACAAGCAGAATGTCATCGCCCGAGTTGTTTGCACATGCCGGGACACGCTGGCGAATAAAGTTTATTGCATCGTTCTCATCAAATTCTTTCATAATCGCGAAATTTATTATTGTAAATATTCTGATTCTTAATTATCAAGCAACCCCTGAGGCAGTGACATGGCAATGACCATCTTGTCGGTATCAACTTCGCTAACGAGGTCATCGGCAGCTGGGATACTCACCAATCCACCGTCAGACCGCTGCACAACAAACAGAATATTGGCAGTCGAATCGTCAATATCAACTATCTTCCCGACCTCGCCAAGGTCATCGTCTATCATAGAGAACCCAATGAAATAGTCAAGCGGCATCTCGTCACAATGTTCGTCACTGCATATATCGGCATATTCTCGTTTCAACACAAAGAGTTCCTTGTTAACCAGCAATGAAGCCTCTTGTTCGTTATTAATTCCGTCTATGGTTAGTAACGCCGCAAAACTTGACTTTGGCAGGACAGACGACATAAAAAACGGGACATAAATGCCATCAATATCACTAATCAGGCATGAAAAACGTCCAAGGACATCTACATCAACATCGAGCGATGCCGAAATCTCGCCGTTGACACCATGAGGTTTATTATAAAACCCCACCTCTATGATTTCGTCCCTGTTTATCATTTCTTTTTCTTCTTTTTCCCTTGTGCTTGCTGTTTTGCCGGAGCCTCTCTGAACTGGTGCAAACCATGTTCATTGACGTTGAGACGGATCCTGCCACGTGAATAGTGATACAAATCCTTGAAAATCTTTGCATCATCCACATCTTCCTTGTTAATTTGGAAAATAAGTTTTTTCATATGGTTGGCAATCAGCATTATCAACGCATCTCGTTCCTCTCCCTCGGGATACTCGGCAGCACGCTCAATCATGCGTTCGATGATTTTGCCATAGTGACGGAACTGAATTTTTTCAAGTTTATAATTAATGGGCTCAGGACGGCTGTCCAAATTATCCTTACGGACAACTTCAATTGGCCAGTCAATATCCAATTGGAAATCGCTCATAATTGCCAAATGATCCCATAAGCGGTTCATGTAATCAACCTCTCCCCTCTTCTCGGGGAACATGTTGTCCATAATCCTGATTATGGTAAAAGCGCAACGGTTACGCTCTTCCCTATCCTCAATGGTCAGGCAATGGTCTATCATCTGATGAACATTACGTCCATACTCAGGTAGCACGAGATGTTTTTGTTGAGTGTTATATCGTAGCATAATATTTATTACTTAATAAGTTATTGGTTTGGCAGGACTTTGGACTTGGGTTTTGTTGCCTGAAACTCCTTGAGGTACAGAGGTGTTGAATAGGCAACATCAATAAATTGCGATTCCCTAAATGCCTTTTCAGACAATGCCATCATGTCAAGGGCAACAGGTTTGACACCCTCAATAAACACAGCATTGGGATGGTTGATGACCTCACGAGCCTTGTCAGAACCGTTTCCAACAAACACGACCTTATGACTCCCGAGTTGGGCGGCAAAAGAGTGTTCGTCAAGAATCATCGCTTGAGGTTCGAGAACTGCATCAAGCGCTGGGGTATATGCAGCTGTGTAGACCTCCATTCGGCGTGCGTCAATCATCGGTGCATACAACAAGTCATCATAATCAAGGAAATGGTTAAACATCGTGCTTACCGCCAGCAACTTCAATGTGTTAACTCCAATGAGAGGAACCTGCATACCGAATGCTACGCCTTTGGCTTCGCTAAGACCGATACGCAGTCCGGTATATGAGCCCGGTCCTATACTGACTGCAACTGCATCCAACTTCAGTTCCCTCGTACGAACATACTCGAGTGCATCGCGTACATATGCACTCAGCATAGTTGCATGAGTAAACCCGTCATAATTCTCATGGTGGTCAAGTACCTCGCCACCTGATGTTAATGCAACCGAGCAAACCTGAGTTGATGTTTCTATATTTAAAATCGTTGCCATCGATAATAATTTCTAATCAAGTTTCAACACAGCGAGGAACGCCTTTTGAGGCACCTGCACATTTCCAATCTGCTTCATTCTCTTCTTACCGGCTTTCTGCTTCTCAAGCAGTTTTCGCTTACGGCTGACATCACCACCATAGCACTTTGCAGTCACGTCCTTTCGCACCTGCTTAACGGTCTCACGCGCAACAATCTTGGCTCCAATGGCAGCCTGTATGGCAATGTCGTATTGCTGACGTGGCAAGAGTTCCTTTAATTTCTCGCACATACGACGGCCTAAAGTGACGGCATTGTCAACATGAGTAAGCGAACTGAGTGCATCAACCTGCTGACCATTTAGCAAGATATCAAGTTTAATGAGTTTAGACTCGCGATAACCATTAATGAAATAGTCAAACGAGGCATAGCCTTTGCTAATGCTCTTCAACTTATCATAGAAGTCGATGACGATTTCCCCCAAGGGAATGTCAAACGTAAGTTCCAATCGATTACCCGAAATATACTCCTGCTTGAC
The DNA here is from genome assembly GCA_018065665.1 of Candidatus Sodaliphilus aphodohippi. Taxonomy (GTDB): domain Bacteria; phylum Bacteroidota; class Bacteroidia; order Bacteroidales; family Muribaculaceae; genus Sodaliphilus; species Sodaliphilus aphodohippi. The sequence goes on from JAGHSV010000012.1 coordinate 19,604, forward strand.
CAGTTCGCCACGCTTCGATAGACAAAGGGTGATTATAGGACCCATGAAGTCGGCAAGGGTGATGATTGACGCCCTAATATAAGGCTCCTCAATCTTCTCAATGACTGCCACATCGGGCAGACCGGCAGGATTGTGCACCTCAGTCATGTTGCCTTTCTTATCATAAACCTTATAGGAAACATTGGGAACGGTGGTAATAACCTCCATGTTGAACTCACGGCTGAGGCGTTCCTGAACAATCTCCATGTGTAAAAGGCCAAGGAAACCACAACGGAAGCCGAATCCAAGAGCAACCGAAGATTCAGGAGTAAATGTAAGTGCAGCATCGTTGAGTTGGAGTTTCTCAAGCGAAGCACGCAGGTTTTCAAAATCCTCAGGTTCAATTGGGTAAACCCCGGCAAACACCATCGGCTTAACTTCCTGGAAACCGGCAATAGCCGACTGACAAGGATTATCGACGTGAGTAATAGTATCACCCACCCTAACCTCTACCGAGTTCTTAATACCAGAGATTATATATCCAACATTTCCTGCCGATAGAGAGTCGCGAGGTGCAAGATTCAACTTCAGAACGCCCATTTCGTCAACATTATACTCTTTTCCTGTATTGACAAACTTAACAAAGTCGTTCTTCCCTATAGATCCGTTCAGAATCTTGAAATATACTATGATACCCCTGAAGGGGTTGAATACAGAGTCAAAAATGAGTGCCTGCAAAGGGGCATTTGGATTGCCGACTGGAGCAGGAATCCGGCGCACAATTGCTTCGAGAATTTCGGGAATTCCTTCACCCGTACGGGCACTGGCACGAATAATGTCAGACGGTTCACATCCCAATAATTCAACAATCTCATCCTCAACCTCATCGGGATGCGCGCTATCCATGTCAATTTTGTTGATAACAGGGATAATTTCAAGTTCGTTGTCGATAGCCATATACAAATTTGAAATGGTCTGAGCCTGAACTCCCTGAGTTGCATCAACAACAAGCAGTGCACCCTCACATGCAGCAATGGATCTTGAGACCTCATATGAGAAATCGACATGTCCCGGAGTGTCAATCAAGTTAAGTGTATATTTCTGACCATCAAGGATGTAATCCATTTGAATAGCATGGCTTTTTATGGTAATGCCGCGCTCTCGCTCCAATTCCATGTCATCAAGGACCTGTGCTTGCAAGTCCTTGCCAGCAACGGTATTAGTGTACTCCAACAGTCGATCAGCAAGAGTACTCTTGCCATGGTCGATGTGCGCAACTATACAGAAATTCCTTATTTTATCCATAAAAATCAAGTCAATAATTTGCAAAGTTACGATTTTTTCACGAGAAAAGCAAATCTGGAGTCCTGTTGGTGTTGACTTCATCAAAAATAGTTCACAAAAATGCCCATTAATGTTGAAAGTACACCTGCAGATTATATTAAAATTGGTTTTAGAAATTGCCCTCTAATGAACTTTGTGACAGCGATACTACATCGATAATATTGACACAAGAACGACGCGACATCTCGCCGGGGTTAGTACCGGGAGCGCCCTCGGGAACAGCCATGCCACGTTCTCCATATCGTCTTACCCAAAAATCGGGTATTTCTCCACTATTATTGCGGAAAGTCATCGGGACCGTCTCAAAAATTGGTTTGCCAAAACTGTCAACATAACTAATCTGAACTAACTCGCTGCAGTAGATGGCGCTATCACCCAGCATGAAATAATGATCGTAGGGACGGCCCACATACTTCAACGCATTATGCACCGAAGTCCCAACATCAACACCATGCACACTGGCAAGTACAAAAGCACTTGCACAGGTATCGGCAAGGAAATTTTCAATTGGGGTTAATGACACCTGTTCAGGTATCGCCTCAAGGGCAAATAATGGTCCATTATCGCCACCAATGCGGTGCATTATGGCAACATGGTCGATTGACAACGAATCAATGCCACCTGTAACAGATGTGATGGGGTTAGTGCTTTTGGAGACAACAAACACAAGACTTCCCTCATGGATTCCATCATATTGAGCCATTGCCGGTAGCATGGCAAACAAGAGTAATGATATCGAAAAAATAATTGATTTCATGGCATCAGAACCACGTTACACCATTACTGTAACTCGACCGCTTGTCATACTTGACATCCTGCAAGATAGAGGACTTGACTGCAATGTGGAAATTATAACTCTTGTATGGCCCTACCGGAACGAAACTTGCGCTCATGATAAAGCAGTGCATCTCACGTGACACCGAGCAGTTCATATAGGCAATCTTGTGGTGGTCAAAGTCGTAACTTGCCGAGAACGACATATTCCAGTTTTTGGTTGGTGACACACTGCCATTGAAACTGAGAGAGTGATTGAAACGTCCCTTATACTCCATCTTATCATAGTCAAACTGACCATATCCATAGTTAACCGAATAGTTGAAACCAATGTTCCAGGGGAAGTCCCACTTAGCATATCCGTCATTGTCCAACGTCACACCATCGGGCACTTCACTGCCCTCTTGCTTGACTTCGTCGGTGTTTGGATTACCGTCAGTTGCTGGCTGCTGGGTCTGATTAGAAGTTTCTTCCTTCTTTTTTCGCTTAAAAGTATTATTATTAATAGTATAAGAGAACGATGTACCCGTGCTTGACAGTCGTCCCCAACCGCCACCGTGGAACAGGCGCAATTTATTGATTCGGACGGGCGTTCCCTCAGCATTCAAACCATACTTATACACATCCCACGTTGCAGACAGATTAAGATTGAACCCCTTGAACAAACGCAAAAGAATGGAAGTGTTCAGGTTGCTCCACCTCAGCGAGTCAGCCGCCATGTTATATGACTGGTTCAGTGTCAAATTCTCTATCAGAGACACCTTTTTATATCCAGTGCTGTCCTGGTCACTCTTGACTTTTGCCTCAAGGTTGTTGGCAATCGAGAAACTCAAAATTCCGCTCTTGCCCTGTGGGGCATTACCATAAAGACCATTAGCAAAATAACTGTACTGCCTTTTACGCGTCACGCCTGATGCATCGGGATAATCATACGAACCATAATAACCCCAGAAACTTGATGCGAAGTCAGGTGCAGCCGAGAACGACACCGTTGGAGTCATAACGTGACGAACCATCTGCAGTTTGTCGCCAAGAAACTTCATTGGTTTGAAGAAACCATAAACCTTGGTAGCCATTGATATACCGAAGTTGAAGTCAAATACATTGTAAAAATTATATGTCGTATCGGCAATCTCGGCATTGGCATTCGGGTCCCATTGTCGACGTATCTTGTTTGTATACATACGGTCGTTCACCGTGAAATTTGGGGTGATGTTAAAATACTTGAACACATTAAACGTAGCAGACACCGGTACAGTGTGGCTCATTGCGTTTCGCCAATCCTTGACAAGGCTTTTCTTGAAAAAATCATTCTGCTTCGCTGTCAATGAGTTCTGGAAGCGGCCCGAATAGGACATTTTGATTTTCTCATACCATTTTTCCTCACCTACAACCCTCTTACGCTTGAACGGAGCAGTCTGTGACATTGTCAGCGTAAAATTGGGGAAAGACACGCTAAGGGTCGAGTCGGCAGTACGTTGCGACACGCTTGCCGTTGTCGAGAGACTCCATTTAGTGCCCGGGAACTTATAAGTCATGTTCACTGTACTGCTCTTAGTGTTCTCGGTAAAGGCATTGGTGTAATATGTGTCAAGGTTATTTCGTGAGTAACCGCTTGTGGCAAAGTTAACACTTGCCGAGAAAGTCATGTTTGGGTTGGCCTTAGCGTTCTGTGTATGCGACCAAACGATTGAGAAGTTGTGCATCTTGGAGTAATCGGGGTCGCCCTTGTCCCCTTCAACAGTAGTCAGATAGTTAATGCTGAAACTGCCATTGTACTTGTAGCGGCGTGCATAGTTTGACTGTGCCGCCAACCCCCAAGAACCTCGTGTATAGATTTCGCCTGTCAATGCAAGATCAAAATGCTTATTCAAAGCAAAATAGTATCCACCATTACGCAAGTAAAAACCTCTGTTATAATCCTCACCAAACGTCGGCACGAGAATACCGCTGGAATATTTGTCGGTGAATGGGAAGAATCCAAAAGGAACGGCCACCGGCAGCGGCAAGTCCTCGACCACCATATAGGCCGGACCCGTAACAACATTCTTCTTGGGTTTCACCTTTCCCTTGGTCAACTGAAAATAAAAGTGAGGATGATCGTGGTTGTCACATGTCGTATAACGGCCTCCTTGAATGTAGAACTCATCGTTCTCCATTTTTTTTGTCACTCCACCGGTGAGGAAGCCATCGCCCTGCTCAGTAACGACATCAGTAATAAGGCCACGCTTTGTCTTGAAATTATAACTCATCTCACGCGACTCATATTCGCCGCTCTCGTCAGAGTACACTGGTTTACCCGTCAACTCCCCTACACTATCAGGGACACCGACAGCGCGTACCTGACTACTATCCATGTTCATGCTGATTTGTGCAGCCTTGAGGTCAATACCACCATAAATGACGTTGCTGGCACCATACATGTGGGCATTATTTTTGCCGTATAACACAATTGAGTCTGTCGCCGAGAATTTGACCACCTGGTCAAGGTCAACCTTCTCTTTAATGAAGCGTTGCTTCTCGACAGGTTCCGGTTCCATCGAGAAAGTGTCATTATCAGCAACCGTATCAGAATCGACAACGACAGCAGACGCAGGTTTGTGGATCTGGGCCGACGTTCCGATTGAACTGGTTATAACGATAATAACAACCGCAATCAGTGGCAATATGTATAATTTATTACTCAATTCTCAGTAACGATATCACCACACAGGTTGGCAATATCACAATCAAAAGTTTATTTCAAACTACAAAATTACGTAAAACCCCGTTTAGTAGCAAATATTAAACAACTTAAACCTCATTATTTAATTTATTTTATGATAATAAGAGATTCCAAATGCCAATTTTGGGAAGAATCTACACCCTACATGAGTTGGAGAAGAACATGCACTGCACATTACCTGTTACCCTTGCCCTGCCACGCACAAACGTCGAGCACTTCGATTTTTTGCACTCTCCTTTTGTGATAAAACAGTCACCTGGTTGGGATATGTGCATATATCTCAACCAGGTGAGTTAGACCTTGTCGGCAATCGGTTTACTTGACCAAAACTTTCTTGCCGTTGATAATGTTTATTCCGGGCTGCGGAGACTGTAGCTTCCTGCCCATCACATCAAAGATTACTGTGTCGTCAACGAGGTTGCTGACATGGATGTCCTGAATAGGTGTTGTTGGTCGGTCAAGGACAATGCTGTAGGTATCGTTGGGATGGGCGAAATAATCCGGTCCCAGGAAATAGGCAGTATATGGCTCGACCGTGTACTGTGGATATCCTCTCGTAATGAAACTGTCTTTCACCAAAAACAGCCAGTAGGCTAACGATATGGGCGATGAATTATCACCCGTTAAACGGCTATAGGTTCCTTCCATTGCCCAATCGTTGCTTGCAGCAACTGCCCCCGGCATATTCTTGAAATCCGTACCGAAACTATCAAACATTTGGTGTCCTATGCTAACAGGTTTATACAATGCAGGCGTTCCCGCCGGAAGCATCTCTGCATAGGAGAAACGGAGATACTTGTACTGTTCATTGGCTTCGGTCAAAACATAGAATTCACCGCCATCATCGGACATCGCATCAAATGGTAGGCAGATTGTCTCTATCTGGCCCGAATAGGGACGCTGGTGATGAACTCCCTGTTCGCCAAGTTCGGGGTAGTCATCGGTGCCAATATTCTGGGTCCACAGTTTGTTTTTGCCGTTTGACTCGTTTAACCACCACGCCACCTGACCCGACATCAACTGGTCGGTGGTGACGCCGCAGCGTCCACCCGAACCAGGCACATATGTAGCCGACTTATAATAGTTGTTGTGCCACTGGCACGAACCCGAGTTGGCACCAAAAACGTCGCCCACCTCTGAGTCACCTGTCACGGTGCCTATATTCAGGCTGTTGTCAATCTGCGAGTCAACAAAATAGCCGGCAATGCCGCCCACATGGTCGTCACCAGCCACCTCACCAACATTCAGGCAGTTATTGAGCCACGTCTTCTGCTTGTTAGATTTCTCGGCATAGCCAACGATTCCGCCTATATATGCGTCGGCGGCGTTAATTTTGCCGTAGTTGGCGCATGCGATGAAAGTTGAGCCATTGCTATAACCACTGATGCCACCAACTTCGTCGTCCGACGAGAAGAATCCAGTACTCTCATGCTCAATGGTTCCGTGGTTAGTGCACTCGGTGAACAGACAATCCTGGGCCTCACCCGTAAAACCACCAACACGGTCGTCGTTACCTACCACATTGGCACTGTTATCGCTGTTGGCAAAGGTGGTGTTAACTGCTTGCCCTGCAAATCCGCCAACAATCGCGTCAATGCCAGCACCATCGCAATATACTTTAGTCAATGGCCCAACGTGACAGTTGGTAAACGTGTCGTTGTTTGAAAGTCCAACAAGTCCTCCACAGTACTTTTGGTAGCATTTTACGCTTGAGCGATCCAGAAGACGCACGTTGTCGTAGCGGCAATTGCTTGAATTGCCCACCAACGCACCGACATTATATCTTGCCATAACATCACAAGCGTTGATGGTGACATCCCTGAATGTCGCCCCGTTGGCAAACGTGAACAGACCCACATCCTGAACCTGCTGCTCCTCTACATTTTGTATTGACAAACCGGTCAGCAGATTACCCTGGCCATCGAGGATACCTTGGAACTTCCAGCGCTCGGAGCATAGGCTGTTGCGGTTACCCAAGTCAATGTCGTTGAGCAAGACAACGCTCGCATAGGGGTTGGCAACGGCAAAATACAATTCATCGGCATTAGTAACATAGTAGTTGACATCGACATCATCTTTGATATCAAAGCGAGTGACAAAATGGTGCGTCGAGTCGGGCACAGGCCATTTGTCCTCACCAACATTCTGTCGCCAAGCATCGGCATTGTCGCCATCAGCATTGAGGTCCATTGCAATCTGGCCCGATGCCAGTGGCATAACTGTGACAGACTGCCGACCATCTTCGTTGTGGTCGTTGTCCGAATAGATGTAACGATTGCCAACAGACACTCCGTCACTGCCTTTCTCGCCATAGACGCTGCCGACATAGGTTGTGCCAAACAACTGATTCAGTCGAGCGAACTCAACGTTAACCTGCCCCACATTGAGGCATGTGCGCACCGATCCACTCTTGAGTGTGCCCACAATGCCGCCCGTCTGTTGGTTTCCGTTCACATAGCCCTGATTAAGGCAATCCTTGATTACCAACGGATTATCGCCATTCTCGGCATAGCCGACGATGCCGCCGTTGTAGGCGTCAAGCCCGTCACACACGCCGGCATTGATGCACTGCCGGATAAGACCACCGCTGGCATAGCCGCAGATGCCTCCAACCTCATCGGGTTCCTGGTATTCATATACAACATAGCCTACATAGACGGCAGCAGCCACCGATACCACCGCGAGCGAAACAGCACCGACAGTTGCCTCGATGCTGGCTGGTAGCAGCTCGGACAGCTCCACCCCATGCTCAATATATTCCCATATCAAGTGACCCCATTCTTCGCCCGAGGGACCGGAGTGCTCTTCATATAGTTCGTCAAGCGACTTTGTGGCATGATTATAGACAGACATGAACTGTTCAAACTCGCCCTGCATGACCAATCCGCTGTTTAGACAAGACCAGATGTTGGTATTGGAGCTGCCGCCAACAATGCCGCCAACACGGTCATCGTCGGCACACACGGCCCCCATATTGGTGCAGTGCGTGAAAGTACACCCACCTGCAGCACCCACAAGTCCTCCGGCATAGGCATTATCATACGAGCCGTCGGCAAATACCCAGTTCTTGGTGTTGACAGTGCAATGGTCAAATGTCGATGATGAGGCATCGCCTGTGATAAGGCCAACGCCCGAACCGTCAACCTGGGCATGGCATCCCATGAACAGGATATTGTAGAACGTACATCCCTTGGCAACACCGGTGATGCACCCTACCGATGACGAGTTGCTTGCAATGCCCACACCGCTAAAAATCAAGTTCTCAAAACGGCAGTCGTATGCCTTGTTGGCAACAACACCAGCCTCATAACCAGCCTCGACGTTAAACTTGTCGACGACAATGTTGCGTATGGTAGCATTGTTCATGGTGGCGAACAACGTCTTTTGGCCGCCATAAAGACGGTGCATAGTCACCTTGCCGTCAATGGTGTCACAGCCGTCAATGGTACCGCAAAACACGCCGGGATAGGTGGCATACTGCGTCAAGTCGATGTCGGCAGTGAGTTGGATATCGGAATATGGATCGCCCTCAATCTGATACCACAGTTCAGAGGCCGAACCGATTTTCACCACAGAGGCATGGGTCAATGCAGTGACACACAAAATCAGTAACAATGCTAATAGTTTCCTCATATTCACATCTTATTAAATAGGTAATCCAAATTGATTCTCCATCTGCTCAAAGCGGTTGATTGTCCCTTGACCAAACCGTGCAAGTTGAGCACGCACCCTTTCAATAGGTTTGTGCGGTTCGCCCAAATGGGTCTTGCTGAAAAACTTGTCGGCATAGCACACGAGTTTCTCCTCAACGCTCACCGGAAGCAAATCGCGGTGCGGCAGCGGCAGATTGCCATCGATAATGTCTTGCACCGACAGACCAGCGCCAGTGTGTCTCTCACATACAAGAGCATGACGAAACAGCCCCATAGACTCAAGCATCTCACGTCCAATTACACCATGCCGAAGATATGGTTCACTGCCATAACAACAAATACCGGCGGCATCGGTACGAATAATGCCAATATCATGAAGCAGAGCAGCCTCTTCTACAAACTCAATGTCAACCGGTTGACCTGCATCAATAAGCCGTTGGGCAAGTAAAACCGCACAGTCGGCAACTTGACGACTGTGAATGGTCAACACGTCGTACACAGACTCGTTGGGGTTGCAGAAGTTCTTGATTATAACGTCAAACTCAATCATAATTTATTCAAAAAAAGGGATGCCAGAGGACATCCCTTTAACCTTTAAATGTTATTGTTAGAGAACAATTGTTGTCCATCCGTGCTCGTCGGGATAATCGCCATACTGGATGTCTTGCAGACGATGATAGAGCTGAGTGGTTACAGGACCCGGCTTGCCATCCTTAGAGATAACATAGGTCTTATTCTCGGCCTCATCATAGATGTTGGCAATTGGAGTTGCGACTGCTGCAGTTCCACACTCGGCAGCCTCCTGAATCTCGGCCAACTCCTCAACGGGAATAGGACGGCATTCAACTTCAAGACCAAGGTCCTTAGCAAGCTGCTGAAGACTCATATTGGTGATTGAGGGGAGAATCGAGCCACTCTTGGGGGTTATGTACTTATTGTCCTTGATTGCAAAGAAGTTGGCGGGACCGCACTCGTCAAGATACTTTTTCTCTTTGGGATCGAGGAAAAGAGCTGCCGAGAATCCGTTCTCCTTAGCCTTGGCTGTTGCAGCCATACCACAAGCATAGTTGCCACCGACTTTCCACTTACCAGTTCCCAGTGGAGCAGCACGGTCAAACTCGCGATAGATTGCAACGTCTGTAGTCTTGAAACCACCTTTGAAATAAGGTCCTACAGGCATAGCAAAGATAATGAACATATATTCAGATGCGGGGCTAACACCTACTCGCGGACTGATACCGATTTCAAGTGGACGCAGATAGAGAGATGCACCACTACCATAAGGCGGGATAAATCGCTCGTTCAGCTTTACAACCATGTTGGCCATCTCGACAAATTTCTCGATGGGCAGTGGTTCCATCTTAATACCTATGGCACTGTTGCGAAGACGCTTAGCATTTTCCTCGATGCGGAAAAGACGAACCTTGCCGTCCTTGCCACGGAAAGCTCTCTGACCTTCAAAAATTTCCTGTCCATAGTGGAGACAAGATGCCGCCATGTGAAGGTTGATGGTTTCGTCTTGAGACACCTCAATATCGCCCCACTTACCATCCTTGAATGTGCATCGCACATTGTAATCGGTTTTCATATAAGAAAACGATAGGTTTGCCCAATCAATATTTTCCATATTATTCATTAATTTTGTAGTTAAATAGGTTTATGTATTATTTAGTGTTTTCTAAGCTATTATGCCGCATCACAAAACGACCTTCTGCGTAATGTTGCCGATTTTAACAACATAGATGCCGCGAGCGGCAATTTTGAGTTCCGATGTGCCCGGATTGAGTGTAACCGCTGATACGGTTTGCCCCAATATTGTGAACACACGCACCTGAATGCGACGCGGTGTTTTGATGGTGATCACTCCGTGTGAGCCATAAATTTCTATGCCATCGGTCTGCCGCGGATCGGTCAGACTACGGCCCGGCACATCACGCGAAGACTCCCGCCATTGCAACTGCTGTGCAATAGCGTCACCTCCCAGCACAAAGCCAAGAGCCATAACAAATATCAAGACCAATCGCCTCATATTATTATTCTATAACACGGGTTAACCGTTTATTTCTTGTGCAAAGTTACACAATAATTACCAATAAAAAAACAATTACGGCAAATATTTCAGTATTTAACACCATCTGTTAACAAGGTATAAAACAATTTAGCAATAATGTTTAGCAGAAACATCACATTCTCAACAACTTAAAAATATCACTCATAAATACACAAAACAAAGAATGTGCAATGCAAATCAAATGTCAAATAAAAAGAAGTGTGCCATACAATAAATATATCTTAATCATTTTGTCAAAAAAAATGAAAAATGGCGTTTGAAACCAACAATTATCATATTTTTTATTTAACTTTGTATGTTAAAACAAAAAACAATGAACGTAAAGATAGTAAACAAAGGACCGCATGCGTTGCCGCAGTACAGCACTGCACAAAGTGCGGGCATGGATATAAGAGCATGGCTGACCGAACCTCTGACCCTCGAGCCACTGCAACGTGCAATGATTCATACTGGATTATACATGCAACTGCCACAAGGTTTTGAATGTCAAGTACGCCCACGTAGCGGATTAGCACTGAAACGCGGATTAACGGTATTGAACAGTCCGGGAACGATAGATGCTGATTACCGCGGAGAAATTTGCGTGATACTGGCAAATCTTGGCAATGAACCTCAGACAATAGAAGACGGAGAACGCATTGGACAACTGGTTGTTGCACGACACGAAACAGTAGAGTGGCAGCCTGTAGAGGAATTGGATGACAGCGAACGCGGTGATGGCGGGTTTGGCCATACAGGAACAAAATAAATTCATGATAATGCAAAACATAATCCACAAAATATTGCCAGTCATTATTATGTTGGCTATCGCTTCCCCCACTATTTTGTCAAGAGACAAGAGTGGTGCGATAAGCCGGCAGGACAGACTGAAGGCTGAGTACTATTTCATTGAAGCACAAAAGGTAAAATCGCATGAAGATCTTAATGCCTATTTTGACCTCGTCAAACGAGCGCATGAGTTAGACCCTGGCAACTCAACTTACTCGTTCTACACAGGGTTTGGCATACTGACCATGCGCAACTGCACAAAGACGAAAGCACAGCAGGCCGTTGATATGATGAAGGAACACTTTGATGAGTATCCCGGCGATTACTATGAGACCACATTCTACAGCGATGCGAACATGCTTCTTGGGAATCCTGGCGAAGCACTGCGTGCTATTAAAGCACTTTGTGACCGTGAACCCTATCGCATTGAACTGCAAATGCGTTTGGCCGAGGCATACACACGAACGGGCAATTATGCCATGGCAAATGCCACATACGATTCCATAGTAAGCATTCATGGCAAGCACCTTGACATCAGCACCAAGAAAATAACAAACTACCTAACACTCAAAGACAGTGTCAGTGCCATCAACGAGATGCGCAGTCTGTTGGCAACAGCGCCCAAAAATGTGGATTACAACATAACAATGGGCAGTCTGATGCAGCAACTGGGCATGAGCGATAGTGCCATTTGCTATTTGAACATTGCCCAGGAAGCCGAACCCGACAACGGTTACACCTATCTTGCAAAGGCACAGTACTATATGATGAACGGTGATTCGGCCGAATACGAAAAACAGATTTTCCAGGCGTTGAAGAATGAGAGAATCAACATCGAAGACAAAGTGGAAGTTCTCAACACAACCATCCGACAGATGATTGCCAACCAAGACACCATCAACCCTGACACCACAGACCGTATCGACACCTTATTCAAAGTCCTCACAGCCATTCACCCACACGAAGCCATCGTTCGCGACATGTATGGCGAATATTTATCATATAGAGGAGATTATGGTGCAGCAGCAGTTCAGCAGGGGTATCTGTTAGACCTCAGTCCCACTGATGCCGAGGGCTGGCGCAAACTGATGTACTATGATGTCATGAACGAAAATTACGAAGGAGCCCTAAAAGCTGCAGACAAAGCACTGGAATACAACCCCGACAGTGTTACCCTTTATCGCTATATCGCCCCCATACATTATCAGATGAAGAACTACGATATGGCTATAAAGACCTATCAATTAGCTTGTCAACTTGCAGACAGCACCGATGTCGAAACCCTAAGCGACTTATATGGAGGCATTGCCGACGTCTACCACCAAACGGGCGACACAGCTGCATCTATCACCTATTATGAGAAAGCATTGGCAATGAACCCCAACAACATTGGTGTTCTCAACAACTATGCCTATAATCTTGCTGTCAGCGGCAAGGACCTGGACAAAGCCGAACGCATGGCGGCAAAAGCGGTCAATGCAGTACCCAACAGTGCGATTTACCTTGACACCTACGCTTGGGTATATTTCATGAAAAAAGATTATAAAATGGCACTGGTATATATCAAGAGTGCCGTTGAAAACGATAGCGACCTCAGTGCCGAGGAGCTGGACCACTACGGGGATATTCTGTTCATGAACGGTGAACACGAGAAAGCCGTCGAGCAATGGAAATCAGCACTTGATAAAGATCCCAATAACCAAAACATCAAAAAGAAAGTTACCAATAAAACCATTTTCTTAAAATAAACGATTGACAAGATGAAAAAGATAATATCCATCACCCTTGCATGCGCCGTTTCAATAATGGGCACAGCATGCCACACCACACAAAAAACGACGTCAGAACAAAGTTACGGTCAGCAGTCGGCATCTGCCATAGCAACCGACACAGACGACAATACACGCGTCATCTCCATCTCCCAGAATTATGGGGAGTGGAATACCATGCAGTGCAACGGAACATTCAGGCTTCGTGGTGGCAAAAGTTTCTCGAGCAGCGTGATAGTGCGAATGGAGCGCGACAAATCCATCTTCATCTCGCTCCGTCCCGTGCTTGGCATTGAGGTTGGACGTTTGGTCATCACTGGTGATTCAATAATAGTAATAGACAAACTTCACAAACGCTATGTAGCAGCCGCAATCTCGACATTGACCGGAAACCTCCCCGCAACAATCAGCAATGTTCAAGACCTGTATCTGGGACGGGCATTCGTGTTAGGCAAGGGCACCCTTGACAAGGCAAATGCAAAGAACGCAACTGTAACCTCTAACAGTAATGGATATAACATCACCCCCGAGATACAGGCAAAGGGCATCACATACAGCTTTGATTTTGACAAAAACGGGTGCATTGAGTCCCTAAACATTACAACGGCATCCAAGTCTGACCAAACTTATAAAGTAGAATACGACAATATTCAACCCACAACAGCCGGCATGGTGGCACACTCCATCGGCATCAACGGTACGGCCAAGGGGACCGAACTGAATTTTGAACTATCTTACCGCGATATAACATGGAACAAGGACATAAAGATTGATACCGCAATTCCATCAAACTACAAGAAAATCGAGTTAAAGAGTCTCAATTCTCTTTTTACCGCCGAATAAACAACAGTACAACTTGCCGTGAGAGTCAGGACTGCCATATCTGCTTTTATTGCCATCGCTGCCATCGCAACGAGCAATACAGTTGGCGCAACCAGTGACCACGAACAGGCCATTGCAGCACTTAACGACATCACCTCGCTGCTGACACGTCAGGAACATGACATCGTTCAACTCGAGGCGCAGTTAACCAGTCTCAAAAGCAGGCAACAAGACATCGAGGCCGACATCACCAGGCAAAAAGGGCATCTTGCAGCGCTTCGCTCACAATATGCCGCCGTAGTACGCAACATAAACACCCACTCGAGCGCAACCGACCGGCTAGCCTTCATCTTTGCTGCCTCTTCGTTTCATCAGGCATGGCAACGGGCAGTACACATCTGGCAACTGTCACAATGGCGAAAAGAAAAGAGTCAAGGCATAACGGCCTCACTGGCATCCCTAAGTAACAAACAAGACAGTCTGAACTCATTGACCACTCTCAAGAGAACACGATTAGAAGCATGCAACACCAACCGCATAACCTTGATGGAAAAGTATCGCACTGCCATGAATCTGGTCTCACAAATGAACGACAAGAATCTGACAGCAGCCGTTAACGACAAAGGCCGGCGTATTGGACATCTTGACAGGGAGTACGAACGCATTGCCACCAGCGCAACAAGCAATGACGCCCCTGAGCCTGTTGACATGGAGGCAATGAGGAACAGCCTTCCCTACCCTGTGCTGGGCAAACACTCAATCGCAATTGGGTTTGGCCGTCAACACTATCCCAATGCTGAACGGATCATGTTCTACAACAATGGCATTGATATCAACTGCCTCGACCGACATCCGGTTGCTGTTGCAGTCGAACGAGGTCAGGTAAGTGCCATCTATTGCCTACCGGACAATTCAAACATGGTAATCGTTAGACATGGCGAATATATGAGCGTCTATGGCAACCTGGCAACAATCATGGTCAAGAAAGGGCAACGTGTCGAGCAATTGCAGCAACTGGGTGAGATTGGCATTAGCCCAATCAATAACAGACATTCCCTTCATTTTGAACTTAGGCATGAACAAAAAGCCTGTAATCCAGAAGAGTACTTAAAACAATAAATTTTCTATGATAGAAATCAGATTATACGACACCGGCATGCAGGATTTGTGGAACGAAACAGTTGCGGTTACACGCAACGCGACGTTCATGCACAACCGGCAATATATGGACTACCATAGCGACCGATTTGCCGACTTCTCGCTAATGGCATTTGCCGGTGGCAAGCCCATTGCATTGCTTCCTGCCAACCGCGTTGACAATACCCTCTGGTCCCATCAAGGTCTCACATACGGCGGGTGGCTGATGACCAATAATTGTGATGCTGTATCGATAATGAATGTTATGGCTGCCGCTACCCGTTTTCTGAAAGATCGGGGAATTGACGAGATAGTATATAAAGCCGTGCCGCATATATATCACCGCTACCCTGCCGAAGAAGATTTATACGCCATCTTCTGTCACGGAGCACAATTGACCGAAAGCAGCCTGTCGGCAAGCATTGACCTGGCTAATGCCATCGGTCTTGACCGGGGTAACCGCAGTTCTGTGAACCAGGCACATCGCAACGGCATTGAAATCAATGTCAGCAACGATATAGATGGATATTGGAAAGTATTGTCAGAAGTGCTGCAGGAACGGCACGATACACTACCCGTCCATACAGCCGAGGAGATGAAACTGCTGATGTCACGTTTCCCCGAGAATATCAAACTGTTCACGGCAACCGTGGATAATGAGATTTTGGCAGGAACAGTCATGTACCTTGCAGGACCCACGGCTCACAGCCAGTACATAGCCTCGTCATCAAAAGGGCGAGAATTAAAAGCACTGCCTCTTTTGTTTGACACACTAATCAAAACTTTTGCCGAACGTGGATTCCGTTACTTTGACTTTGGTATCTCATGTGAAAATCATGGCAAGATATTAAACGAGGGTTTAGTAACGCAAAAGAACCGCCTTGGCGGTCGTGGCATCGTATATAACACTTATCGGATAAAACTTTAAAATGGCGAAACGAGACGGGATATCAAGACTCACGATGAAGGCAATGGGCATCTTTGGTGGTGTCCAGGCCGTTGGTGTCCTGTGCTCCATTATACGCACAAAACTGGTTGCAATCTGGATTGGCACCCTTGGAGTCGGATTGTTTGGTCTATTCAACAATGCCCTCGAGATGCTCAACATCGCCACCAACCTGGGCATACGCAGCAGCAGTGTGCGTGACATATCACAAGCCACCGACGGCAATGACACGAAACTAATCGGACGAATCATCACAGTTGTACGCCGATGGTCGTTGTGGCTTGGACTGGCAGGTGCAATTCTCACCATCAGTCTTGCGCCTGTGCTGAGTACCGTTACCTTTGGCGACGAAGCACACATCTGGGGATTTGTTGCATTGAGCAGCGCAGTTCTGCTAATGGCAATAACAAATGGTGAATATGCAGTATTCCAAGGACTTGCCCGCCTCAAAAAACTGGCACACGTCACATTGATGGGAACAATCACAGGTCTTGTGGTCTCAATTCCGCTATTCTACTGGCTGCGCGAAGCCAGTGTGCTGCCCTCAATAATAGCGTACGCGGCAAGTATCGCTTTATTTGCCACTATTTTGCGAAACAAAGAGTATCCTCGTGAAAAGGTCAGCGTGCATGAAACATTCTCAATGGGCAAGGCATTTGTGTCGCTCGGAATTTTCATGACCATCGGTAACTTCGTCACGATTCTCGCCACCTACCTATTCAGTGCATGGCTCAATCAGCAAGCCGGCACAAGCGAAGTTGGCCTTTATCAGGCCGGTTACACATTAATAAATAAATATACGGGATTGATTTTGACAGCACTTGGCATGGAATACTACCCCCGCCTTGCCAAAGTTGCCGAGTCTCCTTCACGCCTGCGAATATATGTCTCACAGGAAATCAACATCGCGTTGCTTGTTCTTGCTCCAGTTATCACGTTGTTTGTCTTGCTGCGCACACCAGTTGTGACAATCTTATACAGCAGTGAGTTCAACGCCATTCTTCCGTTTATCGCATGGGGAATGTTGGGGACATTATTCAGAGCCGTTTCATGGTGCATGGCATTCGTGATACTGGCCAAAGGTTCAGGCAAAATATACCTTGTCACCGAGAGCCTGAGTGCAGCCGTCGGACTCGCCCTAAACATTGTTTGCTATTCCTTGTGGGGGCTCACAGGGCTTGGTTGGGCGTTTATTGTCTGGTATATAGTCTATACAATAATCATAGGTGTCGTTTACTTCGGCATATATCACCTACGCCTGTCGGGTGCCACAGCGATGAACATGCTATGGACACTTGCCGTTAGCGTTGCCGTCGTGGTGGCCATGGAATGCGGCTACATCGCGTTAGCAGCGATTGCAACAGCAATTGCAACAGCAGCTGGAATACATTTACTTGTCAAACAGTGGAAGCGATAGATGGTTAATAAAACTGAAAATCAAAAAAAAATCACATAAAAAGTTGTGTTAATCATTAAAAAGTTAGTAACTTTGCAACGAAAAAAGTGAAATTATCATCACGAGGAGTCTCGCGCATTGCGGAGATTCTTCTATTTTTTACTAACACTAAAAAAAATACCAAATAACCATGGCTATTACCTACATGACCAAAGAAGGTTACGATAAGAAAATGGCGGAACTCGCACATCTCGAGAATGTTGAGCGTCCCGACGTAGTTCGTGCTATCGTAGAGGCACGCGACAAAGGCGACCTCTCGGAAAACGCAGAGTACGATGCAGCCAAAGAACGTCAAGGCATGCTCGAAGCCAAAATTTCAGAATTGAAAACCATTATCGCCAATGCCCGCATCATTGACGAGAGCGCCATCGGCACCGACGAGGTACAGCTGCTCAACAAAGTAACCATCAAAAACATCAAGAACAATGCACAGATGACCTACACCATCGTTACCGAGACCGAAGCCAACCTGCGTGAAGGTAAAATCAGCATTACAACCCCGATCGCCAAAGGGTTACTCGGGCACAAAGTGGGTGACATCGTTGAAATTGCGGCACCTGCCGGCGTGATGAATTTTGAAATCGTTAACATCTCTATCTGATCAGAACAATGGCTACAATATTCAGCAAAATCGCTAATGGCGAAATCCCGAGTTACAAGGTTGCCGAGGACGAAAACTACTATGCATTTCTTGACATAAACCCCGTTGCCAAAGGCCACACCTTGGTAATTCCCAAGAAAGAAGTAAACTACATCTTCGACCTTGACGAAAAGTCTTATCAAGGGCTGTGGGCATTTGCGCGCCGAGTGGCAACAGCGATGAAACAGGTTATGCCATGCGAACGAATCGCCGTTGCTGTATTGGGGCTTGAAGTTCCCCACTGCCATATCCACCTGGCACCCATCAACTGCGAGGGTGACATGAACTTTGCAAAACCAAAGTTGGAACTCCCTGCCGATGAGATGACAGCCATTGCAGCCAAGATTAACGAGGCTTTCAGCAAATTGAAATAACTGATAATAATATCAAATATCATTGCGGTTTAGGACAACACAATCCCAAACCGCTTTTTTTATTTCGCACAACGATTCATAAACACAAAAAAACAAAAAAATGTCGGTTTCAGTAGCCCAAATCGCCATTACGCTTGCCAATGTGGGTAAAAATCGTTAATTTTGCAGTTTGTTAACACAAGTTGAATAAAATACAAAAACTATAGATAAGAAATGTTTGACAATCTATCTGAGAAACTTGAAAGATCATTCAAGTTGCTGAAAGGTCAAGGCAAGATTACCGAGATTAATGTAGCCGAGACGCTGAAAGAGGTGCGCCGCGCACTCATCGACGCCGATGTCGAGTATAAAGTAGCAAAGCAGTTCGTTGACAAGGTCAAGGCCAAAGCAATGGGTGCCAACGTCATCAATGCCCTGAAGCCCAGTGAGCTGATGGTAAAAATCGTTCATGACGAACTCGCCGAGTTGATGGGTGGCGAACAAGCCCCGCTGAACATCGAGGCAGCACCCGGCAAACCCGCCGTAATCCTGATGGCAGGTCTCAACGGTGCCGGTAAAACCACCATGAGCGGTAAACTGGCGCTGATGCTGAAGAAACAGCACCGCAAACCGCTTCTTGCAGCCTGCGATACCTTCCGCCCAGCGGCTATGGAACAGCTGCGCACACTTGCCGAGACAGCCGAAGTACCCATCCACCTCGAGCAAGGAGCTACCGATCCCGTTGCAGTAGCCAAAAATGCTGTAGAACAGGCTCGCACCGAGGGTTTTGACGTTGTAATCGTCGATACTGCCGGTCGTCAGTCCATTGACGAGGAACTGATGGTGCAAATCAAGAACATCAAAGATGCTGTCACCCCCAACGAGACATTGCTGGTTATCGATGCCATGATTGGTCAAGAAGCAGTTAATACCGCAAAGATATTCAACGAGCGACTTGAGATTGACGGTGTTATCCTCACCAAACTCGATGGTGACACACGAGGTGGTGCCGCTCTGTCGGTACGCTATGTTGTTGACAAACCCATCAAGTTTGTTGGTACAGGCGAGAAACTCGAAGCCATCGACCCATTCCGCCCCTCTGGTATGGCCGACCGTATCCTGGGCATGGGTGATATCGTATCGTTTGTTGACCGCATGCAGCAGCAATATGACGAGGAAGAGGCACGCAAGCTGCAAAAGAAGTTGGCAAAAAACCAGTTTGACTTCAATGACTTCCTCAAGCAAATCCAACAAATCAAGAAAATGGGTAACATCAAAGACCTTGCGTCAATGATTCCAGGCGTAGGCAAAGCCATCAAAGACCTTGACATCGATGACAGCGCATTCAAGGGCATAGAGGCAGTCATCCACTCCATGACCCCCTACGAGCGCGAACATCCCGAGTGCATGAACGGCACACGCCGTCAGCGCATTGCCAAGGGCAGCGGGACAAGCATTCAGGAAGTCAATCGCCTGCTGAAACAATTTGACCAGACCCGCAAGATGATGCACATGGCATCAACAATGAAAAACCCCATGAAGATGATGCGCCGCCGTTAATCACGGTTAGCAAGATAAATAATGACAGTGCAGCTGTAATATTCAGTTGCACTGTCATTTTATAGATACAAATATAAAAATATGGTTGCCATTGTCATAAAAAAATAGTAATTTTGGGGAAATTATTATACATAGTCATGAAAGTAAGATATTTTATAACGATGGTTATTGCCTTGATAGTGGCAATGACGGTGAATGCGACCCCCATCAGCCAGTCTAAGGCGCTGGAGAATGCCAGAGCGTTTATGTCGGCGCGCGGGTTGTCGTTTGAGTCGGCAACTGCAAAGGCGTCAGCAAAAGCCAAGAGCCGCAACGGGCAACAAACCGCTGCCCCAGCCTACTATATTTTTGGCAACGACAGCAAATTTGTCATTGCAGCCGGCGACGACACGATGCCAGCGGTATTGGGTTACAGCGACGGCAACACATTTGACCCTAACGACGTTCCCGAAGGTCTGGCAGACCTGCTCGAAGCCTATGCGGCAGCGGCAAATGGAGACCTCAAATTTGAAAAACCGACCTCGCTTCAAGGCTGCGCGGCAATCACGCCATTGGTAATGGCCAGATGGAACCAGAGTGCCCCCTGGAACAATGCCTGCCCCGTACTGTCATCGGGGTCACGCGCAGCTACAGGTTGTGTTGCAACTGCCATGGCGCAGGTGATGAGTTACTATCGCTGGCCCGCCACCGTGTCAGAGAATATCCCTGCCTATACAACAAGCACTCTCAAAATCGAAATGCCGGAACTTGATGCCAGCCTGTTTCCGGGTTGGAGCAATATCAAGGACTACTACCACTATGATGATACCAGTGGCCCGGCAGCCGATGATGTAGCAATGTTGATGCTCTTTGTGGGGCAGTCATTGGAGATGAACTACGACTCCTCATCGGGAGCTTCAACCAGGAATCTCCCCGAAGTACTCACCCGTTACTTTGGCTATTCACCCACGACACGGTATCTGTATCGCACTCATTACACTGCCGAGCAATGGGATAGCATCCAATATAATGAACTTGCATCGGGCCGTCCCACGGTATTGTGCGGGACCAAGTATGGCAGCAGCGGCCATGCCTTTGTGTGCGACGGATATAACGGCAACGGCATGTTCCACATCAACTGGGGATGGTACGGCAAGAGCGACGGTTACTTCCTGCTCAACT
>JAGHSV010000018.1 GCA_018065665.1 Candidatus Sodaliphilus aphodohippi
CTTCACCCCGTTGTCGTCGCTGAACTTGTCTCGCGTCCTGCCGTCGTCGAGTGTCGCCGCCATGGTGCGGGAGGGCAGCGGTTCGCCCGTGGCGGCGGCAAAGTACCTGACGCCGACTTCGAGATTGTCCCCGTTCCACGACTGCGTGACGGCAATCTCGCTCTTGACGGCGAGCGCGCTTCGCACCCTGACCTGTTTCCTGAAGAAGTAGTCCTCGGGCATGCTCTCCATGAACATGGTGTGCGAAGCTATGGTGTAGTCGCCCTCCGGCATCTGCACGTCAAGCGGTATGTATCCGCAGTATGCCCCGCTGTCCCGGCGCAGCTTGACGCGGCAGGACACGGAGTCGACGGGGCTGAGCAGGTCAACGTACACGAACTTGCTCAGCTCGGACGGGCGGTGCGTCGAGGCATCGACGACAAACGCCCTCAGCCAAATCGTGTCCCCGGTGAGGTACTGCGAACGGTCGGTCGTGACATGGACCTTCTCCTGCGGGAACGCCATGCGCTGGTAGTCCAGCCGCGCCGCAATCGTGTCCATCAGCTGGCCGCTGGCGGCAAGCGATGCAGCACACAGGAGCAATAAGAGTGAAACTGCCTTTTTCATGACTGTAGATTGTAAATTAGTTGTCTCATTCCTCAATGCCGCAGGTGTCGGTCTCGGCGCAATTAACATCGGTTGCGGCGCATTGCTCGCTTGTGCATTCTGAAGTCTCGGGACAAACGACAGATAATTGGGGGCAAACTCCGTTCGTCTCGCAGGTATCAGTCATGTTGCACCCGTTTGTCGTTTCACAATTGTCGTTGCTGACGCAATATTCGGTTGGATTGCATTCCCCGGTAATAACGCAGGCGTTGGGGTCTTGGGTGTCGTTTGGGGCGCAGCAGGCCAACCCGGCTGAGTCCGACTCCTGGCAAACGAGCGTCTCGCGGCAATCCTCGCCAGCATTCTGAGTCATACAAAAACATGCGGAGTTGAATGTCCATTCAACGCACTTTTCTTTTGACATCTGACAAGCAATATTTGCAGAAGCATCTTTGGGGCTTCCTGATGGAGTGGAGTCTGCAAGAGATGTTACTTCACTTACATTTAATTGCAAATCTGATTTGCTGATTTTTTTCTTTTCCATACTAATTCTTTTAGGTGATGTTAATTTTAAATAAGTCATTTTAAACAAAGTAGTGGATTTATTCAAGTTAATGCTTATTTTATCTTCATCTTTGTTGATTTGTGTATTAGCTCTCCGGCATCGTTGACACCCTCGACTTTGATGGTGTAGGTCGTGCCGCTAACGCTGTTGGTCCAGAAACTGAGCTCGGACTTGCCTTCTGCCTGCACTTCCACTGCCGGGTTCCAATAGACGGTGTTGCGCATGTCGATTTCGTCCTCTGCATGCCCTTGTCATATTGGGGTGAGTAGAACTCCACTGGTTTCTGATAGCCTAATGGCGTGAACAGGTGCAGATAGTAGTTCTTTGCGGCATCCTTGATGCCATCCATTCCCGTCTTTGTCGTTATGTAAATGGCACCGCCGTATGTCCTTGCACCACCCAGAATCACGGCATTGCTGCTTTGGAAAAAGTCGATTCGACCGATTGACGAAAACGGCACCATTTCTTCAATTATCTTTATCATGGATTCGGAACCAGACACCATGTTAATGTATTCTTCTGCAGTTAGCAGACCTCCTGTAGCAAACCATCTTTCACGGCTTAGCTGTTTAGGGAATGCCCCTCTTACTTCGGTGCCGACTGTTTCCGCTATTGTTTTTTCTCCATATTCTGCTATCATATCCTGAGTTGTCTGAATGTATATTCCGTCTATGAAGAAAGCAACCTTGTCCTGTTTTGCGCCTCTGACCGAATATACATTGCCGTTCCGCACCACAACGCTTGCCAGTGTTCTCAGGTACTGTTCGAGCGAGGTGATGTGGCTCTTCTCGAAGTCTTCGGCACGCTTGGTCTGCGAAGCGAGCATCTCGAAGACATCCTCGGGCGGCGCCTTTTGCTGCGCCTTCACCTCGAGCTCGCTGAGCAGCAGGGTCCTCTCGCCTCCGGTCAGGGTGATGCGCTTGTCCTCCCCGGACCTCATCGACTCCCATGAGCCGGAACCCTCTGCGACGGGGGCGGCTGTCCCGTACTTTGCGGCTGCCAAGTCCGGCTCTATCTCGACGTTCATCTCCTTGCCGCCTTTTTTGTTGATGGCCTGCAGCACGCACCTCGTGTCCTCGGGCATGTTGTCCACCGTGATGTCAAAGTGCCCGTCCTTGTCGGTGATGCCCACCAATGCGGCGCCAACCTTGGGCGCGAGCAGGTTGATGGTCGCCCCCTCCACGGGAGCCTTTTTCCACTCGCTGAGCACACGCCCGCTGATGACGTGGCACTGCTCGACAGGCGCTTCG
>JAGHSV010000086.1 GCA_018065665.1 Candidatus Sodaliphilus aphodohippi
ATTCTATGTATATCAAATGTCCTTGAATTAAGTCAAATTGATAATGAAATCTGGTGTTCGTCGGCAAGGCGTCGCAAGTTTATCAGGGCGTAGCGCATACGTCCAAGTGCTGTGTTAATGCTGACTTTGGTTGTCTCGCTGATTTCTTTGAAACTCATGTCTTTGTAGTATCTCATGATGACTACTTCGCGCTGCAGTGAGGGCAGATGGCAAATGAGTTTTCTGACATCCTCGTGAATCTGTGTGCTAACCATTGAGTCTTCAATAGTCGCTTCGCTATATTCCTTGCGGTTGAGTATATTTAATTCGGTGGCGTCAGTTGACTGTAATGCCTCGTTTTTGACCTGACGGTAATAATCTATGATGCGGTTGTGGGCAATACGTGTCACCCATGCCGAGAATTTACCGTTCTCGGTATACCGGCCACTGGTTAATGAGGTGATTACCTTTACGAATGTTTCTTGGAATATGTCGTTTGCGACGTCTTCGTTTTTGACAACATGGAAGATATAACCATAAACAAAATCCTTGTGACGCTCTAACAGAGCATCAAAGGCTTCATTGTCTCCGTTGACATACAGCGATATCAATTGGTCATCGCTTCTGTCAGAATAACTATTCATAACAACTTATTTTTCAGTTAATAAGTAGTCGTATAGTCTATAGGCAAATTTGGTTTTTTAAATTAATATTTAGTGTTGTTTTTAGTTCAAAGATTTACTTTGATGGTGCAAAGTTAACAAAAATTATCTAATAACAAATAATTTTTATTGAAAAAAATGACTTTTGCAATCCTTATCTTCTTTTGCGAATGAATCTCTTGAATACAAAACCTGCAATTTTTGCCCCAAGCAGCAAATAGTCGGCTGTCTTGAGACGGGCAACGGTCTTGCTCGAGAATAGCAAGCCTCTGATACCGTTTGATTGTACCTGTGTGCGCGTGTTCTCAAAATTCTGCATGATGCGCGCGCGGCCCATTTCTCGACGGACTAACGACATGGCACGACGCATGCGAAGTTCCTCCAGGGTCATACCTTTCCATTCTTTTTGTACCGATGGCGTGGTTGATTGGTTTGTCTTGTTGTCAGTCATTGTCGTTGGGGTTTAGAAATAACTTGGTAACGAATCGTGTGATGGGATCCATGATGAGCGGCTTGCGCAGGAATCCAATCAGTATGGCGATTACTATGAGTATTGCTGCTATTATCATGTTGGCCGCGAACTCGCTGCCTGTCGCCTTGGCAAGCACTGTTGCCAATGCTGTTGAGATAAAGAACATCACGATACCGCCCACAATCGCAAGGGCCCCGACGAGGGCAATGCGTGACAATAGGATTGAGGTTTTCTCTACTGCTGTCAGTTTGGTATAGTCCATTTCCAACTTGAAGTGCTCTTTTGCTTCAAGTAGCAGTTTTTTGTAATCCACTGGTTGGTCCATCTTTGTTGTGTTAGGTTAGTATTGCGCACAATTGGCTTGTGGGCTGTTTGTGCGCAATACGTGTTGGGTTTGTTGATTGTTATTCCTCGATTTGTGCGCTGATTTGTTTAACGAGTTTTTCAACTTCGTCGTCCGAGAAATCAATGCCACGTTTCTTGAGCATTTCTTTAATGCGTGCACGCAGGTCGCTGCCTTTTTCGGGGGCATACAGCAGGGCAAGTGAGCAGCCGACAATGGCTCCGCCCAGGAATGCGTATAAAATACCTAATGCTTTATTCATGTTATATGTATTTTTTTTGTTATTAATTCTCTGTCTCGGCAATCTCTTCGGTGAGTTCGTCAACGAGTTCGTCCATCTTCGAGCCTTTCAGGTTGATGCCTTTCTCGCGAAGAATCTCGGCGATTTTTGAACGGGTGTCTTTTCCTTTCTCGGGTGCAAACAGCAGACCGATGGCTGCGCCGGCAATTGTGCCGCCGATTACAGCAAGTACAATGTGTAATGGTTTCATAACAATTTTGCTTTAATTATTGATGTTTTATGTTTTCTCGTTTATATCAATATGCAAAGTTAATGCCAACCTTGATATTTCAGGCAATAAAATTAGACTTTTTTTCTCAATTACACAAATTTAGGCTGATTTTTATGCTTTTTTTTGCTTTGTTTGCATCTTTAGGTGTTTGGTTTGGCGTAATTTTGGTAACTTTGCAGTCTCTAATTATGGACAACGTCGGCAATATTGTCATAAAGGGTGCTCGCGTCAATAATCTCAAGAATATTGACGTTGAGATTCCGCGCAACAAGTTTGTGGTGATTACCGGGCTCTCGGGTTCGGGTAAGTCATCATTGGCTTTTGACACACTCTATGCCGAGGGACAACGGCGATATGTAGAGAGTCTTTCGTCCTATGCCCGCCAGTTCTTGGGGCGTATGTCTAAGCCCGAATGTGATTTTATCAAGGGTTTGCCGCCTGCCATTGCCATAGAGCAAAAGGTCAACACGCGTAATTCGCGCAGCACTGTCGGCACTTCAACCGAGATTTATGACTATCTGCGTTTGCTGTTTTCTCGTGTAGGCAAGACAGTGTCGCCAGTGTCGGGACAGGTAGTTAAGAAGCATACATCAGCCGATGTTGTTAACTGTGTGAATTCATACCCCGAGGGCACACGTTTTGCGCTGGTGGTTCCCATCAATGTTCCCGAGGGACGCTCTTTTGTCGCACAACTTGAGATTTATGCACAGGGAGGGTATTCGCGCATTGAGCATGACGGCAATTTTATGTCGATTGCTGATGCAATTGCCAGGTGCGATGCTGATTTGTTGAACGAGTCAAACTCTACTTTGTTGATTGACCGAATGGCGGTCAGTGGCGACAAGGATGACGAGATGAGGCTGCTCGACTCGCTTGAGACAGCATTCTATGAAGGTGGGGGAGAGTGCATCGTGCTGATGATGCTCCCCGATGAAGTCAAGCGACATCGTTTCTCGACCCGTTTCGAGGCCGATGGCATGACTTTTCGTGTCCCCGATGATTTGATGTTCAACTTCAACAACCCGATAGGTGCTTGTACGCTTTGTGAAGGTTTTGGTAAGGTTTTGGGCGTTGACGAGAAACTCGTGATTCCCGACAAGACGCTTTCGGTTTATGACGATGCCGTCATGTGCTGGCGTGGTCAGGTCATGGGGGAGTGGAAGAATGAGTTTGTCCATGTTGCTTCGCGCCGCGGTTTTCCCATACATCGTCCATACTATCAGTTGACTCAGGAAGAAAAAGATTTTCTTTGGCATGGCGGTGATGGCTTTGGTGGCATTGATGCATTCTTTGAGTTTGTCAAGAGCAAATCCTATGCAGTGCAGTATAGGGTGATGTTGGCTCGTTATCGCGGCAAGGCCGTCTGCCCGCAGTGCCATGGTTCGCGGCTCAAATCCGAGGCTTCCTATGTTAAGGTCGCGGGCAAAACTATTAACGAAATTGTTTCGATGCCTGTCGAGCATTTGTCCGAGTGGTTTGCCAATATTCAACTTGATGACAATGATGCACGTGTGGCTAAACGTCTTTTGCTTGAGATAAACAATCGTTTGGCATTTTTGAACGAGGTTGGACTCGGTTATCTGACACTTGACCGATTGTCTAGTTCGTTGTCGGGCGGTGAGAGTCAACGATGCAATCTTGCAACATCGCTCGGTAGTTCGCTTGTCGGCTCTCTTTATATACTTGATGAACCCAGCATCGGTTTGCATTCTCGCGACACCGACAGGCTGATTAAGGTTCTTCGTTCGTTACAGCAGTTGGGCAATACGGTTGTTGTTGTTGAGCACGATGAAGAGATTATGCGTGCTGCCGATTATATTATTGATGTCGGCCCTCAGGCTGGACGCAAAGGTGGGCAAATTGTCTTTAGCGGAACTCCTGAATTGTTGTCATCGCATACTCAAACAAGTTATACGGCAAGATATCTCACGGGACAGGCGAGTATTGATGTCCCCAAGCATCGTCGCCGATGGCGTGATTTTATCGAAGTGAAGGGCGCGGCCGAGAATAATCTCAAGGCCGTGGATGCCCGTTTCCCGCTTGGGGTGATGACTGTTGTCACTGGCGTTAGTGGGTCCGGCAAATCAACCCTTGTCAATGATATTCTCTATCGTGTGCTTGCACGTCATTTTGACCAACCTGTTGATGCTCCGGGAACACATTCGACTGTGACTGGCGACATTGACCGCATCACTGCAGTGGAGTTTGTGGATCAGAACCCAATCGGAAAGAGTTCGCGTAGCAATCCTGCCATTTATCTCAAGGCGTTTGACGAGATTCGCAATTTGTTTGCTTCTCAGCAACTTTCCAAGCAGATGGGCTTCTCGGCTAAGTATTTCTCATTTAATACCCCTGGTGGCCGTTGCGAGGAGTGCAAGGGCGACGGCACAATCACCATCGAGATGCAGTTTATGGCCGATATCACACTCACCTGTGAAGCATGTCACGGCAAGCGTTATGGTCGCGAAGTCCTTGATGTGCTCTATCGTGGCAAGTCCATTAGCGACATTCTGGATATGACCGTCAATCAGGCAATCGAGTTCTTTGAACAGGACGATTCTGCTAACACCGCGAAGATTGTTAAACGTCTCAAACCGTTGCAGGATGTGGGGCTGGGATACATCAAATTGGGGCAGTCGTCCTCAACTCTGTCGGGTGGCGAAAATCAGCGCGTCAAGTTGGCATATTTTATGAGTGGTGAACGCCGTGGCCACACATTATTTATATTTGATGAACCAACTACTGGTTTGCACTTCCATGACATCAAGACGCTTCTCAACTCTTTTAACCGTCTGATTGACCAGGGGCACACCATTATTATTATAGAACACAATATGGATGTTATCAAATGTGCCGACCACATTATTGACCTTGGACCCGAAGGCGGTGACAACGGAGGCCAGGTTGTCGCTGTTGGCACACCCGAGGAAGTCGCTAAGAACGAAAAATCCCACACTGCACGGTTCCTTCGTCAATATCTGCGATAACCCAATTTGCTTCTTCGTGCTCTGTTGATAAATGCCATATAC
>JAGHSV010000081.1 GCA_018065665.1 Candidatus Sodaliphilus aphodohippi
CGCATTATATGGACGAGGCATCGGCGCTCGACTCGCTGCTGCACAAGCACTGCGACCTGATTATCACCTCGCGTGACCTGACCGACGCACAGCGCGACATCCTGAAGAAGCAGGGCCGCGCCTACCGCAGCCGCAAGATTGCCGTTGACGCCGTTGCCATCATCGTCAACAACACCAACGACATTGACGAACTGTCGATGCAGGACCTGCGCGACATCTTTACCGGCAAGGCCAAGCGCTGGGGAGACGTGTTCCCCACCAGTCTGAAGAACGACTCGATAAAAATCGTGTTTGACAACTCGGGCAGCGGGATTGTCCATTACATCAAGGACCGGTTCCTGGGCGGCGGCCAGTTTGGAACCAATGTGTTTGCCAAGAAGTCGACCGAGGAGGTGTTTGAGGCCGTCGAGAGCACCAAGAACGCCATCGGTTTTGTCGGCGTCAGCTGGATTAGCGAGAACATGGAGGCAGTTGCCAAGACCATGGAGGAAAAGGTAAACGAACTGCGCGACAAGAACGAGATCTCGGCCATCCCGTTCACCAACCGCATCAAGGTGATGGACATCCGCGGCGACGACCAGGTGCGCGGTTACAAACCCTACCAGGCCTACATCAATGACGGCAGTTATCCCCTGTTCCGCACCATCTGGGCCATCGATGCATCGGCAGGCGGCACGCTCGACCACGGGTTCTACTCGTTCCTGACAGGTGTCATCGGCCAGAAGATAATTTTGCAAACCGGCATCCTTCCTGCAGCCGAACCTGTAAGATATGTTGAGGTCACGAAGTAACTTTTTGGGTTTTGCATAGTCTAACAAACAAACTTGAAAATATAATAATAACATTTTAATACTTACGATCATGAAACTTAAGATTTTTGCCGCTTCCCTCTTGATTGCGGGAGCATCCATCAGCAGCTTTGCACAGGGCTACAAAGATGGTATCGAGTACTACAAGGTAGACCAGCTCGACAATGCGAAAGAACTTCTCGAGCGTAACCTGAGTTCAGCCTCGAACAAAGCCGAGGCATTCTACTACCTGGGTCAGATTGCACTGCATCAGGGTGACGCAGCAACAGCACAGTCTTACTTTGACAAGGGTGTTGCCGCAGACGCAAACTTCCCCCTGAACTATGTTGGCCAGGGCCAGTTGGCACTGAAGAACGGCGCAAAGCCCGCCCAGTTTGACGCTGCACGCAAGCTGTCGAAGAAAGACTCAAAACTGGAGACCGCCATTGCACGCGCCTACTATGACGTCAACCCGACCAAGTATGCCAGCGAGATTGAGAAGTGCATCAAGAACGCCCGCAAGTGGCACGCCAACGATCCCGACTCCTACATCTTTGAAGGCGACACCTATGCCGACCTCAAGGACTGGGGCAAATCGGCAGGCCAGTATGAGCTCGCATTCACCAACGACCCCGACAACGTTGAGGCCTATGTGAAATATGCAAACACCTATTTCAACGTGAACCCCTCGATGGCACTCGAACGCCTTGAGGAACTCAACGCCAAGCGCCCCAACTCGGCCCTCGTACAGCGCCAGCTTGCCGAGAAGTACTACAGCGACAACCAGGGCGGCAAGGCAGCCGAGAAATATGGTGAGTACATCCAGAACCCCAACCACTTTGCTCAGGACGAGGTACGCTATGTTCAGCTGTTGTTCTTCGGCGAGAATTACCAGAAATCATACGACCTGGCTTCAAGCCTGATCAACAAACTGGACAAGAACGATCCCAAGGTGTTCTTCATGCAGCGCATGAAACTCTACAACGACGTTCAGCTGGAGCAGTGGGACAAGGCTGTCATCGACGGTAAAGCATTCTTTGCAATGCCCCAGCCCGCCGACGCCGACTATCAGTCTCGCGACTACACCGACTATGCCCAGGCTCTGCAGAAGGTTGGTAACGCCGAGGAGGCTATCGCAGCCTATGAGAAGGCTATCGAAATCAACCCCAAGAACTATGACCTGATGCGTAACCTCAGCGACAGCTATGCCGACGCCAAGAACTACGACAAGGCCATCGAGTACATCAAACGAGTTGTTGAGGGCGAAGATTCTAAGGCCAACGACATCTACACCCTTGGTAACTGCTACTACAGCATGGCTGTTGATGCTACCGATGCCAACGTTAAAAGCGCTGCCATTGAGAATGCACGCAAGTATCTCACCGAGGTTAACGAGAAAGTGCCCGGCAACGTTCTTATCGTCAACAAAATGGCACGTCTTGAGAAGTTGTCCGAGGGCGAGAATATTACCGGCAAGGCCGCTCCCTACTTCAAGGAACTCGTGAAGATTCTTGACGCCAAGGAAGACAACAGCGGTTATGACAGCTACTACGTAAGCGCCTTCAACTATCTGGCAAACTATGAGCTGACCTGCAACAAAAACGAGGCAGCAGCCAAGGAGTACTACAAGAAATGGCTCGACCATGACCAGAACAACGAAGACCTCCGCAAGTATGTCAACTCACTGAAGTAATCACCCCGACGGCTTATAGCCGAGATATAACACAGGCGGCGACCCACATCAAGAAGTGGGCCGCCGCTATTTTATCGTCATTGTCTGATATCGTCAAGTGGTATGGTAGGTAACGAGTCCGGGCATACTGCGCAGGATAATCTTGCGGATGGTGATGCCGTGGCGCTGAGCAACCTCGAGCAGAATCTCGCTGTAGGTGCTTGCCACCGAGCCCACGATGCTGACAGGATAGTTGGCATAGTCATACTGGCACACATTGCGCTCAAAGAAACGCGAAAACTCGGTCGAGACGAGATCACGAACGTATGAGTTGTCAAGATGCTCGCTCAGGAAGAAAGAATAGCTGCGCAGGTTCTTGGCAGCCATAGGATTACTATAAACCGCATCCATAATCTCATCGGGCGTGGTCTTGAACTCATCAAAGAACTGGTTAACCAAAGAAGCGGGTGCAATGTTCTTGAGCGCATCGCTGAGGAACAAACGCCCCAATGCCGCGCCACTACCCTCGTCACCAAGTATGAACCCCGACGAGCGAACGTTCTTGACCACATTCTCACCGTCGTAGAAGCAAGAGTTAGAACCGGTGCCAATGATGCAGGCAAGCCCCGGGTCACGCACCAGCAGGCCACGCGCTGCCCCAAGGAGGTCGCTCTTCACCGTCACAGGGGTCTTGAACTGCGCGACGAGTGACGCCTCTACAATCTTCCTTTTCTCGTCAGACGTACAACCCGCGCCGTAATAGTAGATATGGTTCCATCTATGGTTAAAAAACACAGGCGGCAATTCCATGCGCATGACATGACTCATCTCGCGACGGGTCTGGAAAAACGGGTTCAAGCCCTGCGTGAGGGCGTGCTCAATGATGTTGCCGTCCGACACCAGCGCCCACTCGGTGCGGGTGCTGCTGCTCTCAGCAATCAAATTTATGTCCTTGCTCTTTGCCATAGCTACCGATTTTACTAAGTTAACGCAGGTAACAAGTTGTTAAATTGTGTAGAAATTCCTAGTTTCTCATTGCAAAATTAATAAATCTGTCACTAAAAACAAATACCAGCGTGTGAATTCTGCTCGTATTTTACATTATTTACGATACATTTACTTGAATTAATATATAATCAAAGCTCCGCAGAAAACGGCGTACCGGGACTGAAATGCCCGGTACGCCGCTATTTTGTGTAGGTTGAAATATTTTCGTTTAGATGAGAGCGAACATCTGCTCGACACTGGCTGTGATGCCGGTGAGGGATGTATAGATGCAGCTTGCAAGTCCAATCAGGATGATGCCCAGCGCACAAACGATCATTGCTATACGCTCGGGGCAGGCGCTCTTGATGGTCGGGATAATGCACTCGTCCTGACGGATGAACATTGCCTTAACAACCAACAGGTAGTAGTAGAGCGAGATGATGGTGTTGACCAAGGCGATGAACACGAGAACATAGATGGCCACGCTGCCTGTCTGGCAAGCACCAACAAAGATGAAGAACTTGCTGAAGAATCCTGCAAAGGGAGGAATACCACCCAACGAGAACATCGCGAGCATCATGGTGAATGCCAACCAGGGATTGGTCTTGAACAGTCCGTTGTAATCATCGGTAGTCACCTTGCCTGTTTGACGCTCGATAGCGGCGATAACACCAAAGGCAGCGAGGTTGGAGAAGATGTAAACGAGAACGTAGTAC
>JAGHSV010000072.1 GCA_018065665.1 Candidatus Sodaliphilus aphodohippi
TGGATTGATACAAGGTTATAGCAGAACCAACAGAATTCTCAACTCAATCAAGACCTTTGGCAACATTGTATGCTTCAGAAATCTGCAAAAGGAAACTGATGATGCCATTGCGCTTTTTGGAGACAAGGATGCAAGCAGCATAGTGCTCTTGAAGGACTTTCTCTCTTACTATGAGGGCTATGACAACATCAAGGGCAAGCACTGCTATGGATATAAAGAACTTGTAGAGCAGCTGAAAGAAGAGTTCCCTGAAGGCAAGCCTGCAATGGGTGAAAATGAAGAGAGAAGGTTCATTGGACTATTTGGCAGTTTGTTGAAGAGCATCAACATCCTGCAATCATTTGACCAGTTTGAAGGTCAGGAACTGCTCACTGATGGTGAGATGCAGGACTACCAAAGCCACTATCTTGATCTTAGGGAAAAGTGGAGACCAAAACACCCAACAGACAAGGAAGTGGTAAATGATGACCTCATCTTTGAGACAGAACTCATAAGGCAGGTTGAAGTCAATATAGATTATATCTTGATGCTTGTCAAGCAGTATCATGAAAGCAACTGCAAGAACAAGGAACTGCTTGTGGATATCAGCAAGGCAATAGGAGCCAGCATGCAGTTGAGGAGCAAGAAAGACTTGATTGAAAGCTTCATTGCCCAAGTCAATGCAGAGGAAGATGTGGAAGGTGCTTGGGAGCAGTATGTGAAGCAGAAGAAGGAAGAAGACCTTGTCAGCATCATCAATGAAGAAAAGTTGAAGCCAGAGGAAACAAGGAAGTTCATAGACAATGCCTTCAGAGATGGTCAAGTGAGAACCACAGGCACTGACATAGACAAGATACTGCCCCCCATGTCAAGATTTGGTGGAGGAGGCAATAGAACCACCAAGAAGCAAACAGTGATAGAAAAAATCACAGCCTTCTTCGAAAGATACTTAGGATTATAATAAAGCATCCCTTCATTTATCTTTTAAGTTTGATTTATTAGGATTATCTTTGCATTATGAATAGGGTTAAATGTATATTTGTTGCAATAATTTTGCTGTTGGGTAATGCCGTTGCCGATGCTAATGGTACGGTGCTTGGTTCGTGGACGGGTAAACTGGCCGTCGGCACTAATTCGTTAACTATAGTGCTGAATTTTGCCCACGACAATGACGGTAAACTTGTCTGTACGCTTGACAGTCCTGACCAGGGGGCAAGGAATATCCCTGCTGTGCCTGATATTAAGGGCGATTCGGTCACTGTTACGATACAAATGCTGGGCGCTGCATACAGTGGTTTGCTGCAAGGCGATGTCATCGACGGGATATTTACGCAGTTTGGTAATTCTTTCCCGTTGAAGTTTAGCCGTGGCACTGAGAAACTTAACCGCCCTCAGATGGAGGCTCTTGTCAACGATTTGCCAACAAGTGACGTGACATTCGCCAACAGTGCCGATGGAGTGACGCTCGCGGGAACTATAACATATCCCATTGGCTATGAAAAGATTAAAGATGGCAAGTTGCCCGTTGTACTGATGATAACCGGCAGTGGCCAGCAGAATCGTGACGAAGAAATCCTGGGACACAAGCTGTTTCTCGTTATTGCCGATTATTTGGCGAGAAATGGCATAGCAACATTGCGTTACGATGATCGCGGTGTGGGCCAGTCTCGCGGTGGCGATGTCCGCAATGCGACGACTCTCGATTTCGTGCGTGATGCCAAGGCCGGTGTTGAGCTCTTGCGTGCCGACAAACGCTTCGGCAAGGTCGGGGTATTGGGACATAGCGAGGGCGCAAATATTGCCATGATGCTTGGCGCTAAGGGTGTTGTTGACTTTGTTGTCGGTCTTGCCGGCATTGGAGTGAAAGGCGATGAGGCGCTAACTGCCCAGGTCAACATGATGTACAAAATCAATGGTTCAAACCAAACAGTAACGGTGGAGCAATATCGCAAAAACGTGGAGAAATCGGCGCAACCATGGATCAGGTGGTTTATTGATTATGACCCGACCCCCGACATCAAGGCTATACGCTGCCCCGTTATGGCACTAAATGGCGATAAGGACTGCCAGGTTATCTCGGCGCTTAATCTCACCGCAATCAAGCAGAAACTGCCCCGCAACCGCAAGAACCTTGTCAAAGAATACGAAGGCCTTAATCATCTGTTCCAGCATTGCACTACAGGAGCATTTGAGGAGTACCGAACAATAGGGGAAACCTTCTCACCCGAGGTGCTTGCCGACATAACAAAATGGATTAAAAGTTTACATTGAGTGACAATATAATACAAATGGCAGGAACCAAAGTTGGTGCCTGCCATTTGCTGTTTGTAAGCCGCTATTATTCGGCAATAACCTGGCGCAGGAACGGGATTAGTTCGCTCGCCATTTTCTCGTGCTGTTTCAGTGAGGGGTGCCAGCCGGCTCCATAGCCCAGTGACCCGTCTTGCTCGCTCATGTCAAATCGGTAGTACTTGATGCCTTCGTCCTTGACGATATTGGCGATATTGTTCAACGCTGTCTTTTGTTCCTTGAGCGCTTCTCCGCCCAGCATCGAGCCTGTGAGTGCGACAATCTTGGCCTGTGGCTGTACCTCGTGCAGGTGGCGTACAAACTTCAGGTATGCCTTCTCATAGAGGTTGACATCGTGCGGTTTTGTGCTAAGGTCATTGGTGCCCAGGTTGATACAGATAATGTCAGGTCGGTATTCCTCAAAATCCCATTCGTCGGTAGTGTCCAGCAGGCAGGTGTAGTCATACCAGCGTTCCATTGTGTTGGGCGCATCTTTGCCGTTATAGTTGCGGTAAATGCCTATACCCGAGCGTGCAACACACATCTCCTGGGCATTGAGTGCGCGGGCAGTCAGGGCTGCATAGGTGTAGTAGTGGTTCTCGGTTGAGTCGCGGAAAGGGCAACTTTTGTCGGGAGCCTCAATGCCGTAGCCGCAGGTGATGCTGTTGCCGATGAATTCCAACTTGAGTTTGGGCTGCTCGGGTGCGTCCACCAGCATGGCGCCTTTGTGTGGCATGAAACCGCGGAACTCGGGACGTGCGGCATAACCCTCATATATGAGACTGACCTCAACCTGATGGATGCCTTCGCCAAGGCCCGATGCCAGATTGATGATAGAGTCGTTTGCCCCTGCATAAACCTTGTGGGGGTTGAGGTTGTCGATAACCACCTCAAAGTATCCGCTGCCCGGTTTTACTTTCATGTCAATGCCGCTGCCCTTGAAGTTGGCCTTGAATGATGTGCCGGGATAAACAAACAGGTAACTCAAGGGGTTGTTCTTGTTGATACGTCCTGTCGATACGATTTTCTTGCTGCAGGGAGGAACCGGAGTGTCCTCTTTGAGTAGGTACTGTGTCAGCTCGGGGGAGTTGGTGGTGATGAAGTCGGCACCGGCCTCAATTACTTCTTGCAGCACGTCGGCAGTGTTGACAGTCCACACGTTGACTTTGAGCCCCAGGTCATGGCACTGCTTGTACCAGTCGGGGTGCTTGCGGAATACGCTATAATGGTAGTCCATGCCGGCAGCCCCCATGTCCTTGAGCTGCTGCGGGGTGAGTTCGCCGGTAAGGTAATATACCTCGGTGCCTTTCGGTGCCATGGCAATCAGTTTCTCGAGGCCTGTACGTGCAAAGGTGATATAGACGACGCGGTTCTCGAGACCGTATTTCTTCATGGACTTGAGAATCTTCTTTACGGCTTTAGTCTCCAAGTCTTTATCGGCATGTGGTTTGAGCTCGCACACCAACTTTGTTTTCAGTTTCTTGGCAGTCTTGAGATACTGGTCGAGGGTGGGGATGTACTCACCGTTTTCAAGTTTGTGACGTCGAATCTCTTTTGCAGTGGCAAACTCGATTGTGTCGCCCCCGATGATGCCGTCATGGTTGACAAACAACTCTCCGTCGGTTGTCATCCAGACGTCAAACTCCGATCCCCAGCAATTTATGCTGTCGGCCTTAACGATAGAACGGATTGAGTTCTGTGCCGAACCCGGTGCTTTCCAGTAGCCGCGGTGTGCCACCACCTCGGTCTTCGCCATCGCCGTTAGTGCTGCCGCACAGACAAGGGCCGCGATAAATAGTTTCTTTACCATAATTTATAAGTGTTTAATTGTTTTTGTCCTTACAATCTACAAAGTTACTAAAAAAATGCGTTAAGTCCAGTTTTGAGCGCAATTTCTGTGCATATATTGTAC
>JAGHSV010000041.1 GCA_018065665.1 Candidatus Sodaliphilus aphodohippi
GTCTTGCAGACACCGATAAACCGTCCAGACATCTACAGTGTGCATGATCATAACCAAGGCGTAGTCATGGTCAAAATTGCCCAATATGCAGTGTTGCTCAAGTGTGGCAAGCGGCCTGAGGCGTTGAAACTGTTACTTGAACAGGAACAGTTCCTGCGCGAGAACAAGATGACGTTTGAGTTGCTGGAGGTGCTGCAACTCATCAAGCAGCACTATGAGGTGGACGGCAATGCGGTGATGGCCAAGGAGTACAGCCTGCTGTATTTCACCACTAAAGATGAGTTCATCAACAAGAGCCGGTTGGGCAAGATGGATGAGGCAAAGCTGAACATCGAGCTGGAGCAGACGCGCGAGAAAATTCAGGAGATGAGTTATCGCCAAAGGTTGCAGACCATCGTGCTGTGGGGCGTGGTCATCATCGCACTGCTGGTCATCGCGTTCCTGACATTAGCCTACATCAATAGCCGGCGGTCGCAACACAAGAACCAGCTGCTGTATGAGAGGGCACTTGCCATGCTCAATGCCGAGGAGGGGAAAAAGGCCGCAACACCGGCCGTTGTCCGGCAAGACGGTCCAAGCGAGGGCGACCTTGCCTTGCTGAAAAAAATCACTCAGGTGATGGAGACCTCAGACGAGGTGAATAACGAGGGCTTTGGGGTCAGCCGCCTTGCCGAATTGGTGGGCAGCAACGCCAAGGCGGTGTCCCGAATCATCAACGACAACAAGCATTGCAACTTCAACACTCTGCTCAACGACTACCGCGTGAAAGAAGCCTGCCGACGCCTGCTGGATAAGGAGCAATACGGTGGTCTGACCATTGAAGCCATTGGACGCAGCCTGGGGTTCAAGTCAAGGTCCAACTTCGCGTCGGTGTTCCGGGGCATCATTGGCATCAACCCGTCGGCATTCCAGAAGATGTCTGGACCACCCTCCCCAGCCGAGTGAAAATAGAGACCGCAATTATATGACTTGCCGGTGTTTAGAATGGTTTGTCCTCAGTGCCGGTAATTGACTGGAACAGGGCGTTGGCAAGGCTTGAAGCACCAATGCGGAAGTGCTCGTTGGTGAGCCATTGCTCGCCCAGTACCTCCTTGACGACGGTGTAGTACTTGACGGCGTCCTCGGTGGTGCGTATGCCGCCCGATGCCTTGAAACCAACCATGCGGCCGGTTTTCTCGTGGTATTCCTTGATGCACTGGCACATGACGTATGCAGCCTCGAGTGTTGCGCCCGAGTAAACCTTGCCGGTCGATGTCTTGATGAAGTCGGCCCCGGCATACATCGACAGGATTGACGCTGCGCGTATCTTCTCGGCGGTCTTCAGCAGTCCGGTTTCGAGAATAACCTTCAGGTGGTGTTCGCCCATCGACTCCTTGATTTCGCTGATTTCGTCGCACAGTTCCTCGTATGCCCCATCGCGCATATAGCCTACTGGCAACACGATGTCAACCTCGTCGGCTCCGTCCTCGATAGCCAGGCGGGTCTCGATGATTTTGGTCTCGATGTGTGCCTGTGCCGAGGGGAAACAAGCGCTGCACACGGCGATGTTGACGTCGGTCACCTCGAGGCAGCCGCGCACCACAGCCGCAAGGTTGCTATAGACGCAGATGGCGGCCACGTTCTTTAACTGTGGGTAATGGTTGTCAAAGTCGTTGACATGCTGCACAAAGGCGGCCACGCTGCTCTCGCTGTCGTCGGTGGCGAGAGTGGTGAGGTCCACGCAGTTGAGCAGGAAAGCATATACCTCGGGGGTGAGGTTTTCGGTGTAGTGCTCGTTGATTATTTTCTCTACGCTGGCAGCCACCTGGCTGTCGTCGGTGCATACGGCGCTGGCGTTGATGACGGCGCTGTAGCGGTTCTGGATTTCTTCGTTAGTCATATTGTTATTGTCTGTTTTTATGCAAATTATACGAGTGTCAGTTGATAGTCTTTGACAAACTGTTCAAATAACGGGTTCTTCTGTTTGAGGTCCTCGGCAATCTCACGCGGTGTCCATATCTTGGGTGCCGGGGCAGACTCGTCAACTACGGGGGTGATTTCCACCAGGTCGTTGGACAGTGCGTCGCGCAACGACTGCATCAGTTCGGTCTTATTCTCGTTGATGAATTCCACCTGGCTGGGACTTTGCACCTTGACAATGTAGGATGTGCCTGATTGCAGTTCGGGTTTGGACGATCGCATGGTGCTGATAAGCGCCTGGGCATGTGGGTGGTCCTTGATGAACTGGTCCCATGCCGCAATCAGTTGCTCGTTGGTGAAATCCTGGTTGCGGCTCTGTTGGATGGTCTGTGCCTCGTTGACGGGTTTTGCCTGGCTCATGGCCGTTTTGTTGTTCACCAGTATTCGCTTGCTTGCCAGCGGTGATGTCTGCTGGGGGCGCGGTGCAGGCATCGGGGCGTCGGGGACTGGTGGAGGCGGTGGGGTCTCGTCGTCGGCAACCGGGGCTTGAGCCTGCTGTACGGGCGTCTGCTTCACGGGAGCTGCTGGCGCAGTGGTTTGCTGCACGGGCTTTGGCGGTGCTGCTGTCGGTTGCTGCGGCTGGGCAGGGGATGTCGGCGGTATCTTCTTGACCGGCGGGGTTTCGTTGGTTGTCCCCGTTGGTGCTGGGTTCATTATCTGGCACAATTTGATGAGCGTGAGTTCGACGAGCAACTGCTTGCACGATGCGTTGCGGTAGTTGAGGTCGCACGTGTTGCACAACTCGATGCCGAGGTACATAAACTTGGGCGACAGACGTGCAGCCTGGCTGACGTACATCTGTGCCACCTCCTCGTTCATCTCCAGCAGGGTGTGCGTTTGTGGCGTGCTTGCCACCATCAGGTCGCGCAGGTGCTGCTGCAAACCGTTGATGAAGAACTGCGAGTCAAATCCTTTTTCGCGAATATCTTTGTAAATCAACAGTGCTTGGGGCACGTCGCCTGCCATAAAACTCTCGACCAGCTTGAAGTAGTAGTCATAGTCCAGCACATTCAGGTTGTCGATGGTGCTGCGGTATGTAATGTGTCCGCCGCTCGATGCCGTCACCTGATCAAAGATTGACAGGGCATCACGCATTGCGCCGTCGGCCTTCTGGGCAATCACGTTCAGTGCCGCAGGTTCCGCCTCAATGTTCTCTTCCTGGCAGATGAATTGCAGCTGCTTGACGATGTCGGGCACCGTGATTCGCGCGAAGTCATAGATTTGGCATCGTGAGAGGATGGTGGGGAGCACCTTCTGCTTCTCGGTGGTTGCAAGGATGAAGATGGCATAACTGGGCGGTTCCTCGAGCGTCTTGAGGAATGCGTTGAATGCGGCGGTGCTGAGCATGTGCACCTCATCGATGATAAACACGCGGTAGTGTCCGGTTTGAGGTGGTATGCGCACCTGGTCGTTGATGTTGCGAATGTCCTCAACACTGTTATTGGATGCGGCGTCCAACTCGGTGATGTTGTAGGACCTCTGCTCGATGAATGCGCGGCACGACTCACACTCGTTGCATGCCTCACCATCGGGGGTGGGGTTCATGCAGTTGATGGTCTTGGCGAAGATGCGGGCGCATGTGGTCTTGCCCACGCCTCGAGGACCGCAGAAGAGGTAGGCTTGCGCCAGTTTCTTGCTGTCGATGGCCGATTTTAGCGTCTGGGTCAGATTCTCCTGACCAACAACGCTGTTCCATGTGGCGGGGCGGTACTTGCGCGCTGAGACAATGTAGTTGCTTGCCATAGTGATTTTCTCCTTTATATTATAGGTAGCAAAGATACAACATTTTTTTTAACCCCGCAATTTTATTTTTGCGGTTATTGGAATAAAGAATCACGAGACTGCTGATTTTGTTAGCGTTAACAGACCCTGAAGCATGATGAAAGAGACCTGTTGGGGGGTCAGTGGCGAAAAGCAAAGCGCTCTGAATAGTCCCGTGCTCGGCAATTCGATTGCCGGGTCAATAAACCCCGTTCCACCGATTACCATTGCAACACCATCCCCGGCACACTACCTTTGCCCACAAAAAAAACAAAAACCATGAAAAAAACAATCACCCAGCAATTCTACCACAACATACGCCAGCAACAGCGGCGCATAGACAACGACAACCGCTACAACTACGGCACGCCGCCAACACCGCTTTTCATACCGGCAACACGCGCCACGCTCACGTCCGACAACAGGACAGCTCGCTCGCTCTGGAACGACCTCTGGTTCGAAGGCGAAGTCGCCTGCCTCTTCGGCGACACTAACGTCGGCAAATCCGTACTGGCAAACCAAATCGCCCTCGACATCGCAGCGACGGGGCGCGCCGTGCTATACATCGACTTCGAGAACCCACCGCACCAGACACTAAGGCGATACGCCAAGTTCGACCAGGACGGCAACATCATCAACTACGCGCCGATGCCTTCCAACGTCATCCACCTCACCGTCAACCCCGAGGCGCCTTTCTCGCGCACCTGCGACACCAGCGCCATTCTCGATGCCATCGAGGACGAATTCATCGCCGACGAGACTCCCGTCGTCATCATCGACGACATCTCCCACATCTGCCCCGCACGTCACTGCACCGCCACCGAGGTGACCCTCAAGCGTCTCCGCCACTGGGCAACAAAATACTGCCTCTCAGTACTCATCATCGCGCATGCGGCAAAACACCGCCCCTTCTCACCGCTCAACGTCAACGGCATCTTCGGGTCGCAGCAGCTGCCATTCTGCTTCGACTCCATCTTCGCGCTCGGACGTTCCGCAGCTTTCCCCGGACAACACTACATCAAACAGCTCAAGAGCCGAGTCGCGGCAATCAGTTTCGGAGCCGACAACGTCATCTCCGCCGAGCTGCAGAAACACCACAACAACACCTTCCTCTCCTTTAAACTGCTCGGCGCGGGACAAACCGAGAACCAGCACCTGCTCATCAACCGCGACCCGCAGACCATGGCTGAAATAATACCGCAACTCGTCAACAACGGATGGTCAACACGCGAAATCGCCGCGCACTTCTCCATCAGCCAGTCAACAGCGGCAAGAGCCGTCAAGGCCGCCACACAGCAACAATGCGACATCAAACCCGCAGCACAGCACAACACCACACCACCAACCGGGAACGCCATTCTCGACGCCGTCAACAGGCTCGCCGACACAATGAACATGCCCGCAATCAAAGACACCCTGCTCTCCGACACCCTGCCATTCGCCGAGTGGACACCCGACAACGCCATACCATGCAACGACAACATGCCATGCGACCCAAGTGAGTCACCCGAGTCATGTGAGTCACCTGAGTCATCCGAGTCATCGAGTCAATTTGGGAGAGGCTTCCAGCAGGGCAAATACCACCGATACTGCCTCTGCACCGACACCAACCCGCTCCTCCGCTTCCTGCAGCAATACACATCACCCGCAGTCCTCGAGACTCTACCAAACATCTCGCTAAGGCTCCGCGACCCCTTCACCCGCAACCGGGGGCCGCTCCGGCAAGGAACATTAATATATAACGAGCAAAACGGAGAAATCGGAATAATCGACGACATCAGCCAGCAGTGGTTCCAGAACGACGACTACGACAGCACACAGACACCACCGACAATCAGCCAGATGCAGAAACTACTGCTCCAAGCGGCCGACACACTCATCGAACATCGCGACAACCCCGACTTCAACGCGGCAGCAAAAATCACAGGCATACCAGCCTCAACACTAAAGAAAATATTCCACACCAAACAAGCAACCACCTAAAAAAGCCTCGTGCCTGGCATTTTAATGCAGGGTCTCCATCGCCAACGGGTCCCGTGCCCGGCAATTCGATTGCCGGGTCAAAACAACCCCACCGCAACGGGTCCGTCAGGCGCTCTGAAAATGGTCCCGTGTCTTGCGGTAGAATAACACTGACAAAATGGCAGATAAAATGTAATTTGTCTGCCATAATCTGCCAAGTTGACATTTGGTGCTTGAATAAAAAAGTTGGCACGGTGTTTGCAATATTATGGGCGAGGGGCGCAATGATGCAAACCTCAAGAGAAAACCGATTTCAATTAATAACTTAAAATTTAATATTATTATGTTAGTATCAAAAAACACTCAGAACTGGTTACCCGAGTTATTTAACACCATGTTTGACGCTGCTTTCATGCCGTCGACCCGCAACACACAGGCCCCTGCGCTGAACGTCCTTGAAGACAAGGACACCTATACGGTAGAGGTGGCCGCACCCGGAATGGACAAGGAAGACTTTACCGTAAGCCTCAACGAAGATGACAACCTTGTCATTGACATTGAGAAGAAAACCGAGGTCACCGACGAGAAGACCGACAACGGTGTCCGCTACCTGCAGCGCGGATTCGGCTTTGCAAAAATGCACCGCACACTGATCCTGCCCGAGGATGTGGACCTCGACAAGATTACCGCCACAGCCAACTGCGGAATCCTGACCGTAACACTGCCCAAGATGGTGCAGGAGGAGGTTAAGCGCGAGGCACGCACCATTGCCATCAACTAAAACACATTGCTAATCTCATATTTTGAATAAACAATCCAGATACCTTTTAATCTACCGAAAAGCACATTTTTTTCTCTCATAAGTAGTTTGT
This sequence comes from Candidatus Sodaliphilus aphodohippi, assembly GCA_018065665.1. Lineage (GTDB taxonomy): Bacteria > Bacteroidota > Bacteroidia > Bacteroidales > Muribaculaceae > Sodaliphilus > Sodaliphilus aphodohippi. The sequence goes on from JAGHSV010000041.1 coordinate 6,555, forward strand.
AGTTTGGTTAATAATTAGGAAAGCGGCGGACCTGGACAGGCCTGCCGCTATCTCTATGTGGGTTACTCAAAGCGGGTTATTCTTTTTTCTCGGGTGCGATGCTGCTCATTATCATTGCTATTGAACCGTCACCGGTTACGTTGCAGGCGGTGCCGAACGAGTCCATCGCGATGTAAACGGTAATCATCATTGCCTGTAGCGACGCGTCAAACCCCAATGACGACTCCAGGATGCCGATGGCAGCCATGATGGCACCGCCGGGAACTCCGGGCGCGGCGACCATGGTGACGGCAAGCAGCAGGATGAAACCAAAAATCATCATGAAGTTAAACGGCATGCCGTTCAGCATCATCAATGCAATGGCGCAGGACGTGATTTTCAGCATGCTGCCAGACAGGTGAACGGTCGCGCACAGGGGGATTACAAAACCTGCAATATCCTCGCGCACCCCCATCTCCTTGGCTTGACGCAGGGTGACGGGTATGGTGGCAGCCGACGACGAAGTGCCAAGTGCCGTGAGGTAGGCGGGAAGCATTTTGACAAGCATTTTGAATGGATTGCGGTGGGCAACAATGCCGGCAATGCTGTATTGGGCAATCAGCAGCACCAGCGTCATGACAAAGATTATGGCAATCACCTTGGCAAAAGCCACCAGGACGGGCCCCACCTTTCCACTTGCCGACATATCGAGGAACAACCCGAAGATGAACAGCGGCAGCAACGGGATGATGACGCTACTGATGGTTTTTGTGACAATGTCCTCAAACTCGGTAAACCCCTTGCGCAAAGCCTTGGCGTCGAGCGCCGCGATGCCGAGCCCCAGCATGAACGCCAGCACCAGTGCGGTCATCACGTCCATCAGTGGCGGGAACGAGATGGTGAAATAGGGGGCAAAATCAGTTCCCTTGGCTTGCAATGAAGTCATCTCGCCGGCTTTCAGCATTGACGGGAACAGGGTTGAACTGAAACCATAGGAAAACAGGCCTGACAAAACGGTGAACGTATATGCCAGCAGCACTGTGATGCCCAGCATCTTGCCGGCGCCCTTTCCAACGCGCGAAATCGCAGGTGTCACAAGCCCCACAATAATCAGGGGCACTATAAAGCCCAGGAACTGGCTGAATATTGAGCATACCGTGTTCATCACACGCATCAGCACCGTCGGGGCGACAAAACCCAGCAAGATACCCAGCACGATGGCGATGAGTACCTTGACAATGAGCGGCAGTTTTCGGAGTTTTTTAATCATATCTTTATCAGTATAAATATTTCAATATAGGGAATTTCTTTGACATCACGACAATGAGGTAAGAAAGCACCAATGTGGTTGGCAGCGTAATCACATATAACAGCATGCCTGCCTCTTGTATTTTAAAGAACATCAATATATGGATGATTATCGGATGAATCAGATATACCAGGATGGACATGTTGCGGAGCATGCGTGAGGTGTTTTCGCCAATAGGGACGTTGTGCGAAATCAGTATCACTGTCAGTACAATCGATAACGGGTACAGCATATAATAGGAGTCAGTGACGTTGTAGTAGCTGCGGCAGAAGTACACCTCTACCACCGCCAGCATCATTAGCGGCAATAGCAACCAGGGTTTGTTCAGCCTGAAAGCCGACTTGTTGGTGGCGATGATGCGCCCTAAAATGCAATAGGGGATTGCCGCGATGAACGAGTTAGATGCCATCAGCCATGTAGTGACGCCGATGAAATTCTGCCAGCCTTGACCGCTTGATATATTGGCATACATTGAGTTTGACACACTCAGGAAAGCACAACCGATGCCGACAAGATACAATAAATATTTATTGGTGTACTTTGCCAACAGATACACGACCAGCATGCCAATCCATGTTGCCGTGAGATACCACGAGGCATAGAAAGTGCTTGACAGGAAAAAAGCCTTGGTCAGTCCCAGCAGTCCGTCAACAATTGTATTGCCAAGAAAGAAACGATAGTACACAAACGGCAACTCAATGACAAACCACACGCAGTAAAGGATAAGAATTCTCTTGATGAAGACGCTAATTGGCCTATCCTTCAAGAAAAACATGTAACTGCTGAAAACAAAGAAAAAAGGCACCGCGATGCGACTAATCAGGGATATGCTGTAATAGTCGGCAGCCGGATAGTCGTTCAGGGGGTGGCAATGGATTGCAATAACCAGAATTGCCGCGATGAACTTGAATAAATCGACCGATGTCAGATTTCGGTTTCCCATGTTGTAATAAACTAAAAAGCGTGTGAACTCGCCTTTGGGCAGTCACACGCTTTGGTATTTTGTAGAAGTATTATTTAACAATCAGGAATTTGGCAACTGCGCCATCGCTGTTGCTGCCGTCGTTCATAGACGCCAGTACGTAATAGACGCCAGTGTTGACACGCTCGCCGCTGTCGTTGCAGCAGTCCCATGTGCACATGCCTCCGATGCTCTTCAGCTGCTTTACGACGTTGCCCGATGCGTCGGCAATCTTGACCAGCGAGTTCTCCATCAATCCGCTGATGGTTACAAGACCGGTGAAGTCGGGGCGAACGGGGTTGGGATAAACCTTGACGTCGCTGTAGTCGGCACTGCCCGGTGTGGTGTCGGAGAAGTACTCCTGCACACCGTTGTTGGTGACAATGTAAACCGAGTTGTTGTTGGTGTTGCAGCTGATGCTGTAGATGGTGTTGGACGACAACAAACTGTTGTCGGTGTTAAACTGTTTCAGGATCTGTGTGCCGTCGGGGCTAACCAGGAACAGGCCGGCCGAGTTTGTTCCAATCCACTTGCGGTTGGCCTTGTCAACAGTGATGCAGTTGACCTGGATACCATCGAGCAGGTAGTCGGCAAGGTTTGTGCCGTCGTTGCGTGGAACCTTGATGTGGTTTCCGTGGAAGTTGTCGGTCAGTGCCTCGACGGGGTCAAAAGACATGATGCCAAGGTCGGTGCCCATCCATACCATGCCGTTGTTGTCACTGGCGAGGCAGATGATGTTGGTCCACTCCATCTGCTTGCCGTCCTGGTCGTTAATCTTGTTGTAGAACTTGCTTTTTGGGCTCAGGTTATTGAGATTACCCTCTTCGCTCCAGAACACGACGGGAGCCTGGTAAGCACCGGTCGTGAAGACTTTGACGTTGCTACCCTTTGCAATCACAAAGGCGTTGCGTTTGAATGACCCCTGGTCTATATTGGCAACCTTGGGACAGATCCAGTCGCTCGATTTCACTGTCTCGGCATTGGCAAGTTTGGCATGCGGCAGGACCATCACGGGGTGGCTTGTTGTCTGATAGGACTGCACACACCACAAGTTACCCTCACTGTCAAAAGCCGTTGAGGCGGCATACTTGTCGTCGCGCGGTGTGTTGGTGCCTTTTTTGAACACTGCCTTGATTTTGCCGTCCACCACATACATTGTACCTGCAGCACGAAGGCTGGTGACATAGTTGTTTGCTGTGCCTGGTTCAAAATTGAGCCAGTAATTCCCTTCGTAGGTACTACCGACAGCGGTGCTGTAAATGGGCACATCGGGTGGGGTTGCATCCTCCCACGTGTTGCCGTCATAAGTCCATATCTCGGTCTTTGCGCCCTTGTTGGCGCTGGTCAGGATTGCGTTGTCGGTGGTGCGGGCAAGGTACAGTTTGTTCTCAGCCTCGTTGAATGTTGACCAATAGGCGTTTGCCGAGATGCCGATAGCATTGGGCTTGAAGTAGTTGCTGTTGTCCCCGTCCTTGTGCAGACCTTTGTCGCCAAGGGCCCATACGGTACCGTCACCACTGGGACAGCTCGACAGCAGTTCCATAGTCTTGCGCTGTTCGGTAATATTGCCTTCGGCATCGGTGAGGATGCACAGCGAGTCGGTGGGGATGTGGATGGCAAAACCCTGTTTGGTCTTAGCCACAGTCTTGGGTCTGGTTCCGCGCAGTTGGTTGACATCTATGTAGCTTGCGCTTTTAATGGTCCACAATTCTATTCCCTTGTTGCTGCTGACAAACAGACGGTCGTCGTCGATTCCGGTCAACTTGGCCTCGTTTCGGGTCAGCCAATTCGAAAAGTCTGCCATGCTCTCGTGGGCTGCATCAATCTTGGCATTCTTAACAGAGGTTGCAGTTGCAACAATCAGATATTCACCAACCCGAGCTACTGATGCCAACGATTCGTTGAAGTAGTGCGACTCCTTGATAACAAAGTTTTTGTCGTCAATCACCACGTAACCGAATCCGGTTGCCACATAGGCACGGTCGCCGTCGAAAGTAACGTCATTGATGACCTTTGACTGCGAGACGACTGCATCTTTGATTTCGGGCATGTTGATGATTCGCCCGTCATCCATTATCACGTCTATATTACTGTTGTTGTAAGTTGCCATCACATACTTCTTGTCGGCATTGTAATAGATGCCGGTGACGGTCACGTCCGACAGGTAGTTCCCCTTGTTGAGCGACTCGTTCTCCTGGGTTGCCTTGTCATAGCAGTACAGACTGTTATTGACCAGATAATAAACCTTGTCGCCCGTGTCAATGTTGTTTTGCAGGTTGGTGCTGACAAAAAACGGATGGAATTTCCATGCACCGGTACCATACTGACCGCTAACAGCAAGTGGCAAAAGGGCTGCCAGCAATATAAACAGTTTCCTAATCATATTGAGATAAGTTTTTGATGTTCAGTTATAAATTTAACCACAGCCACACCCTCGAGTTTGCCAAAACAGACTCATGGGGCGTGTTGCGTACATTATTTATAACGCAAAAATACAACATAAATTGTTATGCGCCAAATATTTTTTAAAAATGATGGGTTCTGCCAATTTGATTCCGCTTCAAGCCGATGTCTCGGTTGCTTTTTATAATAAGTTGTGAATCAGTCAATAATAATTTGCTTTATCAAGGGTGCAGATTTTTTTTGAATGAGTGAATTTAAGGTTGTGATTTGGCGGGGTAGGGGTTTTTTATTATTTTTGTAACTTGAAAAGAAAAAATTACAAATAAAAAAGGGATATACAATGAAACGTATTGGAATGTTGGCCTTATTGATTTTGGCCTATGTTTGTGGTAATGCGGCAACGCTGCCGTTTGAGTTCAAGTATGACGGCAAGCAGTACCGCGGCACCGAGGGTCGCATCGACGACAACCTCACCGTGAGGGTAGAGCGTGCCACACACCCCGACTTCAGCGAGAGCGAGTACACGGTGTGGTTTGAGAACACGGGCAACGCGCCCACCAAGGTGCTCGAGGACGTGTATGCCATCAAGACCGAGTTTGCCGGCGCCAACCCGGTGCTGCGCGGTTGCCTGGGCGACCACCGCAACTACTACAAGAACTACGAGAACGACTTGTCAAAGGGGGCTGTCGATTTCCGTTCGACCAACGGTCGTGCCACCCACATTGTGTTTCCCTACTTTGACCTTGTTCATGGCAACGGCGGCACCCGCATTGCGCTGGGATGGGCAGGAACGTGGGAGGCCCACTTCGAGGCCCGTGGAGCAAAGACAATTGTTGCCGCCCGCACCAATCTGGGGCTGCGCACCGTGCTGATGCCCGGTGAGAAGGTCCGCACCGGTCTTGTCGTGCTGATGGACTACAGCGGTCGCGAGGAACACATCAGCATAAACCAGTGGCGCGCGTGGTTCATGAAGTACAACCTGCCCAAGGCCGATGGTAAGGGCAATGACCTCAAACCGTTCTGGACCACCTGTCTTGCCGCTGACACCGGTCTGCCCAACTCAGACGGTTCAATATCAGAGACATATTTTACCTGGCAGCGCACGCTCACCGTCATGGAGCGCGAGCACCTGGTGCCCGACTTCCGCTGGTTTGATGCCGGCTGGTACTGCGACCCTCAGGGCAACTCTGTCCCCTCGAACTGGTGGGGTACCGTTGGCACCTGGGAACTTGACAAGAAAAAATGGCCCGGCAAGACCTTCCGTGAGTCAAACGAGGCGTGTCACGCCCTGGGCATGAAAACGCTGGTGTGGTTCGAGCCCGAGCGCGTGACCGACGTCGAGAACCTCTGCAAGAACTATGGTTACAAAGTAGAGTGGGGTGTGAAGACCGATGACTGGACAATCAGCAACAACATTGGCGACCCCGAGTGCCTCAAGTGGACACTGGACCGCATCATCAAGATGATGGACGAGAACGAAGTTGACCTCTTCCGCGAGGACAACAACTCGGATCCCGCTGCGGCATGGAAGATACTCGACACCCGCGACAGCGTCAAGTATGGCGTGCCACGCAAGGGCATCAACGAGAACAAGTGCATCCAGGGCCACTATGCCCTGTGGGACGGCATCCTGAAATATTGCCGCACCCACGGCAAGTGCGGTTTCCTTGACTCCTGTGCCAGCGGTGGCGGCCGCAACGATATCGAGTCGATGCGCCGCGGTGTGCCCTTCATGCGCAGTGACGCCGACCGCACCACCACCGCCATGCGTCTTGCCCAGAGTTCGGGCTTCAACAAGTGGGTGCCCTTCCACGGAGCAAACACCAAAGAAACCAAATATGAACTGGAAGCCAGCGAGAAAACCCCCGACATGTATGTCGTTCGAGTCTCGCTGTTACCCATCTGGAACATGGGCGAGGCATACTCCCACAACCTCAATCTCGACCTTGAAGGCTATCGTCGCAACCTCGCAGTCTGGAAAAAATACAATCATCTTTTGGTCAAGGACTTCTACCACCTGTCGGAGTACCACGGCCCTAAGGACACCAGCGGGTGGACCGTCTTTGCCTACAACGACCCCGAGGCGCAGGAGGGAATCGTGACCGCCTTCCGTCAGGAGACCTGCCAGCAGCCCACCTACAGCATCAAACTGCCGTTTGCCGTTAAGGGCAAGACATATCGTGTCACCAATACCGACACCGGCGAGACCGTCGAGATTGCCGGAACCAAACTCCAGGCCGGCTACACCCTCAGCCTGGCAGAACCACGATCGTCGCTCCTGCTCGAGATACGTCCCAAGTGAAGATAGTGGACTAAAACGGAAAGGTTGAAAAATGTTTGACCTATGACAAGAAGGTTATCCATATTGTCTTTGTTGTTGACGTGCTGCATCGTGGAGTGTAGCATAGTCTGGGGCGCCGAGAACAGCGCCTACCAACGCTGGTCGCGTCTGTCAAGCGAGAAGTTAATGCAGATGGGTGACCATTGGCGTTGCACCGTTGACCGTCCCGACAGTGCGCTAATTTGCTACACCATTGTTGCCAACCGCTACTATGAGCAGGACCTGAGTGAGGACGACATCAAGCGCAGCATAGAGGCCACTAACTCCATTGGCTTGCTTTATCTTGATGACTTCTACGATTTCCCCAAGTCATACTCCTATCTGCTGCAAGCCAAGGAACTGGCACAAAAACACCACTTTGACTATTTTATTCCGTCCATTCAGATGTCAATGCTGCTGGTGGACGGCTACCGCTCCAGTTTATCGTCACAGTCTTTGGACCTCAACCTGGTAAAGAACTTCAAAAGCGCTTTCGGCAACGCTGTCAAGAACAAGAACTGGTATGCCGTGCAGAACACCTTTTTTTGACTTGGTGCTTTATGCGACTTTCCACGGCAACGACACCATATTTAATAAGGAAAAACAGGAAATACGTCGGCTCCCCATCCCCGATTCCACTGCGTGGTTGCAGTATGCACGCTTGCTGTGCGACGGCATCGATGCCTGGGTTGCCAAAGACCGGGGACTGTCAACAGCCTGTTTTGAGAAGATGCTTGCCAGCGCCGAGAAGCTGCCGCCCGGTGTCAAGCCAACGGCACGTATCATAGCGCGCAACTACATACACATCTGGCACGTTGACTCGGCGCGTGTTGACAATGCCATCGCGGCTATGTTTCTCAACGAGCAGGATGCAAAAGGGCATAATCTGATGGTACACCTGATGGACTCATACTCAAGTCTATCGCTACTGTACAAGATTAAAGGTGACGATAAACTTGCCGACAAATACTACATCCGCTACCTTGAAACCAAAGATGAACTCATCAACAGCAAAAGACTGGCAAACGTGGGCGAAGCCGAACTGCTCTTTGAGATGCAGAAGAAGAACGAGGAGGCTCGTCGGCTTGCCTATGAGCGCAAGGTGCAGTCGTGGGTCATTGTTGGTATATTGGTATTCACCGTCGTCCTGCTGCTGATGCTCTACTGGTTGTATCGCAAGTACCGTCAGGTGCGCGAGCAAAAGCAGTCGCTCTATGACAGGACCCAGGAGATGATCAAGGACAGCGAGCAAAAGCGACTTCTCATTGCCCAACTGACCCCCAAGCCGGTGCAGGAGAAGCCCAAGTATGAAAACAGCTCGCTGACCGAGGACGACAAGGATAACCTCATGCAGCAAATCCTTGTTGTCATGGAAACCAGCGACGACATCTATGCCGAGAACTTCTCACTTGACCAGTTGGCTCAACTGGTCGAAGCGAGGCCCAATCATGTGTCGCAGGTCATCAACGAGAAGTATGACGGCGGTTTCTATGCCATGCTCAACGAGTACCGCATTAAAGAAGCTTGCCGTCGAATGAACGACAAGGCCGGTTTTGCCAACCTCACCATCGAGGCAATAGCACAGAGTGTGGGCTTCAAGTCACGCTCCAACTTCTCACGCACTTTCAAAAGCATCACCGGCCTCACCCCTTCGGCCTACCAGAAAATGGCTCCCAAGTAACCTGATATGAGCAGCGTAGCCGCGGCTGAAGGGGTAATACATAGCATGTCAGCATCGAAGATGCAGCCGAGTCGAAGACGGTAGCAGCTCGGGGTGGGCAGTAGGCAGTGGTTAGTCTGGTCACTAGCTAAAGCGCTGAAAGCGCGACATGTGAGCCGATAGGCGCAACTGTAACCGAGGTCGGAGCGAACGCAGTGAGCGCAGGCCTCGGACAGGCCACAC
>JAGHSV010000193.1 GCA_018065665.1 Candidatus Sodaliphilus aphodohippi
ACAAATTGCAAGACATATTATTTTGAAAGCGTTTCGCTTTTATCCTCACAATGAAAATCGCCAATTTTTATTTGCACGAGGGACAAAAGCAGTCAAGAAACGCTCACGTTTGTATATATCGCCCACCTCACAAAGGGGGATTGGATATATCGTCATAGCGTGAGGGGAGACTGTTGAATTCGTGCAGGGCGTTTGGCGATGCCTCATTGTGAAGAAGCAGTGACATTTCCTTACGCTTTCTTTTTTTAAATAAATGTTTCAAAGGAGGAATGAGAAACACAAGTACTATTAACCACTTTCCGGGTGAAACATTTATTTTTTGACTTATCGCTTCTAACAAGACAACTGGACATTAGCCCCAATTGTGCTGTGATTGGGCGTAACAACTCTGCCCGTAAATATCATATCAGTGATTCCAAAACATTTACAAACTCGGTGTGGTTCAGTACCACAATCAGGTCCACTAATTGGATAAAATTTTAATTTATATAATGATGAAAAGATTAACTGTTTCTATTTTTACTTTTTTGCTTACATTTTCTGTTTTTGCCCAGCAAGGAACAACGCATGACCACGGTCTTGATGATGCCACAGTTAGTTACATTCTGCAAAACTATTGTGGCCTGCACCATTTCAGTACAGGCACAGATGACCCCGACAACAACAATTGGGGGTTCCTGACTAATGCCACCAACAAGATTGACGACAGAACCTTTGTCACGGCTCCAACCTTGACAGCCCAGGGAGACATCATTCTTGTTGAGGTCAATGACTATTGGCGAGGCAGCGAATGGGATGCTACCCCCAATGTGTATAACCAAATCAAGTATGGCGTGAAGGCTATTCACAAGTTGGACAACCCCATACCCATCAAAAGCGGTACACTCTACCACATCACCCTAACCACCAACCGTTTCTTCTTTGCTGGACGCACCGGCAAAATCTACAACACTGACAACGGTTTGACATTGGTGCGCCCCACAGACGGTGTCACCTGTGACGATGGTGGTGACCTCAATGGACAACAGTACCCAAGTTACCTGACACAAAATACTAAGATAATGCCTTTCCGCTGGTACAACGAGGTAGCTACCTCGCTGAGTTATGACAAGAACTCTGAGAATAACTGGGACAAACTGACCGCAATTTATGACAGCGTCATGAATGGTGCATACATCGCTATGCAGCATGTTTGTCTAAACACTCTCGAGATGAACCACTTCAACACTCTGGCCGACAAGGAAACTGTTGACGCCACATTTGAAGTACCAGTATTCCTCTATATACCTTCAGGTACCGACTTGGGAAGCCTCAACAAGGGTCCAAGAGGTACTGCAAAGACCAATATGTATATTTTTGTATATAACTCTATTCTTGAAGGGGAACTCATTGAAGATCCGAGCACCGAACTTTACTTTGACTACTCTAACTTCTGGGGTGACCTTACCTGGCACACCACATTCCAGAACTCAACCTCTAACGGCATCACACTGATTGCCGACCGTTCGGCTGGAGTAAAGGAAGTGTCAAAAATATACCGACGCATTGTTGGAACCGACAATTGGGAACTGATTGCCGAGGATTTGGTTAACACCTATGACTATGTTGACAAGACCCTTCCACGACAGAGCGATGACTATGATGTTGAATACTATATCGTTACCGAAAGTTATGAGTATGATGCCAACGGAAATCGTGGCGACAAGGTAATTGACGACACCACAAACACTGTCACCATGCACGTTCCAGGAACTGGTGACGGATATGAGTTTGAATTCCAAATCAAGTCAGAGCATGACGGCTCATACAACCCCAATGCCGGAAACATTGACGAGAGCACTAACACTGTCACCAACAACGTGAGCGTCGTCGCCAATGATGACACTCCCGACCCATACTACTTCAAGAAGGGTGACCAACTGATTCTTAACCGCATACTTGCCAATGGTGAGGAGGAGGAGTGCATAAATACTGTTGAAATCACATCAGAACTTAACCGCACCCCGTTCCACGAGACTGTAAATATGTACAGCCTCGCCCCTCGACAGGAAATTTCAAATAAAGACGACAAAAAGAGTCCCACTTACACCATCCCCAGCAGTTCTATCGCTGCCGACGGCGCTGTGCAGTATATCACCATCACTGCTCAGGTTGACAAATTTGACGGTAAGGATGGTACGCTGTTGGTAAATGGCGTTGCCCCAACATCGGTCAACGGTAAAAATTACACATGGACCATACCATACGACCCCAATGCCGACATCACCTTCTCAAGCAACAGCTCGGCGTTTAATGCACAGTTCAGCAACATCAGCATCACTGGCGACAAGGAGGGCTACTCATTTGATTATACTGTCAACGGTGAACCACGCACATGGTACGGCACTGAGCCTCCTACAAAGCAGGAATTCCTTGACGCAGTTGCCTCATGCACCGACACCTTTACTGCTCCCGTTGGCTACAACAACGATGCCCAGTATGTTCTGGATTACAACCCCTCATATCCTACACGCACCAGCAAGCAGTCTAACAAGATTGACTGTCTTGCCCTGCGCACTACTTCGGTAATCGAGAACGCTTACCGAAGCGGTACCCCTGACCGTATTCACAATGCCGCCGAGGAACTCTACAGTTTTGACATCAAGTTCAAACCAATCGACAACGAAGCGGTTAACGGTTACAACGTCTGGTGTAATGCAAATGAAATTGTAGCACGTATCGCTCAGACCGAGGACAACCGATATGTTCGCATGTTTAAAGATAACGAAGGACAATGGACCATTGAGGGTAATGAGATGAGTGCAGGCGAAGATGGTATGATTGCCATGCACGTTGACTATGCTTCAAACCAGCATGTTCGCGAAAACGAGTTTGACGACAGTGAGTCTAACGACCTGGGCGTGTTCTACTCGGTTGAAGTTACCACCAAGAACAACGCAACCTATGGCAACGAGGATATGTCTTCTGGCTTCACCGGCATATCTAGCGAGCTTGTAGTTAATGCTTCGGCTCAATTCTACAAGGGCAATAATATACAGACAGGAAACTACCGTGCCGACATAACTTGGGAAAAAATCAAGAACATGACCCATGTTGAAGATGATTTGTTGCTCGGGTACACCGTATATCGCTGGACAATGACCGGAGAAACAGGTGAAGAGCCCAACTATGTACCCATTACCAAGTACATTACTGGTAGCGAAACTACAGGTTTCATAACAGTGGGCCAGTCCGAGGACGAGGCTACACCCTACTTCTTCACCCCCGACGTGGTAGCAACTACAGGATTCCTGCTGGTTGACTTCGTTAACTATCCCGAGTGGAGCATTAACTCGTTCCCAGCTGCCTACTATGTAAAGGCACATTTCCAGAATCCAGTTGCCGCTCCCAACTTCCTCAAGGATGAAGTGAATGGCGACCAAAACGTGATTGAGAAGAACTCCAACGCACTGTTTGGACGTGAACAAATCGTGACCGGAATTGCCGACATCAACATTGTTGACTCGCCGGTGGTTGAAGTGAACTACTACAATATGCTGGGAGCAAAAATCGCTAACCCCGACAATGGTTCAGTGGTTATTGTTGAGCAACGTCATGCCAATGGAAAAGTCACTACAATCAAAAAGAAATATTAAGAAATCATCCGAATAGATTATACATTTAGTTTAACAATAATCCCTTAAATCGTTGACCACCATTTAAAGCACAAAAATAATAGACAGAATTTTAAAAAGTTGTGGGCGTAGTGATACGCTCACATACTGTTTTATAGGTGGAATATTCTGTTTATACTTTAAATAATAAATACACGAACAAATAGTATCTCATTTCCAAAAAAATTGTATATTTGCAGTTAATATGGATAAGAAGCACTTAGCATTTGTTTTGGCATTGATGATTATAGGCTTGAATGCATATTCACAAATATTCATCAATGGCCACCGCACCGTGTTGGACAGCATCACCAACAATCTGCTGTGCCCTGTTAAGCGCAGTGCATTTGGAGTTGACCTGCGGGCTACTGTTACCTTTGAGCAGGACACCACCCCCATCATCATTGAGGGAACAACTGTACATAGCGGTGACGTATATACTTTTGAGTCTATCGAGGCCAACAAGGAATGGATCATTGACACCGACGAGGGCACCAGATACTTGACGTTCACATACCTTCCGGTACTGGTCTTGAATGGCAACTTTGGAATGGAGTACTCTAATGCGACATTGCAATGGCTCGACCCTAACGACTATGACGATATACCATTTACTGCAAGGGTGAAATGGAGGGGAGGCTCGACAAACACTTTTAAGAGCAACAAACGCAACTTCCACATCAAACTTATTGATAGTGATGGTAACAAAGCCGAACGTAGCTTTATGGGGCTACGAAATGACAACAGCTGGATTCTCGATGCGGGGCAAATTGACTTCTTCAGAATGAGAAACAGGGTGGCAACAGAATTATGGAACGACCTGTGCCACAAACCATACTATGCTGACAAGGAGCCAAAAGCCCTGTCAGGTGTAAGGGGAAAAATGATAGAGGTTTTTGTAAACAACAGGTATAACGGTTGCTATGCGTTTACCGAGGCCATGGACCGCAAGGAATTGAAATTAAAAAAATTCAATGCCGAAACCGGGGAGATTCACGGACAATTGTGGAAAGGCAAAGACCTAACAACCATAACAGCTTTCAACGATTTTATGCCTTACGACAACTTGCAGGAAACATGGTATGGATTTGAAACCAAATATCCCGAACTCAAAGATATATCACCGCTGGACTACAGCATACTGGGTAATGCTGTTTTATTTGGAGACACTTGTTCTATTTTCGATTTCAATAGCAAGGCCGACAATTATTTTGATATGCCCGTGATGATTGACTACAACATCTTACTGCAAGTTTTGATGGGAATTGACAACTATGGAAAAAACATCTATTGGTGCTGCTACGACCGCAATACCGACAAACGACTGTCCCTCGCCGTTTGGGACTTTGATGTCAGTATGGGAAACTGTTGGGACCCGAAAGACCCACACCCGTTTATTGCACAACCCACCTATGACTTTGAGTTCCCTAATGGCATATTTGAAAAAATATCTTCAGCACAGTCAATCTATTGGAAACCCTCAGTCAAACGCTACCGCGAACTGCGTCATGGCGTACTTGACCCCGAGAACTTGAAACAACGTTACATTGACGCATTCAATAATCTCAACGACTGTGGGGCTGTAGAGCGAGAGCAACAGCGATGGTCGCGAAACTCAGACCTGAGTGGCAAACCTCTGGATATCAAGGCCGAATTGAACTATATATGCAACTGGATTGACCAACGCATTGACTTCATCGACAACAACTTTTTTGTTGAGCCACTCAACGGCGATGTGAACAACGACAAGGTTGTTGATATTGCCGACCTAAATGATTTGATTAACATTATTTTGAGTTATGGTAAGGATGGCATCATGGCAAACGCCAGCGGCGACATCAACGGTGACGGTATCGTAGATATTGCCGATGTCAGCTCAATAATCAACATAATATTGAATATCAGACAGCAATATAGGTGAGAACCCAATAAAAAATTGTATATTTGCAGTTAATATGGATAAAAAGCAACTTTTCACAATGATACTGCTGGCGACAACAACATTGTTTGCCGGCGCACAGGTGAGGATTGGCGGTCACTTAGCCGTGATGGACAGCCTCACCAACACCTGCATCTGTCCGATTGCCCACGAGGCGTTCGGCACCGACTTGACCACTACCGTCACCTTCGGGACCGACTCGGCAGCCTTTGCAATAATAGACAATGATTCTGTACCTCAAGGCGGTAACTACACGTTCTCAAACATAACCGGAGGCAAAAAGTGGACAATGGCCATTGACGGCAATAGGTTTGACCTCACGTTCACCTATCTGCCCGTGATGGTGATGGAGGGCACTTTCGGTTACGAGTATGTCCAGGGCACCGTCATGGTGCTCGAACCCGACCGTTACAACGAGACCGTGATGCCTGCACGTGTAAAATGGCGTGGGGCAACCACCAACATTGACGGACGCAACAAACGCAACTACCACATCAAGTTCGTTGACGGGGATGGCAACAAAACCGACCGCTCGTTTATGGGGCTTCGCAAGGACAACAGCTGGATCATGGATGCCGGACAGGTTGACTTTGCCCGTATCAGAAACCGAGTTGCCACCGAGTTGTGGGGCGACATGTGCCGTCCTCCATACTACGCCGACCAGGAACCCAAGGCAAAGTCCTATGTTGACGGCGGGATGGTAGAGGTTATCCTGAACGGAAAGTATGCGGGATGCTATGCGCTGACCGAGGCTATGGACCGCAAACAAATGAAACTCAAGAAATTCAACGAGAACACCGGCGAGATTCACGGTCAGCTGTGGAAAGCCAAAGACCTGACCAATTCCACAACCTTCAACATCTACAAACCGTTTGACAACAATTCTGAGACATGGGCAGGGTTTGAAACCAAATACCCCGAACTCGACGAGGTTGCACCAACCGACTACACCGCGCTGGCCGAGGCCGTATGGTTTGGTGATACATGCAGTTTTTATGACTTCAACCTGAAAGCCGAGCAATACTACGACATGCCCGTCATGATTGACTACAATATCTTCCTGCAAACACTGCTTGGCATCGACAACTACGGCAAGAACATCTACTGGGCATGCTATGACCGTGCCGTTGACCCCAAAGTGACTCTCGCCGTATGGGACCTTGATGTGAGCATGGGCGGAAACTGGACGACAAAGGAAGTACATCCCAGCACAATGAGTCCGACCAGAAACATAACATTTGCCAACGGCATATTGGGGCGCATCTGCAAGCCCCAGACCAAGTTCTGGCAACAGTCCATTGACCGATACCGACAACTGCGCCAGGATGTGCTTGATCCCGACAGCATAAAGCAGCGCTATATTGATGCTGTCAACAATATCAAACTGTGCGGCGCTATGGACCGCGAACAAAACCGCTGGTCAAGAGACACCGACCTGAGCGGCAAACCGCTGGACATCGAGGGGGAACTTGCCTACATCTGCGACTGGATTGACAAGCGTATCGACTTTATTGACAATAATTACTTTGTAGAACCCCTCAAGGGTGACGTCAATAACGACAAAGTTGTTGATATTGCCGACATTAACGAACTTATCAATATTATATTGGGTTACGGAAACGATGGTATCATGTCAAATGTCAGTGCCGATGTAAACCATGACGAAGTCGTTGACATTGCCGATGTAAGTACTATCATCAACATAATGCTACACATCAAATAAAAGCAACTATGATAAACGTGTTTCATGTAGTATCGGGTAAGACATGGGGTGGGGCAGAGCAATACACCTATGACCTCGTGTCGCGCTTGCGTCACGACAAGAACTTCTATGTTGAGGTTGTGTGCAAGAAGTCCAAGGGCGTGCTCGCCGAGTTCCACAAACTTGAAGTGCCCATCTCGATACTGCCGCTGAAGGGCATGACCGACATCGACAGCCCGTCGCGCTTTGCTCGCCTGCTGCGCAAAGGGCACAACATCGTACACGTGCACACCTTTCACGACGCGTTCATGGCTGTGTGGGCACGACATATCTCAGAAAACCCAAACACCCGAGTCATACTGACCATCCACGGCATATACCACCCCCGCAGCAACTATCTCTACCGCAAGATTTACCGTCTCATTGACCATCTGGTATTCACCTCGCAACTCTCACAGGACGAGTTCATAGCCGATGCCAAACGGCTCGATGTGACCAAGTCCAGCGTCATACGGGACAGCGTTCTGCCCAACCCGCTGCTCGAGAATGTTCCGGTAACCGACATGCGCAAACAATTTGATGTTAAACCGGATCAGGTACTGATCATGTATCACGGACGACTCTGCGAGGAGAAAGGCATCACAACACTGCTACACGCCGCTACACGTCTCGACCGGGATAAGTACAAAATGGTGTTGATGGGGGAGGGGAGCGCCAAATTCCTCGTCAAGGTTAAAGGGTTTATCGTCGCCAACCAACTGGTGCGCAACATCACCCTTGCCGGTTTCCAGACCAATATCACCAAACTTATCAGCCAGTGTGACATCGGTGTGCTGCCGTCAATCACCCCCGAGGCGTTGGGACTTGCCAACCTCGAGTACATGATGCAGGGCAAGGCACACGTCAGCACCAACAACGGTGCACAGCGCGAGTATATCACCAACGGCATAAACGGCATTCTCGTGCCTCCAGGCGATGAAGAGGCCCTCGCCCAGGCAATCTCCACTCTCATCAACGACACGCAACTACGTGCCACACTTGGAGCCAATGCAGGTGCCACATTTGAAGACAATCTCAACTACGACAAATTCTACGCCAGCATCACCGACCTATACACACAACTCTCGGCAAAGAACTGAGATTCCTGTTGACTGGAAATGACATAGTAAATGCCGATAACTTTTAGTATATAAAGATGCGGTAGGAGGCAATGCCGCCGTCGCGGGCCAGAAGGCTGACGCCGGTCATGGCGCTGTCTGCCCCCAGGTCTATGACCACAAGGCATGGCGTGGGCGTGCCGGGTATTGCGCTCCAGCGTGTTGACTCCTGCAGGTCAAGGAGTTTATCAAGCGTGTGGTTGCCACGCAGGTCGTTCTCGCTGTCGGCATACAGCGGTTTCAGCCGGTCGGCCGGTAACGGGCTGCCATCAACCCCCAGAACGCGTAACTCGTCTATGGCGGGGTCAACACCGCCATGGGTTCCATTTATCTCGATTGCCAGGTAACGACCTTGTCGTGGCTGTCCCCAGCTGACGGTCTGCCACGACGCCGATTGCCCGAGCGTGCCGGTGGCGACAGGGGTTGCCGAGTTGAGGTCGGGCCGGTCGCCGGGGTTGTTGTGCAGGTGGTTGTCCTTGAGCTGCAGTTTGTCGAGTTCGGGTGTAGTCTGTCCCCATGCAACAGGTTGGACTGGACCTTCAACATCCATGACCATGATTTCGTTATCGCCTTTCCTGAGCCAGCATCCGGGGCAATAAAGCGTCTGCTGCGGACCTATCGACCAGAAACGGCCCAGCGCATGCCCGTTGACCCACAGTTGCCCCTTGCCCCATCGCTCGAGGTTGATGAAGGTGTCACCGGGTTTGTTGACTTTCAGAACACCCTTATATATGCCGGGGCCGCTGTTGCCGTTATCGCTGTAAGTGAGTGATGCCAGGTGTGCATAGTCGTCGGGCAGCAGTGCGATGTGCCAGTCTTTGAGGTTGATGGTGACATCGTTGCCGTCTATCTCTGTGTCAATCGAGACACTGCGCGTGATGCCCTTGTAATCCTTGATGGCATGACCAAAGTTGATACGCCCCATTGCCTCGACCACCAGTTTCAGCTGCTGTCCCCGGTGTACCGGCGGCAATGCAATCACGCGCCCGTTCCTGACACGGTCGATGGCGCCGACCAGGGTGTCGTCAACATAGACGAGCACATAGTCGTGTGCCTCGTCAACAATCAACAGGCTGCTGTCGGCCACCTCGGGTAGGGTAGTGGTGTAAATGGCAACTCCGTGCCCCAGGTCCATATCTTCAAAACACAGCGGCACACGGCTGTCAAGGGTACGCTGAGCTGCGCTTTCAAGAGTCGAAACGCGATGGAGTGTGGTCTTGCCAACCGCGACAATAGGCGCGGCGGGGCCGGGAACCGACGGCAACTTGCCGAGTGTATATTTTTGCAGCGTCTGCCTCAACAACTGATATTTTTCGGTAGCACGTCCGCTCTCGTCGATTGGCGCGTCATAGTCATAGGAGGTGACGTCGGGCGCATATCCGGGCGAGTTGGCGCCAGCCCAGTGCCCGAACGAGGTGCCGCCGTGGGTCATGTATAGCGAGAACGAAATGCCCCGTGACAGCATCTCGTCGATGCCCTCGACCATGTCGGCCGCCGGACGCGTCTCGTGGCGTGCCCCCCACTTGTCAAACCATCCGCTCCAGAACTCGCTGCACATCTTGGGTGCGTCGGGGCGCAACTGTCCGAGGCGCCGGAACTGCTCGGTGATGTCCGACCCGGTGCCAAAGTTCATGGTCCAGACGAGGTCGTCGAGTCCGTTGTTCTCGAAGTTGCTCGCCCAGTCACACTGGAAGAGCGTGGTGCCGGGATAGAGACCGCGTAGGCAGTCGCGAATCTCGCCGACATACTCCCTGTCGGTGCCGTAGGAGCCGTATTCGTTCTCGACCTGCATCATGATGACGGGGCCTCCGTTGGCGATGGTGAGTGGTGCCAGCTGGCCAGCCACGGCAGTCTCAAAGGCCTTGACGCGCTCCATGAAGTAGGGGTCGCGGTGGCGCAGCTCAATGTCTTTTTTCTTGAGCAGCCACCAGGGCAGTCCGCCCATCTCCCACTCGGCACAGACATAGGGTCCGGGGCGCACGATGACCCACATGCCGTTTTGCTGCGCCAGGCGGCAGAACTCGGCCACGTCGGCGTTGCCCTCAAAGTTGAACTGTCCCTCGCGCGGCTCGTGCAGGTTCCAGAAGACATAGATGCAGATGGTGTTCATGCCCAGTGCTTTGCACATTTTGATGCGATGGTCCCAGTAGGGCCTCGGGATGCGCGGATAATGCAGTTCGGCGGCCTTTACCACAAAGGGTTTGCCATTGAGCATGAAGGAGCCCTTGCCGGCCACAAACTCGCCTGCCCCGGCCAGGGCCGAGGTCATGCACAGGAGCAGTGTCACCAATATCAGTCGTTTAATCGTTCTCATCGTCGGGGGTGTTATTTTTGTTGACAGTCAAATCCTTGATCACTTCGCCGCCAAGTATCAGTCCCGCCGCGGCGGGAACAAAGGCATTGCTTGCCGGTGACTTGCCCGCCGTGCCGCAGTGTCCGTCGGCACTATCGCCGCACAGGTGGCGGTAGGGGCAGTCAAAGGGCTGCGGTTCCTCTTGGGGAATCAACGGCTTCTCGGGGCTGTAAACACACTTGAAATGCCTGATTCCCTCGCGTCCCAGCATCTTGCGCAGCACACGCGCCAGCGGGTCAACGCGGCTCTGCTGGGCATCGGCAACACAAAAGGCGGTGGGGTCCAGTTTGTTGGCAGCGCCCATGCTGCAGATAAAGGGTATGCCCAACCGTGTGCAGCGCCTGATGAGTTCCATCTTGGCGCTTACCGTATCGACACAATCGACAACATAGTCATAGGCCGTCAGGTCCACCTCGTCGGCATTGGCAGGGAGGTAGAACATGTGGTGGACCGTGACGCGGCAGTCGGGGTTGATGGCAGCGATGCGCTCGGCGGCAACGTCCACCTTAAAGCGGCCGATGTTGGTGGTCAGCGCGATAATCTGCCGGTTGACGTTGGTGACACACACGCGGTCGTTGTCAAACAGGTCAATGGCGCCCACGCCGCTGCGCGCCAGCACCTCGACGGCATATCCGCCCACGCCGCCTACCCCGAACACAGCCACCCGGCTGGCGGCAAGAGTCTGCATCGCCCGGGAGCCGAGCATCATGCGGGTACGTTGAAATTGGTCAACATTCATAGCAAAAATGAATAAACTATGTGCAAAATTACAAAATATCGGCACAAAAAAATGCCATAAATAAAAAAAACACTACAATAATTATTGGAAATTCAGTAAAAATGCCTAACTTTGCACCGCTTTTGAAGCCCAGATGGCGGAATAGGTAGACGCGCTGGTCTCAAACACC
>JAGHSV010000236.1 GCA_018065665.1 Candidatus Sodaliphilus aphodohippi
GCCCAGGCGCGGTTGGCATAGTCGCAGAGGTCGCCACCCCAGATGGTCACGAGACGGCGCGCGTTCATCTCGTAGTAGTCTTTCTCGGCCTTTGTCACACCATAGTCTCGTGACTGCTTAATCCACTTCTGCATCGTGCAGTTGGTGTTGTGGGCAGCCAGGCGGTCGGCGTCCTTGATGATGCCGAGCAATGCCTCTCCGTGCTTGTGGGCGGCGGGTGCGTCAATAGCCTGAACGGCCTTGTCAAACTCTATCTTCTCGAGACGGAACAACTGCCCCAGGATTTCGCGTCCGACGCAGATGAGGTCCAGATTCATGGCGTCACGCTTGACGGCAGGCTGAGAGAGCAGCAATTCCCATGCTTTGACCATGTTGGCTGGTTTGTAGAAGATGTCAGAGCGTGTCCAGGCTGTCTTGTCCTGGCCGAATTCGCCACGGAAGTTGAACAGCGGTCCGCGGGTATAGGGAATGCCTATGTAGATGCTGTCTTGAAGCAGTTTCCATGCTTCCTCGGCTGCGGGGCTGTCAAATCCGGCATGACGGCGCGCAACCTGCTTGATATAGGTGTCGTTGTCGGCCATTCCTGTCCAGGCTTTTCTGAAGATATACTCCAGCGGGTACTGCTGCACATCGAGTCCCTCGGGCGTTGCTCCGATGCCGACAAGGTTGTCGCCACCTTCTTGCAGTGCTTTCTCCAGTTTGTCGCCGGCAGCCTTGACGTTGCCCTGTACGGCAGTGGCGCCGCCAAAGTTTCCAAGGAAACACCAAACATAGGGTTGTCCGCTAAACTTGTCGCGCATACGCCACAACTCGGTGCGCTCACAGAAATAATCGAGCATGAGCATCTTGCCCTTGGGTAGGCTTTCCATCATGGCCTTGACGCGCTCGGGGGTGTAGTCCTTGCGCTGATGGTACAGGAACCACCCCATCTGCAGCCACTCGGCCTCGGGGTCGGCAGCGGTCAGCGACTCGTAGATGTGCTTGGTGACGTTGGCGAGATAGTCGGCTTCCATGCTCGGCGGTGTCATCTCGTTGAAGGGGTCGATGCCGTAGATGTGGTCGGTGCCGTACATCTTGGTCTGCTCGTCGAGGAATATCTTTTGGATCTTGGAATACAAGGGGTCTTCAGAGTTCAGGAAGACGGTGTTGTATCGATCGGGGAAGTTATCCCATTTCTCGAGCGGCTTGATGTCGGCGTCGGGATAGAGTTCCATGATTTTCTTGGGTACATGGCCTGCAAAAGCGTTGAGAACGGGGCGCATGTTGAGTTCGCGTTCTCGTGCCAGAATCTGTTTCTGCAGCTGCTCTTGACTGTCAAGCCAATGCTGCGGCAGCGGACCGCTCCAACCGTCGATGTTTGCCATGCGGTGCCATGCCAGATACACAGGCCCGGTGAAGTACTCGTCGATGTCCTTTTGTGACAGTCCTATCTGACGCCAGACCTTGGCCCAGACCGACTCTTGCCCTGTGATGGCAAGGGGCATGTTGATGCCGTTGAGCGCCATCCAGTCGATGAGGCGTTCCCACTCGGTCCATTGCCAGAACGGCATCGTGTAGCCAAATGTGCAGTAGTTGAGGAAGAAACGCTGTGGAACGCGTGCCTTGATGGTCACGCTCTTCTTTACATCGGGCAGCTGGTCGGGCAGTTCTACTGCCACGTTGCTGTACCACGATACATTGGTGAGGCAATAGTTCTGCAGGTAGTGGTTCAAGCCCACCGCCATGCTGTTGGCGTTGTTGGCCGTTATAACAACCTTGCCCTTGCGTCCAGACATGGTGAACTGGTCAACGGCAGATTTTTTCTGGACGAACTCAACCTTGTCGGCGAGTCGTGTTGACAGACGTCCAGCAAGCGCTTTTGCCACGGCGACATCATCGGCAGCAACAGCGGTGACCGTCACCATCAGTGCTGCAAGTAGAAGCAATATTCGTTGTTTCATATTTTAGTAGGATAAGTTTTTGGCCTTGAGTTCTTCCAGTTGCTGGGCATACTTCTGCTGAAGATGATGCGAGAAATCGAGGATGTTTTTGTCTGATTTCGCCAGCGGAATTGGGGTTGTCCATGTACCCCAGTCCCATTCAAAACCAATCATTTTGTCATACATGGATTTGGTATGGAGCTCCACGCCGTTCATCGCATAAGTCATGGCTTTGTTGATGTATATATCCCAGCGTGTGAGGTAGTACTGTCCAATCAGTCCGCTCCATGCGCGGTTTGAATACTCGTTGAGATCTCCACCCCATACGGTAACGATGCGGCGGGCATTGAGTTCATACAAGTCTTTCTCTGCCTTGGTCTCGCCGTAGTCGCGTGCCAGTTCAACCCACTTCTGCATTGTGCAGTAGGGCTGGTAGGCAGTTAGGGTGTCGACATCCCTGAGAATGTCCAGCATCAACCTGCCATGTTTAGCGAGGGTTTTCCCGTCCTTGGTGGGCAGCGCCTTGTCGAAAGCAATCTTTTCCTGCTCGAACAACAGGCCGAGCACCTCGCGCCCGGTCATGATCATGTCGAGCGTCAGAGCGTCGCGGTCAACTTTCTTGACGCCCAACAGGGTTTCCCATGCCTTGACCATGGTGGCGTTCAGGCACGATATGCCCGAACGACCATCCTCATGGTTTTTCTCGGGACGGAAGTCATAGAGCGGGCCGTAGGTGCCTGCCGCGTCAACAAAGATGCTGTCATACATCAGTTTCCATGCATCGCGTGCCTCGGGGCTGTCGTACCCGGCGTGGCGGCGTGCCACCTGTGTCATATAAGTGGCGTCATCTGGGCAACCGGTCCATGCCTTGTCAAAGATGTACTCAAACGGGAACTGCTGAACGTCAAACCCTTCGAGAGTTGAACCGATGCCGGTCAAGTTGTCGCCACCTTCTTTAAGAGCAGCCTCTAAGCGTTCCCCGGCTTCACGGACATTGCCCTGAAGGGCTGTCGAACCGCCGAAGTTGCCAAGGTAGCACCAAACGTAGGGCTGTCCGCTGAACTTGTCGCGTATGCGCCAGATTTCCTGTGCTTCGCAGAAGTAGTCCAGCATGGTCATCTTGCCCTCAGGCACGCCGTCCATCATGGCCTTAACACGGTCGGGAGTGTACTTATCCCTCATGTCATAGAGGAACCACGCCATCTGCAGCCACTCGGCCTGCGGGTCAACGGCGGTCAGCGACTCGTAGATGTGCTTGGTGACGTTGTGGAGGTACTCGGGTTCGAGACTCGGCGGTGTCATCTCGTTGAACGGGTCGATGCCATAGATGTGGTCGGTGCCGAACAGCTTGGTCTGCTCCTCGAGGTACATCCTCTGGATCTTGGCATATAGGGGGTCCTCCGAGTTGAGGAAGGAAGTGCGGTAACGTTCATTGAAATTAGCCCATTGGCTGAGTTGCTTGATGTCGGCATTGGGATAGAGTTCCTTGAGTTTGCCGGGGACATGGCCTGCAAACGCGGGCAGCACGGGGCGCATGTTGAGCTCGCGTTCGCGGGCTACGATCTGCTTCTGCAGCTCCACCTGGCTGTCAAGCCACTGCTGGGGCAGCGGGCCGCACCATCCGTCGATGTTTGCCATGTGGTGCCATGCCAGATAGGCGGGACCGGTGAAATAGTTGTCGATGTCCTCCTGTGTGAGCCCCATCTGCTTCCACACCTTAGCCCAGATGGCATCCTGTCCGGTGATTGCGAGCGGCAGGTTGATACCGTTGAGCGCCATCCAGTCGATCAGGCGTTCCCAGTCGTGCCACTTCCAGAACGGTAGCGTGTAGCCGTATGTGCAGTAGTTGAGGAAGAAGCGCTGGGGCACGCGGGCCTTGATGGTCACGCTCTTCTTGACGTCGGGCAGCTGGTCGGGCAGTTCAACGGCGATGTCGGCATACCACGACACTGTGGTGAGGCAGTAATTCTTCAGGTAGTGGTTCAACCCCATCGCCATGCTGTTGGCATTGTTGGCGGTGATAACCACCTTGCCCTTGCGGCCAGACAGTGCGAACTGGTCAACGGCAGATTTTTTCTGGACGAACTCGACCTTGTCGGCCAATCGGGGTGATAAACGCTGTGCCAAGGCTCGAGCCGTGGCGACATTGTCGGCAGCGACGGCCGATACTGCTACCAGCAACGCTGCGATAAGGATTGTAATACGCGCTTTCATTTGATATTTTATTTTTATTTGTTATTTCTTGATTTCTTGCAGTTGGGTTGCATATTTCTGTTGCAGGTGTCGTGAGAATCCAAGCACGTCGTTAACCTGTGGCAGGGGTATTGGAGTTGTCCATGACGTCCAATCCCACTCAAAACCGATAATGGTATTGTTGTATGAGAAGTTAGCAAATCCATTTGGATTGTCGGCATCGGAAAATGCCCGGTTGACATAAGTTCTCCAACGGTTGTAGAAATACTCCCTGCATAATCCAGCCCATGCCCTGTTGGCATAGTCCGTTAAATTTCCGCCCCAGACGGTTACGATGCGGCGGGCGTTCAGTTCATATAAATCCTTTTCGGCCTTGGTTTCTCCATAGTCGCGCGCCAACTCAATCCACTTCTGCATCGTGCAGTAGGGTTGGTGGGCGTTCAGGGTGTCGGCATCCTGGATGATGCCGAACATGGTCTTGCCGTGAAGTATCATGGCCTCGCGGTCTTTGTCGTGAAATGCCTGGTCAAATTTTTTCTTCTCGAGCGAGAATACCAGTCCAAGGATTTCGCGCCCTGTCATGATCATGTCGAGAATCATGGCGTCGCGGTCCACTTTTTGCTGACCAAGCAGAGTCTCCCATACCTGGACCAGAGTGGCTGGTTCATACTCGATGCTTGTTCGTGCATCTTCTTTATCCAGCGTGGGTCGCATGTTGTATAGCGGACCGCAAGTCCCTGCTATTGAAGCAAAGATGCTGTCATACATCAGTTTCCATGCTTCACGGGCCTCGGGACTGTCGTAGCCGGCATGGCGGCGTGCCACCTGTTCCATATAGGTATAGTCATCGGGGAAACCGGTCCATGCTTTATCGAAGATATACTCAAAAGGCACTTGTTGCACATCGAGACCTTCAAGAGTGGAACCGATGCCAATCAGGTTGTCGCCACCTTCCTTGAGTGCAGTTTCCAGAGCCTTGCCGGCTTCCATCATGTCGCCTTGCAGTTTGGTTGAACCACCGAAGTTGCCAAGGTAGCACCAGATATAGGGCTGGCCGCTGAACTTGTCGCTGATGCGCCAGATTTCCTGTGCTTCGCAGAAGTAGTCCAGCATTGGCATCTTGCCCTTGGGCACGCCGTCCATCATGGCCTTGATGCGCTCGGGGGTATATTCGTTGTGCATATGGTAGAGGAACCATGCCATCTGCAGCCACTCGGCCTGCGGGTCAACGGCGGTCAGCGACTCGTAGATGTGCTTGGTGACGTTATACAGGTACTCGGGTTCGAGACTCGGCGGAACCATTTCATTGAACGGGTCAATGCCGTAGATATGGTCGGTGCCGAACAGCTTGGTCTGCTCCTCGAGGTACATTTTTTGGATTTTGGCATACAGAGGGTCCTCCGAGTTGAGGAAGTATGTGCGGTAGCGGTCGTGGAAGACTGCCCATTGGCTGAGTTGCTTGATGTCAGCGTCGGGGTAGAGTTCCTTGAGCTTGCCGGGGACATGGCCTGCAAACGCGGGCAGCACGGGGCGCATGTTGAGTTCACGCTCGCGGGCTACGATCTGTTTCTGCAGCTCCACCTGGCTGTCGAGCCACTGCTGGGGCAGCGGGCCGCACCATCCGTCGATGTTTGCCATGTGGTGCCATGCCAGATAGGCGGGACCGGTGAAATAGTTGTCAAGGTCCTCCTGTGTGAGTCCCATCTGCTTCCACACCTTTGCCCAGATGGCGTCCTGTCCGGTGATGGCGAGCGGCAGGTTGACGCCGTTGAGCGCCATCCAGTCGATAAGGCGTTCCCAGTTGTGCCACTTCCAGAACGGCATGGTGTAGCCGTAAGTGCAGTAGTTGAGGAAGAAACGCTGCGGCACGCGGGCCTTCAGCGTGACGGCTTTCTTGACATCGGGCAGCTCGACGGGCAGCTCAACGGCGATGTCGGCATACCACGACACTGTGGTGAGGCAGTAATTCTTCAGGTAGTGGTTCAACCCCATCGCCATGCTGTTGGCGTTGTTGGCTGTGATAACAACCTTGCCCTTGCGGCCAGACAGGGTGAACTGGTCAACGGCAGATTTTTTCTGGACGAACTTGACCTTGTCAGCCAATCGGGGAGACAAACGCTGTGCCAAGGCTCGAGCCGTGGCGACATTGTCGGCAGCGACGGCGGCAACTGCCACCATTATTGCTGCGAATAGGGTAAGAAGTCTGTATTTCATCTGGTTTTGTAGTTTATGAATTTCAGTAGTGAAGGCTTAGCAATGGCAACCACTGCCGGTGCATGCTGTTTGCAAAGTTAATGATTTTTGTTCATTTATCCATATATACTCCCATAAAAAATAAAAAAGGTGGCGTTTTGTATTTGATTTCTCAATAATAAATGCTAACTTTGCAAATTGGTATATTGGCAGTAATAGCTGTCAAGATAAAGTTGATAAAATTATATTGATATGCAACAAATTATAGACGAAACACCAAAAACTGCCGCGACCGATTCCGGCAAGAAAAAAAACAGTAGCGGACGCCGTATCCCCATCAGGGCGTTCTTCTTGGCTTGTGCACGCAATTGGTACTGGTTCCTGATTTCAACCATAGTGTGCGGATGCATTGCGTTCCTGTATGCCAAGTCTCAACCAATCCAGTACAACAGCAAGGCTCTAATCCTGCTCAAGTCCAAGGACAGCAACCAGGGCACGCAGACCGAACTGCTGAGTGATATCGGAGTGGGTGCCGGCAACAGTTTTATGCCCAATGAGTTCTACAAAATCCGTTCTACCGACCTGCTTGAAACAGTTGTCAATAATCTGGGCATTAACGTGCAGTACTACGGACATGTGTTCCTGAGGGATGTCAACATATATCACTCGTCACCCGTACGCATCACACCGCTTCGTGCCATCACCGAGTCGTTCACTGTCACGGTTGACCCAAAGAGCGACACTGATTTTGACTTTAAGGTTAGCGGCGACGGAGGTTGGAAGAAGGCTCACTTTGGCAATAAAGTTGCCACAAAATATGGTCCCATTGCCATTACCAAGAACAAGAATTTCAACAAGCGTCTGATTGGTTACATCGTGATAGCCAAGGCAACCACTCCACGCGATATGGCAAAGCGCATCAAGGCAAAACTCACCACATCACAGGCCGACAAGGTATCAGATGTGATGAAACTGGAACTTACATGGGACCATCCTGAGGAGGCTACCGATTTCCTGAACTCTCTTGTTGCCACTTATAACCAGGAGGGAATAAATGACAAGAACAATGTGGCACGAAACACCGAAAATTTCATCAACGAACGTGTAGCGGCTCTCTCGCGTGACCTTAGCGGTGTTGACAGTCGTGTTGCCAGTCTAAAAACCAGCGCCGTCAACTCGTCGATTTATGGCGATGCAAGCACAAGTGTCAAATATGCCGACAATGCTGCCGACGTCGATATGCAACTCAGCCTGGCACGCTACATCCAGGACTACCTGAACCGCATGAACGGCAACGAACTTATCCCCAGCAATACGGGTATCGCAAACACCGGAATCGAGCATCAAATCAGCCAATATAATGAGCAAATGCTCAAGTATCAGAAGATTGCCGTTACATCGAGCGAGGAAAATCCCATCATGATTGAGATGTCACGCTCACTGGCCAACCTGAAGCAGAATATCATGCGTGGCGTTGCGACCTATGTCAAGTCTCTCAGTATGCAACAGTCTCAGGCCCGCGCCCGAGAGAACATTGCAATGGGTGGCGCTGTGGCAGTGCCGTCTCACGAAAAGGCTATTACCGAGGTGACACGCCAGCAAAAAATCAAAGAAGAACTGTACATGTACCTGCTCAACAAGCGTGAGGAAAACGCGTTGCAGATTGCCAGCACCGAGCCTAACGCAAAGATAATGGAGCGTGCAGCAAGTTCGGGGCCCGTGTCCCCCATCGAGTCACGCATTGTGCTTTTGGGTATCATTATCGGTATTCTTATACCGGCACTTATCCTGTACGGCGTATTCTGGTACTTCTCGCTTGACAATACAGTTCATTCGCGTCATGACATTGAAGATGCCGTGGATATCCCCATCATTGGCGAGCTGCCGGCAAAGAAACAGCATCAGAAAGACCAGCAGATTATCGTCAGTGAGAACGGTACCGACCGAATATCTGAGGCGATGCGAATCATCAGGGCAAATATCGACTTTGTGGCACAACCCACTCCCGGCAACGGACTTGTAATACAGTTCACCTCTACCATGTCGGGTGAAGGTAAGAGTTTCGTGGCTGCGAACCTTGCACTTAGCCTTGCCCATACCGGCAAGCGTGTGATTGCTGTTGACCTTGACCTTCGCAAGGGACGTTTCTCTGAATATGTAAACATTCACCAAACCAAGGTGGGTGTCAGTGCTTACCTGTCGGGCAAAATCACTAACCTCGATGATATTATCATCAAGGGCACTCTCGATCCCAATCTCGACTTCATCGCTCTTGGGGCCATTCCGCCAAACCCGACCAACCTTATCATGGGCGAGACATTCAAGAATATGATTGCCGAGTTGCGCAAGAGCTACGACTATGTGATTCTCGATACCGTGCCGTTCAACATCATTGTTGATGCCGGTCTGATTAACCGTGAGGTTGACATGACAATCTATGTTATCCGCGACGGCAAGGTTGACAAACGCTATCTTGATGAGATTGACCGCATGAACAAGGAGAATAAGATTAAAAAACTCACCATCCTTGTCAACGACATCAAGATTGACAACAAGCATTATGGCTATGGTTCTTACGGTTATGGCTATGGTTACGGCTACGGTTATGGCAACTATGGTTACGGCTATGGTTACACCTACGGCTATGGCGAAGAGGAAGACGAGCATGGCAACAAGGTGCGCAAACGCATTAGACTGGGGCACAAGAAACACAAAAAGTGATAAATAGCCCTTTTATTACCAAGCATTTGATAATATGAATATAGCAATTGTTGGAACCGGATATGTCGGTCTCGTGAGCGGTACATGCTTTAGCGAGATGGGCATTGACGTAACTTGTGTTGACGTTGATCAGGTCAAGATAGATAACCTGAATAAAGGAATCATTCCGATTTATGAACCGGGACTGGAGACCTTGGTACACAAGAACACCAACTGTGGCCGTCTACACTTTGTGACTCGTCTTGAAGACGTGCTTGACAATGTCGATATAGTATTCACCGCTGTTGGTACGCCTCCTGATGAGGATGGTAGCGCCGACCTGAAATATGTGCTTGCTGTAGCACGCACTATCGGGCAACACATTAATAAATATACACTGGTGGTTACAAAGAGTACTGTACCTGTCGGGACCGCCGCCAAGATTAAGGACACAATTAGCCGGGAATTAGCACAGCGTGGTGTTGATGTCGAGTTTGATGTTGCCAGCAACCCCGAGTTCTTGAAGGAAGGGGCGGCAGTAAAGGATTTCATGAGCCCCGACCGTGTGGTGGTTGGAGTGGAAACCGAACGCGCCCGCAAGTTGATGGCTCGCCTCTACAAACCGTTTATGATAGTAAGTGACCGCTTGATTTTTACCGATATACCAAGTGCCGAGATGATTAAGTATGCCGCAAATTCAATGCTCGCTACACGCATCAGTTTCATGAACGACATCGCCAACCTGTGTGAGCTGGTGGGTGCCGACGTGAATATGGTTAGAAAGGGCATTGGCAGCGACACCCGCATTGGCAAGAAATTCCTTTATGCAGGTTGTGGCTATGGTGGTAGCTGCTTCCCCAAGGACGTTAAGGCTCTCATCAAGACCGCCGATTCGTTGGGGTATCCCATGAAGGTGCTGCGTGCCGTTGAAGAAGTCAACGAGGCGCAAAAGTCAATACTGTTCAGCAAACTGCTTCAGCATTATAATGGCAACCTCAGCGGCAAGACGGTGGCACTGTGGGGACTTGCATTTAAACCCGAAACCGATGATATGCGTGAGGCCCCGGCTCTTGTGCTCATTGATTTGCTGTTGCAGGCAGGTGCTGCGGTGAGGGTGTTTGACCCCGTTGCCATGGACGAGTGCCGACGGAGACTTGGCGACAAGGTAACTTATTGCCACGACAAATATGAGGCTGCAACCGGCGCACACGCCTTGTTGCTGGTCACCGAGTGGAAGGAGTTCCGTATGCCTAATCTCGAGACTTTGTCGCGGGTTATGGCCGAGCCGTTGGTGCTTGACGGGCGCAATATCCTTGATGCAGATGAATTGCGTGCCGCCGGGTTCACCTACCACTGTATCGGCCGTTGATTTTTTACAAAGTAGTGATTTAGATAATTCTTAATATTGAGCGATATGTTTGAAAAACTGCTCTCACAGATTAATAATTGGCGCATCGTGCGCACATTTCAGTTCAGCACTACTCCACGCTGGATAATTTTGCTGATTGACATGCTGATTGTCACTGCAAGTTTCTCTATCGTTGAGATTGGTGCGATGTACACGCTCCATCATTTGGCAAGTCCGGCGATGTTGCTTATGGACTGGGCGATTGTCGCAACTGTATATTTTCTGGTCATTTATTTGAGTAAGATTCACAATTGCGTCATCAGACTCTCGGTTATTGTCGATTTGTACCGCACCTTTATGGCGGCATTTACGGCAACCGTGATTCTGTTTGTCATAAACCTTGTGTGCTTTCTGGTAAATCATGAGTATGTTTTCAGTTTCTGGAATTTATTCTTCATCGGGGTGCTCTCGTTCACTATCATGATGGTCGAACGTCTGTTTATCAAGTATTTTTATATGAGACTGACTGCCAACAACAACAGCAACGGGCGTCGTCGCGTGTTGGTGCTGGGAACATCGCTCAGTTCGCTAATACTTGCCAATGCGCTGAAAAACGAGTCGGGTGGACAGTATGACCCCGTTGGTCTGCTCAGCATCAAGACAGGTAAGGAGAGTGACCAGATTAACGGCTTTGATGTTTTCAGGTTTGACCCGACAAGTCTAGCCGACGTTTTTGTTGGGCGAGGCATATATGCCCTCATTTTCAATGCCAAGCATACCGAGCTCATGCGTAACGGTTTTGCCGACTATTTTATTAAAAACAATATAGCGTTGCTGTCGATAAATACCGTTGAGGAGTTTGACACCGAAACCGATGACGACGAGAAGAACATGTCGCAGCACGTGCGCGAAGTCCAGATTGAGGACTTATTGGGGCGCGAGCCCATTGTGTTGAACAACACGCTTGTCCGCAACAACATTAGCGGCTCGTGCGTGCTGATTACCGGAGCATGCGGTTCGATTGGCAGTGAGATTGTGCGGCAGGTGGCAACCTACAAGGCCCGCAAGATTATTCTCGTTGACCAGGCCGAGACACCAATGCACGACCTCTCGATTGAGATGAAGAAGAAGTTTCCCGATGCCGACATCGTACTCTTCATGGCCGATGTGCAGAACAAGGGACGCCTTGAGGTTGCTTTCCGCAATTACCGACCCAGGTTTGTCTTCCATGCTGCTGCCTACAAGCACGTGCCAATGATGGAAATCAATCCCACCGAGGCTGTTTTGACAAACGTGACGGGTACGCGCAATGTCGCTGACCTTGCAGTGCAATACGGTGTGTATAAGTTTGTAATGGTGTCGACCGACAAGGCCGTTAACCCAACTAATATCATGGGTTGCACCAAACGTCTGGCCGAGATTTACTGCCAATCGATGTATCTCAATAATGTTAAACGTGACCCGCAGTGTACTCAGTTCATTACCACCCGATTTGGTAATGTATTGGGTTCTAATGGCTCGGTTATCCCGTTGTTCCGCAAACAGATTGAAGAGGGAGGCCCGGTCACCGTCACCCACAAGGACATCATCCGTTACTTTATGACCATTCCCGAGGCTTGTTCACTGGTACTTGAGGCCGGATGCATGGGACATGGTGGCGAGATATACATCTTTGATATGGGCGAACCCGTCAAAATCTATGATCTTGCCCGGCGCATGATTTCGCTGGCTGGATTGAGGCCCGACATTGACATTAAAATCGAGGAGGTCGGACTGCGCCCCGGCGAAAAACTGTATGAGGAACTGTTGAACGACAAGGAGAAGACAACAGCGACCGTCAACAAGAAAATCATGGTTGCCAAGGTGCGTGTATATGACTATAAGAATGTATGTGAGGCATTGCAGCAGATGGGTGACTATGCGCGCAAGGGCGATGAGCGAGCCATGGTATATGCCATGAAGCAGTTTGTCCCTGAATTCAAGAGTAACCAGTCAAGGTTTGAAGAAATTGACCGCGAGATTGAGGCTGGCATGAACAACAAATAGCCTTAACCTGGTTGGCACACTTTTTGCATATTCAACAATAGATAAAAACTTAATTTTAATAAAATGAACAACTACAATCCCTCCCAGCCGTTTAACAACGGCTATGCAACAGCAGCCGAGGCACAGGCCCAGCGCTCGTTGTCGTCCTATGTCGCCAAGGTGATGCGTCGCGTCTATGCTAAGATGTTTGCGGGACTGCTGCTGACTGCCGTCATCAGTTTCCTTGTGGCTTCGTCTCCGGCAATGATTCAACTCATTTATTCGTCAAAGATCGTTTTCTTTGGCCTGATTATTGCCGAACTGGCACTTGTGTTCGCCATTTCGGGTGCAATCAACAAGCTGAGTTCGACAACGGCATCGCTGCTATTCTATCTCTATGCCGCAATCAACGGTCTGGTGCTTAGTTCCATTTTCTTTGCATATTCACCGGCAGCCATCACGTTGACTTTTGTTGTCACCTCGGCAACTTTCGGTGCGATGACAATCTTTGGTTATGTCACCCGTCAGGACCTTAGCAAGATTGGGTCAATCCTGTTCATGGCTCTTATCGGTCTGATTATCGCATCGGTTGTAAATATCTTCTTGGCAAGTAGCGCGATGGACTTTATCATCAGCATTGTTGGAGTTCTCATCTTTGTAGGACTTACAGCTTGGGACACCCAGAAAATCAAGCAGATGGCATCGATGACCGACAGCACACAGGCAGGCAAGGTGGCAACTATGGGCGCATTAAGTCTGTATCTTGACTTCAGCAACCTGTTCCTGTACCTGCTGCGACTGTTCGGACGCAATGACTAATAAAACCTTATGAAAAAACTGGTAAAAATATCTCTTGTGGCGGTTACTGTTGTGACCGCCGCTTTGATTTCAAGCAGTTTCTACCTGCTTCATACCGCCATCGGTGGCGAACGGTTCACTCAGCAAGAGGTGCTCGAACGGCTGTCGGCGCATGCACCCCTCACACGCCATTGGGCCGACAGCATTATTGCCTCGGGCAGCCTGCGCGACACCACGATTACCATGGACGACGGCACCCTACGCCATGCCTACTACCTGCCGGCAAATACACCCACGCCCAACACCGCTGTGCTTGTCCACGGTTACAAGATGAGCGGGCTGTGGATGCTCAGTATCGGGTATATGTACCACAATGATTTCGGGTACAACATTCTGCTGCCAGACCTCTGGTGCCACGGCAAGAGCGACGGCGACTACATTGCCATGGGGTGGAACGACCGCCTCGATGTGCTGCGCTGGCTTGATGTTGCCAACACAATCTTCAAGGGTGACGCCCCCGCTACCAATATGGTCGTGCACGGAGTGTCGATGGGTGCAGCCACGGTGATGAACCTGAGCGGCGAAAAGACGCCAGACTATGTGAAGTGTTTTATTGAAGATTGCGGCTATACCAGTGTATGGGACGAGTTTTCCCATGAACTGCACAACCTGTACCATCTCCCCGAGACACCATTGCTGCATTGTGCAAGTGCATTGTGCAAGGTGCGCTACGGATGGTCCTTTGGCGAGGCATCTCCTCTCCGTCAGGTCACTAAGGCAACTAAACCGATGATGTTTATCCATGGCTCCAACGACAATTTCGTTCCCACCAAGATGGTTTATCCTCTCTATAAGGCATATAAAGGGCCTAAGCGTATATGGGTCGCCCCCGGTTCTCGCCATGCGATGTCCTATGGCGACCATCCCGAGGAATACACGGCACGAGTGCGTGAATTTATAGCCGAGTCCACGAGTCCGAAGGTTAATTTGCAGTTTTTTGCGTCACGCATGCAATAAATCGTCTGTTATTGAGTTATTATTTATATAGTAACAAATTACCCAAACAATGAAACTACTCTCAAGATTTGCAATAGTCGTGCTCGCCGTGATGGCTTCATGGGCAAACGCCTGGGCTGACGATATCAAAAGCGAAAACTTCAACCCCATCACCACGGGTGTGACATCACTCAGCATCACTCCCGATGCCCGCGGTGCTTCTATGGGTGACCTCGGTGCCGCTACCGACCCCGACGTGAACTCGCAGTTCTGGAACCCCTCGAAGTATGCATTCAGTTATAGCAATGCCGGCGTTTCGTTGTCATATACCCCCTGGTTGCGCAAAATTGTCAACGACATCTTCCTGGCAAACGTTTCAGGCTACATGAAACTGGGTAGCGGTGACAATCAGGCAGTCAGTGCTTCACTGCGCTATTTCTCGCTTGGCGAGGTTGCTACCAGTGACTACGGCGGCGAGGCAATGTCAACCATCAACCCGTTTGAGATGTCGGTTGACTTGGGTTACTCGCGCAAGTTGAGCGAGAAGTTCTCGATGGGTGTAGCACTGCGATACATCTACAGCGACCTGGGATATGGTGGCGACGCCAACAACAATGACCAGACCAAGGGCGCATCGGCTTTTGCCGCCGACATCAGCGGCTACTACACCACATTCCCCGTCATCGGGCGCAACGAGTGCCAGTGGTCTGTTGGTTTCAACATCTCGAACATCGGTTCAAAGGTGTCTTACAACAGTGGCAACGACCCCGCGTTCCTGCCCACCAACCTGCGCCTCGGTACAGCGTTCACTTTCCCCCTTGCCGACTATCACAACTTGACGCTTAGTGTTGACGCCAACAAACTGCTCGTTCCCGCCAAACCGCGTCAGGCAAACTATCTGACCGAGGATGGCGCATACGACTACGAGGCATACACCGACGCACTCCAGAACTGGAAGGACAAGTCGTCAATCAGCGGTATCTTCGACTCGTTCCACGATGCTCCCGGCGGCGCATCTGAGGAATTGAAGGAAATCACCTACTCGATTGGTGCCGAATATAGCTACAACCAGCAGTTCTTCCTGCGCGGCGGTTATTTCCATGAGGACAAGACTAAGGGTAACCGTCAGTACTTTGGCTTTGGTGCAGGTTTCTCGATGAACGTGATTCGTCTTGACGCATCCTACATGGTTGCCACTGCCCAGCAGAGCCCGCTCGACCAGACACTACGCTTCACCGTCTCGTTTGACATGGACGGCATCAAGAACCTGTTTGGCCGCAATTAAACAAGGCTTTTATAGCATAAAATCTTTTTCAATATGTCAGGAGGGGGTGGGTCACTGCCCCTTCTTTTTTTGAAACTCAAACTTAACTCTTTTATATTATGTTCAGGATTGGTATGGGATTTGACGTGCATCGTCTGGTCGAAGGCCGCGAACTGTGGCTTGGTGGAGTGAAAATTGAGCATACACTGGGCCTGCTCGGGCATAGCGATGCCGACGTTGCCATTCATGCTCTGTGTGACGCTCTGCTTGGTGCTGCCAATTTGAGAGATATCGGTTATCACTTCCCCGACACCGACCCGCGATACAAGGGCATCGACAGCCGCAAACTGCTGCGTGAAGTCATCGCTCTGCTGACTAACGAGGGCTATACTCTGGGCAACTGCGACATCACCATCTGTGCCGAGCGCCCCAAAATCAATCCGCACATCCCAGCCATGCAGCAGCAACTGGCACAGTGCATGAACTGCGACATATCGCAGGTGTCAATCAAGGCCACCACAACCGAGCGGCTCGGCTTCACCGGACGCGAAGAAGGCATCTCGGCCTATGCCGTAGCACTCATCAATAAAGAACAATAGCTGCTATAGTCCCAGTTCCTCCTTCAGATAACTATACACATATCCCGAAGACTGAAAGAATAAACCAGTATCCGGACTGCTGAGTTTCTCATACAGGGTAGAGTTATAGACCTTGTCAAAGGCAGTTTGCATCGTTATCTCATTCTCAAGCATCAAACGTGCAATCATATCTTTGACAATCGCCTCTTTCATGTTCTGGAATTCAATCTGACTAACTTTCATAGTTTCTTCAGTTTATCAATGGCGGTCCGGGTGCAGAAAGCATATTGGAAAGTTATTCCTTTTATATATTTTATTCGCTCCAGAAACTCTTCAAATGATATATAACCTTGCTTATATCGTGTTATCTGTGCGCCTACTCTGTCATTGGCAATTGGTCCATACACGACATCATAATCATGCAATGTTCGGCCCTGAGGTTCACTCCTATGATCAAAAACAAATTGTGCCCACTCTTTGGAGTATTCGTCAAAACGTTTGAAACGCATAATGTTCAATAGGTTCTCATCAAACTCATACACATTGATGACAGGCTCCCCCCCTACCAAATCGGCTTTAAAAGATGCCATTTCTTCGGCTTGACTTTTATCGGCAGACAAATAGAAGGCCATACCAAAATCTTTGTTAGGCCTTGATTTGTCAAGGTCAATCTTTTCAATCTCAATAGTAGAACCATGATAGAGAATCATAATGTGCCTCCTTTTCGTTGGCAATATGCCCTAAGTGCGTCGATATTTTCTTCCACAGAGAGTGTGTGCATGATACCATAATGTTTTTCACATAAAGCAATTGCACCAAAACTATTGAGATAGCGATATGCTGCAACTTCCGAAATCCCCACTTTCACAGCAAATTCGGATATTAACAGAATAATATATTCTATTGTATTTAGCTCGTGCTTTGACATTATTCTTTTAATATTTCAAAATATACCAATATTC
>JAGHSV010000159.1 GCA_018065665.1 Candidatus Sodaliphilus aphodohippi
ATGTAAAACAATATAGTATTATTATCCGTTTTACAATATGACCCCTGATGATATGTAGCGTGACGCACTCCTGAAAATAGACAAAACTAGATAAAAGGGACGGTTCTTTTTATCTAAAAAAGTTACACATCTAACGCAATGTGCTGCTACTTTCCATTGCTGCCCTGCAGTGACAGGTAGTGGCCGCCGCTTCTCCATCAAAGAAACAGAAACACTATGCATATCACCATATTAGACAATGGGTTGTGGCAGTGCTTCCCGTTACTGCCCGGTGAGAATCAAATGCGGGCTGACCAAGAATGGCCAGCCCGCTGTCTTTGGTAGATGCCGTATAATCGGTGTGATTAGACGGTTAGGATTTCTTTCTCTTTTGCTGCGAAGAGTTCGTCGATTTTCTTCATGTACTTGTCATGAATCTTCTGCACTTCACCTTCGCCGTCCTTAGAGACGTCTTCGCTCATGCCTTCTTTGATGGCTTTCTTGAGCCCTTCGATTGCTTCGCGACGTGCATTGCGAACGCTGACGCGTGCTTTCTCGGCCTCGTTCTTGCTGTCCTTGACCAGTTGTTTGCGGCGTTCCTCGGTCAACGGCGGGATGTTGAGACGGATAACCTCACCGTTGCTCTCGGGCATGATGCCGATGTTGGAGTCGATGATGGCCTTCTCGATAACGCGGAACATGTTCTTCTCCCACGGCATGATGGCGATGGTACGCTGGTCGGGGGTGCTGACGTTAGCCACGTTAGAGATGGGCGACTGAGTGCCGTAGTAGTCAACCCGGATGCTGTCCAGGATTTTAACGTTGGCCTTACCGGCGCGGATGTGTGCCAGAGAATCGTCGAGGAACATCACTGCCTCCTGCATTTTCTCGTCGGCTGCGTTGAGATAAAATTTAACGTCGTTCATAAAAATGTATTATTGGTTATTTTGATAAATCGTGGTACTGCGGGAGCTTGGCGATCATGTCACGGGTCATGGAGTCGAGG
This sequence comes from Candidatus Sodaliphilus aphodohippi, assembly GCA_018065665.1. Lineage (GTDB taxonomy): Bacteria > Bacteroidota > Bacteroidia > Bacteroidales > Muribaculaceae > Sodaliphilus > Sodaliphilus aphodohippi. The sequence continues at coordinate 986 of JAGHSV010000159.1, forward strand.
TCATACTCGGGTTTCCAGTCCCACTCCTCGCGGGCACAGGTGTCGTCAAGGCTGTTGGGCCATGAGTCGGCGATGCCCTGCCTGAGAGCGTCAAACTCATATTCCATCTCAAAGTCGGGGATATACTTCTTGATGCTCTTGTAGATGATTTCGGGGTCAAAACTCATCGAGGCGATGTTGAACGAGTTGCGGTGCACGAGTCGTGCGGGGTCTGCCTCCATAATCTCGACGGCGGCGCGCAGTGCGTCGGGCATGTACATCATGTCCATGAATGTGCCGGCCTTGATGGGGCAGCGGAACTTCTCACCCTTGAGGGCGCTGTAGTAGATGTCCACTGCATAGTCGGTTGTGCCGCCACCCGGAGGTGCAACATAGCTAATCAGTCCGGGGAATCGCACCGAACGGGTGTCAACGCCGAACTTGAGAGCATAGTAGTTGCTGAGCAACTCGCCCGACACCTTGGTGACGCCGTACATGGTACGGGGTTGCTGGATGGTGTCCTGTGGGCATCCGTCCTTGGGTGCGTTGGGGCCGAACGATCCGATTGAACTGGGGGTGAAGACGGCGCACTTGTTCTCGCGCGCTACCTCCAGCACGTTCATCAGGCCGTCGATGCCGATGTGCCATGCCAGCAGTGGTTTGGTCTCGGCAACGGCACTCAGCAGGGCTGCCAGGTTATAGATGGCATCGATGTCATACTTCTTGACAACATCGGCGATGCGCTGTGCGTCGGTGATATCAACGATCTCGCTGGGACCACTCTCAGCCAGTCTGCCCTTGGGGGGCAGTGCGGGAATATATCCGGCAACGACGTTTGCGTCGCCATAAACATCGCGGAGTTTCATTGTAAGTTCCGACCCGATTTGACCGGTGGAACCGATAACTAATATCCTTTTCATTGTTGTTTGGAATCTACAGATTATTACTTCAGGAGTTCGCCCTTAACCTTGATGAATGCAGCGATTGCCTTGTCCAGGTGTTCGCGGTCGTGTCCGGCCGAGAGCTGTACGCGAATGCGGGCCTCGCCCTTGGGTACTACGGGATAGTAGAAACCGGTTACATAGATGCCCTCTTCCTGCATGCGGGCAGCGAATTCCTGCGACAGTTTGGCGTCATAGAGCATAACGGCGCAGATGGCGCTCTGTGTCGGCTTGATGTCGAAGCCGGCATCCATCATCTTGTCGCGGAAGTAGTTGACGTTCTCGACCAGTTTGTCGTGCAGTGCGTTGCTCTCCTTGAGAATCTTGAACATCTCGATGCTTGCACCAACAATGCCGGGGGCAATCGAGTTGGAGAACAGGTAGGGACGTGAGCGCTGACGCAGCATGTCGATGATTTCCTTGCGACCGGTGGTGAAACCGCCCATGGCACCGCCAAATGCCTTGCCCAGTGTGCCGGTGAAGATGTCGATTTTGCCATACAGGTCAAACTGCTCGGCAACACCGTGTCCAGTGGGACCTACAACGCCTGCCGAGTGTGACTCGTCAACCATCACGAGAGCGTCATACTTCTCGGCGAGAGCGCAGATTTTGTCCATCGGCGCCACGTTGCCGTCCATCGAGAACACACCGTCGGTAGCAATCACGCGGAAGCGCTGTGCCTGAGCTTCCTGGAGGCATTTCTCCAGTTCTTCCATGTTGGCGTTGGCATAGCGGTAGCGTTTTGCCTTGCACAGGCGTACGCCGTCGATGATTGACGCGTGATTCAGTGCATCGCTGATGATAGCGTCGTCTGGTCCAAGCAGTGCCTCAAAGAGACCGCCGTTGGCGTCAAAGCAAGAGCCGTACAGGATGGCGTCCTCGGTCTTGAAGAAGTCGGCGATTGAAGCCTCCAGTTCCTTGTGGATGTCCTGCGTACCGCAGATGAAGCGTACACTTGACATACCAAAACCGTGGTCGTTCATCGTGTCAACGGCAGCCTTGATCAGGCGTGGGTTGTTAGAAAGTCCCAGGTAGTTGTTTGCACAAAAGTTCAGCACATCGCTATCGGGACGCACCTTGATGGCGGCACGCTGCTCGGTGGTGATGATACGCTCGTTCTTATACAGGCC
>JAGHSV010000242.1 GCA_018065665.1 Candidatus Sodaliphilus aphodohippi
AACATAAGGCTGACGCAGCGAGATGAAAAGAGAAATGCCTTGGAGAGCGCTTTGCTTTCCAGAACGTTGCACTCTCCAGAGCGCCTGACGGCTTTTCAGAACGGCTTCGCCTTTTCGGATGCTTTGGATTATCGTGGTGGTGAGGTGCACCGATGATTTTCTTTTTTTTGACTCAATGACTCAATAAGAACAGGTGACTCACATGACTCAGGTGACTCAGGAAGCCTCTCCCAACCCACCCCCTTCGGTTCCCCCGTTAATCGGGGGACAGAAATCCTGAAGGGAAGGGCTTACTGTGAGGGTGTTACGCCAATCAGGAAGCCTCACCCCAACCCCTCTCCCGTAGAGAAGGGCTAACTATGAGGGCGTTACGCCAATTCAAGTGAATCGGTGACTCAGGTGGTTGGTTTCGGTTGGTTTTATCGTTTGCATCGCACTGGCAAAGATAGTGGTTTGGGGCTGTGGTGGCAATGTTAATTGGAAGATGGGTAATTGTTGCGGTGTGCCGCATCAGGTAACTTAAGAGGGGCGAAGTCCCGTACGCAACGAACGCCTTGGCGGCTCATTGCTGATAACCCGTTCCTGAGCGGCAGCGAAGGGACGGGATACAGACCTCTCCCATATCGCGGCTGGAGGCCGCTACCTTAATTTTTCATTGACGGACACCCCTTCCTGCTCATGTTCCCCCACGGGGCACCTCCCCTATCGTCGCCTTATCGCCAAGCTGCGCCCATCTACGAAGGGCTGGCATGGCGTTTCTGTAAACTTGCCGGGTCTTCGACTCGGCTGCATCTTCGATGCTGTCCTGTAAACAACACTCGCAGGCCGTGCTTACTGTCTTCCAGACAGCGCTGCGCAATGCCTTATGTCCCTTCTGTTTCATATAGTCAAAAATCTACACAATTTGCGTGAGGGAAAAACACCTACTTGATACACCGTAATCACCCCAATTTTGTCCAAATGTGGGTACAAAACCATAGATTTGGATAAATTTCACCCCAATTTTGTCCAAATGTGGGTATAAAACCATAGATTTGGATAAATTTCCTTGCCAATTTCCCTATGGTTTTTTGCAAGAATCGAAAAAAGGATTTAACTTTGTGCATTATTATGAGTCTAACAAACAAAACAACGGTTATGAAAGCATTAAGATTATATATCGCTATTGTTGCTCTCGTTCTCTCGGGGGGCATGTTCAGCGCCAACGCACAAATCCTGCGCGACGCCAACAACAACGTTACCATCGGACGCATCTCGGGCAACGGCATGGTGCGCGACAACAGCTTCCACTCGATGGGCAGTTTTGACGCCGACGGCACCGTCCGCAACGCAGGCGGCGAGGCTGTAGGCAAGATTGTCCGCCTCGAGATTTTTGACAATAGCGGAACACGCATCGGTTATATCAACACCGACGGCACCGTCCGCGACGGCAACAGCAACAAGTTGGGCCACGTCAGCCTGAGCGACGGCAAGGTGACCGACGCCGAGCACCGTACCCTGGGCTATGCCCGAGGCATACGCGTCGACTGGATTGCTTGCTACTACTTTTTTGACTTCTTTAAAAAATAGTTGATGAAACGCATACTGATTACACTGGCTATTGTGCTCACCGCAGTCAATAGCCTTTTTGCTGCACTCCCGTGCGACAGCGTGCTGCGTCGTCAGGCAGCGCGAATGCTCATGGTAGGCTTCAAGGGTGACAAGGTTGACGAGAACAGCGACGCAGCGCGCTACATTCGCGACCTCAAGGTGGGTGCCATCATCCTCTTTGACGTGGACCTGACAGGCAGCGGCAAGATAGGGTCACGCAACATCACCGGCAGCGAGCAACTGAAAACGCTCACCACCAACCTGCACCGCTGGGCCGACTACCCGCTCATCGTCACTGCCGACCAGGAAGGCGGACTCGTGGCGCGACTGAAGACCCAATACGGGTTCCAGCCGACAGTGACATCGCTCTACCTGGGGCAGTGCAACAACGAGGACACGACCCGGTACTATGCCCGACGCATCGCCGCCGAACTGGCCAATCACGGCATCAACCTGAACCTGGCTCCCGTTGTCGACATCCACAACCCCGACTGCCCGCCACTGGGCAAATATGACCGGTGCTACAGCGACGACCCCGGCAGCATCGTGCGCCATGCCTCGTGGTTTATCGACGAGAGCAGGAAATCGGGAGTTGGTTGCACGCTGAAGCACTTCCCGGGGCACGGCAGCGCCATCAACGACTCGCACTGGGGCCTCGTCGACGTGTCATCGACCTGGTCGCCACGCGAACTCGAACCGTTCAAGAAACTCATCAAGAAAGGCAAAGCGCAGTTCATCATGACTGCACACATCTTCAACAACAACCTCGATGCCGACTACCCCGCAACACTGTCACGCAAGACCATCACCGGCGTGCTGCGAGAACAACTGCACTATGACGGCGTGGTCATCACCGACGACATGTTCATGCAGGGAATCATAGACCACTACTCTATCGAGCAGGCCATCGTGCTCGCCATCAATGCCGGAGCCGACATGCTGTGCGTTGGCAACAACATCAACACCGGTTTCGAGCCCGACCGCCCCTTCCGCCTCGTTGACATCATTGTCAAAGCTGTCAAGGAAGGACGCATACCCTACGGACGCATACAGGAAGCCAACCGACGCATCGAACGCGCCTCGGCAACCCTCGGCAAGTTCCCCCAATAAATGATAACAAAATCCCGTGCAAATATAAATCTTCTTAAATATTTAGTATGACAAAATTTTTTAAACTGTTTATTTGGGCCTCGTTGTCTTTAATCCTTTTCACTGCCTGTTCAGACTCTGAAATAGGCGATGAACCAATAAATTATAAATCAGACCTCACAAAGTCGTTCATCTCGATGATGGAACATGACCCCGAACTCAAGGCAATGATGATCAAGAGCATTGAGAAAGCCAAAGCCATTAATCCCTCGCTCGAGACCAACCCCGGCCAAAGCCTACGGCAGTATTACGACTTCATCGAGTGGTCTGCCACATGCATGCCGTGGGACGTGATCAAGCAACCGGCAGGCCGCACCATCTTCAACCGCATCGACCAGGGTCTGTGCTACGCTTATTTTGTTATGGACATGCCGCTTGAGGAACTCAAGGACAAGGGTTATTACTACCCTTCGCTGCAATATCACGAGCCCATCCGTTCATGGCTCATCGAGTATGCCAAGACCTGGGGCAATTTCCTCAGCACCCCCGAGAGTTGGAATGACTCATACTACCAGGCCGTTTGCCAATGTCCTAACTTTAATATGGATAAAGGGTGGTATGAATCGCCCGACAACTGGCACTCGTTCAACGACTTCTTCCATCGCTATCTTTCCTCACCCGACCAGCGACCGATTGACTCACCCGACGACAATAGCATCGTCGTGCTGCCGGGCGATTCCCAGCCTCAGGGCATTTGGAATATTGATGAAAACTCAAAGGTGGTGCAGCACGAGGGCGTGGTTATCAAGTCGGCCCGTGTCGTTTCGGTAAGCGAATTGGTTGGAGAAAACTCGGCCTATAAGGATGCCTTTGCCGGCGGAACCCTATTCCACACCTTCCTCAATGTTGATGACTACCATCGCTACCACTTCCCGGTTAGCGGCACCATCAAGGAGATTGAAGTCATACCGGGTGATGATGCGGCAGGCGGAATCACCACATGGGACCCTGCATCTGGCAACTATATCCTTGAATGTGAAGTACCCGGTTGGCAGATGTTTGAAACCCGTGGACGTATCATCATCGACACCCAGGAATATGGACTTGTAGCCATACAGCCAATCGGCATGTCACAGGTCAGCTCGGTCAACTTCGAGCCTAACCTCAAACCCGGTTCAGTGGTAAAGAAAGGCGACCCGATGGGATGGTTTGACCTGGGAGGTTCTGACATAGTTCTTCTTTTCCAAAAAGATGTAAACGTAAAACTGCTGGCACAACCCGAAGGCAACGGATACCGTCACGCCTACACCGGCAATGCAATATGCTCGCTTAGCCATAAAAACTAAGCATTACACCTCGCCAGACACCTCAAGTGCCTGCAGGACTATAGTCAGCAACTGAAAAGTATAAGTGGTCTTTTTTTAAAACTCCTTGAAACAGAGCGGGAGAAGGTCGGTGATGCTTTCGGCTTCATAGACAGTATCTTCGCCTGCCATCAGCACCTTCATCGGGTGTGAGGCGTTTTTCTCGAACTCGAGCAGGGCCTGGCGGCACACTCCACAGGGCGCACAGGGTTCCTTGACAAAACTGCCTCGCGTGAATGCCGTCACCGCAATCATCTGTATGCCGATGCCCGGATAATTGGCTCCGGCGTTATAAATCGCGCTACGCTCGGCACAGGTACCGGCAAATGCCGCATTCTCTTGATTTGAACCCTTGATAATCACACCATTATCAAGCAGAATGGCTGCCCCGACATTGAAATTACTATAAGGCGCATAGGAATTCTTGGTAGCCTCGCGGGCCATGTCAACGAGTTTTTTTTGGGTTTCGTTTAGCTCTATGTAAGAGTAAACTTGTATCTTTGCAGTGATTTTCAATTCAGTCATGACATTTTTTGGTTACAAACAACTTTGTTGCAAAGTTAAACATATTATTTCAATAAGCAAACATTGTCGCATTTTTTGGTGTGCGGTAATGTGCTTTTTTGCCCTTTTTGCCGATGCCGAGCGCCTGAATGACAAATTTCTCGCTTATATTGACCAATATAAGGAACTCGCCATCGAACAGCAGGAGCAATATGGAGTTCCTGCAGCCATCACCCTTGCCCAAGGCCTTCTCGAGAGCGGAGCAGGACAGAGCTATCTGGCCCGCGTGGGCAATAACCACTTTGGCGTCAAGAGCCTTAACTGGAGCGGACCGAGAGTGGAATTTACCGATACCACCGGCCGGCGAACCACCAGTTACCGACGCTACCAGTCGGTCAAGGACTCTTACACAGACCACTCCAAGTGCCTTCAGGCATCACGTTACAAAGCACTGTACCTACTTGACGTTAATGACTATCGCGGCTGGGCACATGGTTTGAAACAGTGTGGATATGCCGAGGATCCAGGATATGCCGGAAAACTCATTTCCATTATTGAACAGTATGACCTTCACCTGATTGCAGCCTGCGCCAAGGTGAAGAACTCATCCAACAGCAAGGCAGAGAAAAAACTGACGGCATCGGCCAAGGATGAGCCCAGCGCCCGGAGCCAATTCAAGAAGTTCCGCGATAAGAAAGATGTCCCTCCGGCACCCGAGCGTAAACAACCGGAGCCCCTCAAGACCGTACCACAACCCCGCTCCAAGAAAGTGCAGAACAAGCGTGACATCCCGCCACGACGTCCCCTTGGCGGCAGCACCGACAACGACCAGGACTGACACTGCAACCCAAAAAGGTAGTTTTTTTGACAAAAAAACACAAACCAAACGTTTTTCTTTTCAATTAGTGCAAGATTTGCTAATTTTGCAAATCCATATATTATATATGGTGTTTGGTTGACAAAATAATAAGGAATAGTATATGAAATTTCTAAGAGTTTTAGCATCGGTAGTATTAGTAATGTGTTCGTTAACATCTCTTGCCGATGTAGCATGCCCCGAACCTGCCACCGTCAGGCAACCCGACGGCACCTTACTGACCATCGTGCTTCACGGTGACGAGTTCTGTAATTACACCACCACCGCCGACGGTTATACAGTCGTGCTGTGTACCGACGGCTATTATCGCTATGCACGCCTCGACGGCGGCAACCTCGTGTCAACTGGCATCACTGCCCACAATGCGGGTTCACGCAGCGCCGCCGAGCGGTCATGGACTGCCACTGCCCAGCGCAACATCGCGCCAGCCATGAGCGCCAGTGCCAACGACATCAAGAATGCACAGCGTGCCATGAGGCGGAAACTCCACGGTGTCTCGGGGAACATCAACTACTCCAAATTCCGCGGTCTGGTGATATTGGTCGAATACAACGACTGCCAGTTCATACGTGAGGACGCCCACGACGCGTGGAACGATATTCTCAACAAGCATGACTACAACGGTTATACCGATACCTATACCAACAATTTTGTCAACTATACCGGCTCGGTCCGCGACTACTTCTATGACAACTCAAACCATATTTTTGACCCTGTGTTTGACGTATATGGCCCTGTCAAGGTCAACTACTCGCAGTACTATGTCAACCAGCACGAAAATGCCCAGACGCTGATGGCTGCCGCCCTGTCTGCCGCTGACTCGCAGATTAACTTCAGGGATTATGACCAGAACGGCGACGGTGTTGTCGACATGGTGTTCTTTATCGTTGCCGGCGGCGGTTCCAACTACTCGTCAATCAACGACAGCCGTCTGCTGTGGCCTCACGCATCGAGCATCTCAAAGAGCGTTGACGGCATCCGCACGGGACGTTATGCCTGCTCGACCGAGCTGCAGGGGAGTCCGGCCGACCGCAATCTTGCCGGCATTGGCACCATCTGCCACGAGTTCAGTCATGTGCTGGGTCTCGCCGACCTCTATGACACCGACTATGAGACAGGCGGGCAGAGCATCCATCCGGGCAAGTGGGACCTGATGGCGGGCGGTTCTTACCTGAACAGTTCTCGCACCCCGTCGGGCTACTCGGTTTACCAGCGCTATGCGTTGGGGTTCTCCACCCCCACAAAGGCAAGCACGGGCACCAACACCCTTATCGCCGGTGATGACGGACTGCGCATCAACTCGCGGGTGGCCAACGAGTTCTTCCTGTTGGAAAACCGTCAGCAACAGTCCAAGTGGGACGCCTACCTGCCCGGCCACGGCATGCTGGTGTGGCGCGTTGACTCAACCAATACCGACGTGTGGGAGAACAACCGCCCCAATGCCGTACCCGACCACCTGTATTGCGAACTGCTGCGTGCCGGCGGCGCCGACCCCAACTCGGCAGCCCTTGCCAGTGACCCTTTCCCGGGGTCGAAGGGCATACACTCGCTGACTAACACCACCACTCCCAGCCTGCTCTCGTGGACCGGTGTGCCAACACCGATGGTGGTTAACGACATTAACGAGAATAACGGGGTGATAACATTCGGTCTCGGCTATGAGGAAAACCAGCCGGGCCCCGAGAATATAACAGGCGAATATGTCAGCGCGACAGTGGACAGCCACGGTTGCAACACCTCCAACCACCTGACTGTCACAGCCGACGGCAGCAGATATAAGGTAAAGGGCATTTACGGCGATGACTATAATGCCGTCAACGCCACATACGACCCGTCGGTGGGACAACTCTCTATTGCGGCCAACCAGGTTATCCTGGACGACGACGGCGAAGGCCACGAGATACACCTTGTGCTGCTTGAAACGGCAAACAAGGTAGCACCCGATGATGACATCGTTCTGCATTTTGATCAGAACGGCAACGCATCGCTCATCAACGGTCTTGGTCTGGCAGCCATCTTCTATCAGGATGGTGTGAAATACATCCACAAGTCGCTATACAGCAACGGATACCGAATATTCAAGGCCAACGGCACGATTACCAGTTACCGTGTCAACAAGGATGACAACGGCAACATCGTGCCCCGCGACACCACCCAGTTCGCAACGGCCTTTGTGCTGAATGCCGACAAGAAAAGCGGTACCGTATATGGCATTGACGGCTATGGGTGGCAGTCGTTCACTATCGACGACAACGACAATGTCACCTTCAAGCAGGATAATATCTTTTACTACAACAGCTCTTACGGCGCAGGATACATTGCCAACGGCACTCAGTGGGGATTTGTCCTCACCAAGGGCCTGACAGGCACCATAAACAAGGAAGGAGGAACTATTACAACCGACCCCTGGTTTATATACCTCACCGGCAATGGCGGTGCGATTTACAATGGTAATAAGGAGAAATCTATAATCACCTTCCCTGCCAATCTATTCCCCACCGAGGTTATCCCCGACAGTGAAAATCCGGCGAGCAGCGTAGTGGGAACTTATGTCAGCGGTACCGTTGACAATCAAGGTTGCAACTCCTCCAATGTTCTGAAAATCAGCGTCGGCGATTCTGATGGTGCAGTAAAGGTTTCGGGATTCATGAATGGCACCGAGCAGATTGACGCGACCTACGACGCTACCAACGGCCACCTCACCATCCCCGGCGGGCAGATTGTCATGACTGACAGCGAAGGCAACGAGACACGTCTCGCACTGATGAAGACCACAAGCACTTATAATGCAACAAAGGACATCATCTTCATAGTCGAAGCAGACGGGCATGGTTATCTTGCCAATGGCAATGGACTCGGATACTACACCAATAGCGATTTGGTTCGTGTTGACAGCAAGGCTTTTGACCTTTATCGGGCCAACGGCACCATCAAAACGTATGAGGTGACTGAAGACTGGAGCGCAGTGGCAGACTCTACCGAATATACTACTGCAACTGTCTTCAACGACAAGGGCGGCATCGTATATGGCATCGAGGGTAAAACATGGTTGCCATTCACCAAGGACAGTTACGACAATGTTCAGTTCAGCCTCGATGATATTGCTTTCTATAGCAACAGCTATACCAATGCAAAGATTTATCAGGGAACCGGCGACGGCCATTTCTATAACGACAGAGGCATGGGTGGCGTCCTTGACATGGATGCCGGAACAATCAGTCTTAATCCGTGGATGATTGTATTGATAAACAAGTCAAGCAGTTCACCCACCCGATGGGGCAAGAACAAGTCATCTTCAATAATCACCTTCCCGGGCAACAAACCCACAGTTCGCGGTGATGCCGATGGCGACGGAGAAGTAGATATCGCTGATATCAATTTCATTATCAATATCATACTTGGATATACTGCTCCGACTCGTGAGTCTGACGTGGACGGTGACGGAGTGGTTGACATCGCCGACATCAACGCCGCTGTTGCCATCATAGTAGGTGCCTAAATACTTGACTAAAAAACATAAGACGACCTCCTTCAGGTCCCGTGCACGGCAATTTGATTGCCGTGAATAGCACCCCCCCTAAACCCGGGACCACTCCCCATATCGCGGCTGGAGGCCGCTACCTTGCGCTTTGATTTCGACCCGCACCCTATTGAAGACACCCGTAGCGCTAAAAATGCTCTCAAAAGTTTACCGGACAGCAATATATCGGGTTATAAAATTGCGAGGGCAATGGCAGCACAGGCTTCGGCATCGGCAAGGGCGTTGTGGTGGTTGGTGAGTTTATAACCGCAACGGGCGGCAATGACATCAAGGGCATGACTACCCTCAGGCCACACACGGCGAGACTGCTCCAGGGTGCATTGAAAGTCATAATCGGGGTAATCCATCTGGTAAACCCTGAACACCGCCTTTAGGCAGCTCTCATCAAATGCCTTATTGTGGGCAACAAGCGGAAGCCCGGCGATCAGTGGTTCGACCTGCTTCCACACGTCGGGAAAGACGGGGGCATTGACTGTATCGGCACTTGTGAGTCCATGAACACGGGTACAGTACCAGCTGTAGTAATCCGGTTCGGGCTGGATGAGGGAGTAGAACCGGTCAACAACCACGCCGCCACGCACAATGACAATTCCGACACTGCATACGCTGCTGCGCTCACAGTTGGCTGTTTCAAAGTCTATTGCAGCAAAGTCAGTCATTGATGTAACCTATGCCGGTAAAACAAAAAAAGGCATCCACATCGGGATGCCACATTTTTTCTTTCAAATATTATTCAATCACTCGACAAGCACCCATATACCGGCGTTGATAATAGGACTCTGTCGAATTGCTGACCGTGATGCCCCTGTGGCACGCAGCGTGGATGAATTTGAATGTGTTGTCTGTGTTGACCTCGGTCACGATGCCGACATGACCGATGCGTTTGCCGCGCGCACGTCCGTTAAAGAATACCAGGTCACCGGGTTTGAGTTCGTCACGGTCAATGCGCGTACCGTCGTTGATTTGCCCGTGAGCGGTGCGGTTAAGTTTTACACCGAAGTTCTTGAATACATAACTTGTAAAACCCGAGCAGTCAAAACCACGGGGTGAACTTGCGCCACGGCGATAGGGAACGCCACGAAATGTATGGGCAAAACTAAGAATTTCCTGAACGCGGCTCTTGCCGATGTTTGCGTTTTCGATCTGCTCACGAATGGTACCGGTCTTGCGGGAGTTGAGCAACTGGGCATTTGCATCAAGGCACGTGAATGCCAACACAAAAATTATTGTCGCGGTCAGGATATAATGTAGTCTGTTTTCTTTCATCTAGTTGATATTTAGGGGGAAAGGCTGCGGCCTCGGGGTGTATTCGCTTGTTTTTCCCTTTGTTTGCATTACAAAGTTACAACAATGCCCCGAGAGCCACAACCATGTGAAACACTTATAAACATTTACATTTGTAAATTGTTCCACGGCCCAACCGCACTCAACCCACCGACTCGTGTACGTTTAAGAGTATTTACGAAGTCTTAAAAAATGAAATAAAAAATTTGCAAAAATTACAAATTTTAACAATTTTCCACATTGTTTTTCATGTTGCACTCATCACCCAACGCATTGTTAACGATTGCTCAGTTTATGGGATATTTTATTAAGTTATTGCTTAATAGATAATTAGTAGTGTTAAAATTGTTGTAAACAAAGGCATCACACGGGGTTGTTTACTGTTAAAGGAAATTATATAGTGCCGCCTTGGTTTGCATAATATGGAAAAAAACAGTATCTTTGCAAATTAAAAGTTTTCAAAACTAATGAAAGTCAAGATTCATCACGAAGGAAAGAATATTATCATCGTAGTGTTGTTTATCCTTGTTGTCGTCAATGCGATAGCAATACAGTTCTTTGACTACAAACCAATACCAATTGCTTTTGCAGTTATCTCGATAATACTGTTTGCATTGGTTCTTAACTTCTTCAGGCTTCCGCATCGCCACTTTAAGGGCGCCAATGAGGACGGTTCGGCTGTGGTCTCGAGTGTTGACGGTACTGTAGTTGCGCTTGAAGAGGTATATGAGGATGAATACCTGCACCGCAATGTCATCCAGTTGTCGGTGTTTATGACCGTGTTCAATGTCCATGCAAACTGGGTGCCTGTTGCCGGCGAGGTCACATACGTTAAACATCACTCAGGCCGATTTCTGGCAGCCAATCTGCCCAAATCAAGCACCGACAACGAGCGCTCGGCCATCGTCATCAAGACATCCCATGGCGAGGAAATCCTCGTGCGACAAATTGCCGGGGCTGTGGCACGCCGCATTGTGACATACGTCGATGCCGGTGAGACTGTCAACCTCGATGACTTCATCGGTTTCATAAAATTCGGGTCTCGCGTTGATATTTTCCTGCCGCTGGACACCGACATCAAGGTGAAACTGGGTGACAAGACCTGGGGCGGTGAAACCGAAGTGGCACGACTGAAACGATAACCCTATTTGTTATCTAACTAAAAACAATGTCAATATTCAAGAACAACATACCCAATGCCATCACGAGCATGAACCTGCTGTGTGGCACGCTCGCGATTATCGCATCGTTCCACTGCCTGGAGCCCACCCTATTGGGCCTCAGCGGATATGAACTGGCATTTGTGCTCATTGCACTTGCTGCCGTGGCCGACTTTCTGGACGGTTTTGCCGCACGCCTGCTGCATGCCGTCAGCGGCATAGGCGCCGAACTGGACTCGCTGAGCGACCTTGTCAGTTTTGGACTCGCCCCCGCAATGGTGCTGTACAACATGATGCAAGCCGCAGCCCCCGACAGCCTGCTGTGCTACAGTGCAGTGCTGCTGCCCGTGGCCGGTGCGCTGCGTCTGGCGCGTTTCAATGTCGACACTAATCAGACGACCACATTTACCGGCCTGCCCATTCCTGCCAATGCCATTTTCTGGATCGGCTTCACCTCATGGTATGCGACCCACCACACCATCAGCCAGTGGGTGACTGTGGCGTTCGTTGTTGTATTGTCTTATCTGATGGTAAGTCCGTTGCGCATGTTCTCACTGAAGATGCACAGCATGTCGCTACGCGAGAATTGGGTACAATATCTGCTTGTGGCGATAACCGTTATACTGGTTGCCCTTATGGGACTTTCAGGTCTTGCCTGCGTGATTGTATTGTATGTGTTTCTGTCAATCGTTAAACAGGAGAAATAACACGGCATGATACTACTGAAGATACTGTTTGTTCTTTTCTTGCTGATTCTAATACCTGTCGTGCGCTTTATCGTCATGATTCTGCGGGCGCGGCGCCAAATGCGCAGCGCAATCGACAAGGCATCGCGACAGAACCCGCCGCAACCCGACCAGCAAACGCAACCTCGCAGCGAGGCTCCTATCATTAACGACGAACCCGAGGATGTTGAGTTTGAGGACGTGCAGTAAAAATCCATCTATTTTTGCAGTGCTTTTGCCTACCGTATGAAAGTTGAATTAGCTGGACATTACGGTTACGGCAGGATTATCCGCACGATGATGCCGATGGTTGCCATGATGGTGGTGACATCGGTTTACAGCATTGTGGACGGACTGTTCGTGTCCAACTATGCCGGCAGCACGGCTTTTGCGGCAATGAACATCGTGTGGCCCGCAATAGCACTGCTGGGTGCCGTCGGGCTGATGATTGGAGCCGGTGGCAGTGCGTTAGTGTCCAAGACCCTGGGCGAGGGCGACCCCGACCGTGCCAACCGATATTTTACCATGCTTATTCATCTGTCGGTTATCATTGGACTGGCATTCACCGCTGTAGGTATTGTATTCATGCCTCAATTGGTCGTGTGGCTGGGTGCCGAGGGCGAGATTGTGCCATACGCTGTCACATACGGCCGTATCGTGCTCGTTTCGCTAACGCCTTTCATACTGCAGATGGAGTTCCAGTCGTTTTATATGACTGCCGAGAGACCACAACTGGGTACGGTGATGAGCATTGTCAGCGGTCTTGCCAACATCGGACTTGACGCCTTGTTTGTGGCTGTCTTTGGTTGGGGGCTGACGGGTGCAGCTGTTGCCACCATGATTTCCATTACCATCGGTGGATTGTACCCCATCTGGTATTTCTGTTCAAGTCACAACGATACCCAGTTGCGATTTGTCGCTTTCTCCTACGACTGGCGGGCAGTTGCCAAGTCATGCTCCAACGGGATGTCGGAGTTTGTGGGCAACATCGCGCTCAACGTCATTGCCATTTGCTACAACCTGCAACTGATGAAGTATATCGGCGAGAACGGCGTTGATGCCTATGGCATTATCATGTATCTGGGTTTTGTGTTTGCAGCGGTGTTCATCGGCTACAACATTGGCATGACACAGGTCATTGCCTACAACTATGGTGCCCGCAATCATGCCGAACTAACCAGCCTGTTGCGAAAAAGTCTGGTGATTGTCGGCGTGTCCGGTCTGTTGATGACCGCGCTTGCCGAAGTCTCAGCACCGTTGATGGCGCGCATCTTTGTGGGATACAACGAGCAACTCGCCTCCCTTACGGTATATGCCACCCGCGTCTATATGCTCAGTTTCCTGCTTTGTGGTTTCAATATGTTTGCCTCGGCATGGTTCACGGCGCTCAACAACGGTATCATCTCGGCTGTTGCCGCCTTCACCCGTACGCTGGTGTTCGAACTGGCATCGGTTTTCGTGTTGCCGTCGTTACTGGGCATTGACGGCATCTGGCTCTCGGTCAGCGTGGCCGAGGTGCTGGCGTTCATCCTCTCGGTTGGTCTCATTGTCGGTTACCGCAAGCGCTACGGTTACTGATAACATTACTTTTATGACTGGAGTAATGCT
>JAGHSV010000010.1 GCA_018065665.1 Candidatus Sodaliphilus aphodohippi
TGATTTATCGATCAAGTAGGGACAATGGTAAAATACAATTGACATTGTTGAAACCGAGATAATCGCCTCAGATATAGCAGATAAACACCGTTATCTGCGACTTGTCGAATACAAACGCATTGCCCTCGCCGCCGCCTATGAGGCTGAGGGGAATCACGACAAATCGGTCAAACTGTGCCGCAAGGCATACGGCAGGCTGCGTGATTCCTATGGCAACAGCCGTTACTGGCGTTGGGTTGTGGCTCCCATTGTGAGGCGGCTCTTTGCACGCATCGTTTCGGGTAAACGCGGTTCGGCCCAAATAGCACGCCGCATTTTGTAGGATATAAAATTGGATAATATGAGATACATTAAGTTTTTTGTTGCGGCTTGCCTGTTGTTTTCAGTAGCAGTACATGCTGCCGACGTCAAGGTGATGAGTTACAATATCCGCAACCGCAAGGGAATGGATCGCATGATTAATTATCAGCGTGTTGCCGACGTTATTAACGCCCAGCAACCCGATGTGCTGATGCTTCAGGAAGTGGATAGTGCCACAATGCGCAGTAGCGGTGTTGTGGTTGTCGACACCCTTGCATCTTTATGTAACATGTATGGCACTTTTTCGGCAGCCATCAACTTTGACGGTGGCAAGTACGGCATCGGTATGCTCAGCCGCGAGAAACCGCTTGGAGTGACACGCTATGCGTTGCCGGGCCGTGAGGAGGAACGCACATTGCTTGTTGTCGAGTTTAAGGACTATGTGATGGCAAGTACACATCTCTCGCTGACCGAGGAAGACCGTGATGCCTCTATGCCTATACTGCTTGAAGCGGCATCACGGTTCAACAAACCATTCTTTATTGCCGGCGACTTCAACGCCGAACCGACCGAGGCATCCATCACTCAGTTTGTCAAGCACTTTGGCATATTTGGCGATGCTGCTGTGAAAACCTTCCCCGCCGACAACCCCAATATCAAGATTGACTATATTGCCATCTACGGTAACGAGGCGGCTGAACGTGTCCAGTCGCTTGACTACAATGTCATCAACGAGCCTATGGCCAGCGACCACCGACCGATAATCACCACCGTTAGAATTAAATAGCGGGTACTGCCTGGTGGGTACATGAATTTTATTTAACTTTGCATTTAATATTTTAATTCAATAGTAATGGAACAGATTGTAAAGCATTTTACCGATAACGACGCCTACACGTTCAGCTGTATGTACTATGTGCTGCAGACCTATCCGCGTGCCGAGGTGGAATACACTTTTTTTGACCGTAACCACACTGTCTATCCCAAGGGGTTTGACAAACTGCTGCAGGAGCAGGTGAACTACATGGAGACAATGAAAATCACCACCGAGGAGATTGACTACATGCGCAAGAAGATGTATTTCCTGCCCGAGTGGTTCTTTACTTTCCTGCGCGGCTACCATTTCACGCTGCGCGAGGTCAGCATCTCGCAGGATGACGAGGGGCATCTCGACATCAAGGTGCGGGGAAAGTGGTACTCGACCATCATCTGGGAGATGATATTGCTGCAGTGCATCAGCCAGTTGATGCACACCATCAATGGCGACATCGACAAGTATGACGCCGCGCTCGAGGAACAGCGCACACGCGACAAGGCCATTCGCTCGTTGAAGAACGGATTGGTCATCAGTGACTTCGGGTCGCGTCGCCGTTTCTCGTTTGACCATCAGGATATGGTGGTGCGCGTGTTCAAGGAGGTGAATGAACAGGGCGGATGGACCGACGAGAACGGCAAGTTCATTCCGTGGTCGGGATCGTTCCCCGGTACCAGCAACGTCTATCTGGCAATGAAACACAATCTCACGCCCATCGGCACAATGAGCCACCAGCTGATAGAGTTCGAGGAGAACGTGAGCGGACTGTTCGAGTGCAACTTCAACGTGATGCGCAAGTTCAGCGACGTCTATGACGGTGACAACGGCATATTCCTGTATGACTGCTTTGGCGATAAGGTGTTCTTTAACAACCTTAGCAAGCGCATGGCAATGATGTACAAGGGATTGCGCATTGACAGCGGTGTCGAGGAAGAGCAATTGGAGAAAATTATCGAGAAGTACAAGTCTCTCGGCATTGACCCTGCCACCAAGCAGGTCGTATATAGTAACGGCCTCAACATTGACCGCGCCATCGAGCTGCACAACTACACAGCCGGCCGCATGCAGGACAGTTACGGTATCGGCACCCATCTCACCTGCGATATCAAGGACGTGAAACCCATGAATATCGTTATCAAGATGACCGGGATGCGAATCACCGAACTCCGTGAGTGGCACGACTGCGTCAAGCTGTCGTGCGACAAGGGCAAGACCCTTGGCAACCCCGAGAAGTGCAAATACCTGCAGATGCTGATTGGCGACTGAAACACGATGATGTTATGATTCATTTCAACTGTGATTATATGGCAGGAGCCCATCCTGCAGTGCTGAAGGCGATTGTCGAGTGTAACAATGACCAGACTGTGGGGTATGGCCTTGATGACTATTGCAGCGAGGCTCGCCAGCTGATTGCCGAGGCGTGTGGCTGTCCCGACGCTGCCGTCCATTTTCTCGTTGGCGGCACACAGACCAACTCTGCGGTGCTCGATGCACTGCTCGACCGTACCGAGGGCGTCATCGCTGCCGAGAGTGCCCATATCAACGTTCATGAGGCTGGCGCTATCGAGTTGACGTGCCACAAGGTCATCGCCTTGCCACAGCATGACGGCAAACTCGATGCCGGCGAGGTGGCGGCATATCTGGACACTTTCTACAGCGACGAGACCCATGAGCACATGGTAGCGCCAGGTGCGGTTTACATATCGTTCCCCACCGAACTGGGTACGCTATATTCGCTCGAAGAGTTGATGGACCTTAGCGCCGTGTGCCGTGATGCCGGCATCCCGCTGTTTGTCGACGGAGCCCGTCTGGGCTACGGCCTTGCCGCGAGCCCCGATGTGACGCTGCAGGACCTGGCGCGCTTTGCCGACGTGTTCTACATCGGTGGCACCAAGATGGGGCTGTGGCTTGGTGAGGCTGTGGTTTGTCCCAACCCCGACCTGCTGCCGCGTTTCTTCACGCTGATGAAGGCACATGGCGCCGTGCTGGCAAAGGGGCGTCTGCTTGGAGTTCAGTTCCATGCCATGTTCAGCAACGGCCTGTATTTCAGGATTGGAGAACATGCCGTAGAGTTGGCGTCCAGACTGCGCAGGGTAATGGAGGAGAACGGCTACAGCACGTTCATCGACTCGCCCACCAACCAGCAGTTCTTCACCTTGCCCAACGCGGTGATTGACCGTTTGATGCCCAATGCAACATTCGAGTACTGGGGGCCTCGTGGCGAGACCGAGTCGCGCGTGCGCTTCGTGACCTCGTGGGAGACCACCGACGAGGACATCGACACCCTTGCAGCGCTTCTCGAGAAGTGCTGACAGGGAACATTTACGCATTGACATATATTGCTGTCCATTAAAAGATGTCATGAGCAGAATGTGGTGTCCATCAAAACTTTTCATGGTGCGAGACTGTGAAATGAAAAGCGCTGAAAGTGCGACATGTGAGCGAAGCGGAACTGTAACCGGGGTCGGAGCGAACGCAGTGAGCGCAGGCCTCGGACAGCGATACCACCACAAAGGCGGGCTGAAAGTCCGCGATTTACTCATTCTTGAGAAAGTAACGTTCGTCTATCGCTATCCCTGCTTGTTGGAGTATAAGCCGGTATTCATCGGCGAAACTTCGGGTCTTGTGATGGGCTTTCTGCCCCTTGATGTAGTTTACTATCATATCTTTCTCCCTTGTAGAGTAGGTGATAGCCGCATATCCACTGGCCCAGCCCTCAAACGCCGGGAACTCGGGGCTATGCCCAAAGCACTTGCTCGAGGATGTCTTGACAGTTTCCACATATTGGGCAACTGCTAACGTCGGGGGCAGCGAGACCAAGATATGGATGTGGTCGGGCATACCACCGATGCGGTGGATGGTGCACC
>JAGHSV010000102.1 GCA_018065665.1 Candidatus Sodaliphilus aphodohippi
GATTTATTTGTTGTTAAAAGGTAAACCAAATGCCTTGAGCAGAGCATAACCCTCTTCGTCGGTCTTAGCAGTGGTGACAAATGTGATGTTCATACCTGTCACCTTGCTAACGCTATCGATGTTGATTTCGGGGAAAATGATTTGCTCAGTCACACCTACGGTGTAGTTTCCGCGTCCGTCAAGCTTGCCGGGGATACCCTTGAAGTCACGAATACGGGGGAGGGCGATGCGAACAAAGCGCTCCATGAACTCATACATGCGGTCACGACGCAGTGTAACACGAACACCAATAGGCATTTTCTTACGAACCTTGAAGTTCGAGATATCCTTCTTGGAGAGAGTCTGAACAGCCTTTTGACCGGTGATGGTGGTCAGTTCGTTGATAGCTGTGTCGATGATTTTCTTGTCCTGAGTTGCGTCACCAAGTCCCTCGTTGAGGACGATCTTGGTGAGGCGAGGGATTTGCATGCAAGAACTGTAGTTGAATTGCTTCATCAGAGCTGGAGCAATTACCTCGTCATATTGTTTTTTCAGCGTTGTCATTACTTGATCTCCTCATTAGATTTTTTAGAATAACGAATTTTCTCGCCCTTGTCATTGAACTTGAAGCCGACGCGAGTGGGCTTGCCGCTCTTGGGGTCTACGACGTTAAGGTTGCTCAAGTGAATTGGAGCTTCCTTCTTGACGATTCCGCCCTGAGGGTTCTGAGCATTGGGCTTGGTACTCTTAGATACCATGTTGATACCTTCAACGATAGCGCGGTTCTTCTTGCGGTCAATGCTGAGCACGCGACCGGTCTTACCCTTGTCGTCACCGGCAAGAACGTAAACGGTATCTTCTTTCTTAATATGTAACTTAGCCATTACTGTTTATTACTTTAAAAGTGATTAAAGAACTTCGGGTGCCAACGAAACGATCTTCATGTTGGTGGCACGCAGTTCACGTGCAACGGGGCCGAAGATACGAGTTCCGCGAATTTCACCGGTGTTGGTCAGCAATACACAAGCATTGTCGTCAAAACGGATATAAGAACCGTCTGCGCGACGGATTTCCTTCTTTGTACGTACGACAACGGCGCGTGAAACTGTACCTTTTTTAACTTCGCTCGAAGGGATAGCGTTCTTAACGGTGACAACGATAGTGTCGCCAACCGATGCGTAGCGGCGGCCAGTGCCACCGAGCACGCGGATGCAGAGCACCTCGCGAGCACCGCTGTTATCGGCAACTGTCAGTCTACTTTCAGTCTGTATCATAATTACTTCGCTTTTTCGATTATTTCAACTAATCTCCATCTCTTAGTTTTGCTCAGCGGACGAGTCTCCATCAGGCGAACGGTATCGCCGACGTTGCATTCGTTTTTCTCGTCATGTGCGTGGTACTTCTTTGTCTTGTTGACAAACTTACCATAGATTGGGTGTTTCTCCTTCCACTTGATGGTTACAGTGATGGTTTTGTCACCCTTGTTGCTGGAAACAACCCCAATTTTTTCTTTTCTTAAATTTCTTTCTTCCATTGTAGTTGGGATTATTTAATGTTGAGTTCACGGGCACGGATCTCAGTCTTGAGGCGTGCGATCATTTTGCGGTCGAGCGTAATCTTTGCGGGATTGTCGAGAGGAGCGATTGTATGCTGGATTTTCTCCTGAACATACTCCTTCTGGGCTGCGTCAAGGCGTTCGAGAAGTTCCTTGTCGCTGAGTTCCTTGATATTTTCCTTTTTCATAATCTCTAATCAATTACACTGTTTGAGTCGGATCATAGTCGCGACTTACCACAAATTTAGTTAACACGGGGAGTTTCTGTGCTGCCAGGCGGAGTGCTTCCTTTGCAGTCTCGTAGCTTACGCCATCGATTTCGATAAGGATGCGTCCGGGATGAACTGGAGCGACATAACCTGCGACATCACCTTTACCTTTACCCATACGCACATCGGCGGGTTTGCGGGTGTAAGGTTTGTCGGGGAAAATGCGAAGCCAAACTTGACCTTCACGCTGCATGTAACGAGTTACAGCAACACGAGCAGCCTCGATTTGACGGGCGGTGATCCACTTACTCTGGAGAGTCTTGATGCCGAACGAGCCAAACGCGAGTTGGTTGCCGCGCTTGCTGTACTGGCGGGGATGTCCGTCTGAAGGTCTTCTGTATCTTAATCTTTTAGGTTGTAACATTGTTCTTCAGTTAAAAAAATTCTTAACGATTGTTGTTTTTCTTGCGGAAATTGCGACGACGTTCGCCACCAGCGCGGCGCTCGTTGTTGTTCACCAGGTTGGGAGCCAGGTCGCGTTTTCCATAAACCTCGCCGCGGCAGATCCAGACCTTGATACCGATGAGGCCTACCTTAGTGAGGGCGGGTACAAGTGCATAGTCGATGTCGGCACGGAGAGTGTGCAGAGGGGTACGACCGTCCTTGAACATCTCAGAGCGAGCCATCTCGGCGCCATTGAGGCGACCGCTGACCAGTACCTTGATGCCCTCGGCACCTGAGCGCATTGTAGAAGCGACAGCCATCTTAACGGCACGACGATAAGCGATTTTGCCCTCGACTTGGCGAGCGATGTTAGCTGCGACGATCTGAGCGTCGAGTTCGGGGCGCTTAACCTCGTAGATGTTGATTTGAACATCCTTGTCGGTGAGTTTCTTGATTTCCTCTTTCAGTTTGTCAACATCAGCGCCGCCCTTACCGATAATGTTACCGGGGCGAGAAGTGCAGATAGTGATAGTGACAAGCTTCAGGGTTCTTTCAATAACGATGCGTGAAACGCTGGATTTAGCCAGACGCACGTTGAGATACTTGCGGATTTTGGTATCCTCGAGCAGGGTATCTCCATAATTACTGCCACCAAACCAGTTGGAGTCCCAACCGCGGATGATGCCCAAACGATTTGCAATTGGATTAACTTTCTGTCCCATATCTATTATGCGTCTTTTTCGTTAGTTGTAATTTTATCAACAAACAATGTAACATGGTTTGAGCGCTTGCGGATTCTGTAACCACGGCCTTGAGGAGCCGGACGCAGACGCTTCAACATAGGCGCGGCGTCAACATTAATTGACTTGACGCAGAGCATACCGCTCTCGGCCTTTGCACCATTTTTCTGTTCCCAGTTTGAGATGGCCGACTTGAGCAGTTTTTCAACGTCGGCGGCAGCTGCTTTATTTGAGAAATGAAGCAGACCAAGAGCCTTGAAGACCTCAACGCCGCGTACCATGTCAGCAACCAGGCGCATCTTGCGAGGCGAGCTGGGGACATTGCGCAACTTGGCGAAGGCTTCGTTCTTGCGAGCTTCCTTAATCAAGTTAGCTGATTCTCTTTTTCTTTTACCCATTGTATTTAATTCTTTTTTTTCTACAAAAACTTAATGACCCGGTGATCACTTCTTGTTATTACCACTGTGACCACGGAAAGTGCGTGTGGGTGCGAACTCACCCAGCTTGTGCCCTACCATGTTTTCAGTAACATAAACAGGAATAAACTTGTTGCCATTGTGTACGGCGAAAGTGTGACCTACGAATTCAGGTGCGATCATAGAAGCACGTGACCATGTTTTGATAACGGCCTTCTTACCGCTCTCATTCATAGCATCAACCTTCTTTTCGAGCTTAACACTGATGAAAGGGCCTTTTTTTAATGAACGACTCATACGTTTAAGTTTAAATCAACAAATTACTTCTTTCTTCTTTCGATGATGAACTTAGAAGACTGCTTCTTTGGAGCGCGGGTCTTCAAGCCCTTAGCATAGAGACCTGTGCGTGAACGGGGATGTCCACCGCTCTGACGGCCTTCACCACCACCCATGGGGTGATCAACAGGGTTCATTACAACACCACGGTTGTGGGGACGGCGGCCCAGCCAGCGAGAACGTCCGGCTTTACCGGAATGTTCGAGAGCGTGGTCGCTGTTACCAACAACGCCAATAGTTGCGCGGCATGCTGCAAGCACCTTGCGTGTTTCACCTGAAGGCAATTTGATGATTGCGTAGGTTCCTTCACGAGACGTAAGTTGAGCGAAAGTGCCGGCGCTGCGTGCCATGCAGGCACCCTGTCCGGGACGGAGCTCAATGTTGTGAATTAAAGTACCAACAGGAATTTTACTGAGTGGAAGAGCGTTTCCCAATTCAGGGGCTACGTTCTCACCGCTTTCAACTGTAGCGCCAACTTCGAGACCGTTGGGTGCAATTATGTAAGCTTTGTAACCATCTGCGTAGTAAAGCAGGGCAATGCGGGCCGAGCGGTTAGGATCGTACTCGATTGACTTTACACGAGCTGGCACACCGTCTTTGTTTCTCTTGAAGTCGATGAAGCGATAACGGCGTTTGTGTCCGCCGCCGATGTAGCGCATTGTGAGGTGACCCTCATTGTTGCGACCACCGGTACGCAGTTTACCGACTGTAAGAGACTTCTCTGGTGTACTCTTTGTGATTTCATCAAATACACCAATAACTTTGTGTCTTTGCCCCGGTGTTGTGGGCTTAAATTTTCTTACTGCCATTTCTTTTATTAAATATTGCTATAGAAATCTATGGTTTGACCTTCGGCAACGGTAACGATAGCCTTTTTGAAGGCAGCAACCTTACCATGAAGAATACCGCTCTTTGTATAGCGCTGTTTCTTCTTGCCGTCGTAGTTCATTGTACTGATACCAACAACCTTAACGTCATAGAGTTTCTCGATGGCGTCTTTGATCTGGAATTTATTGGCATCGGGAGATACCTTAAATGAATAGCGGTTGGTCTTTTCGCTAATTGCGTTGGCCTTCTCCGATACGATAGGTTGAATCTGAATATCCATTATAATACCTCCTTTTTACTTTAAATTGTTAAGCACGTCAACACTGCTTACGGTAACAACCATCATCTTGTTATCAAGAACACGATAGGTGTTGATATCGCTAGCAGTCACGATATTTGCGTTTGGCAAATTTCGAACAGACAAAAATACATTTTTATCCTGACCTGGCAAAACGAGAAGAGTTTTAACGCCTTCAATTTTAAGATTTTTAGTAATATTTACGAAATCTTTAGTTTTGGGGGCATCAAATGTAAAGTCTTCAACGACCATGATCTGGTTCTGCTGAGCCTTGAAAGTAAGAGCCGAGCGACGAGCGAGGGCTTTCATTTTCTTGTTCAGCTTGAAGCTGTAGTTGCGGGGACGTGGACCGAACACGCGACCACCACCAACGAGCACGGGCGAGTTGATATCGCCATGGCGAGCGCCACCGCCGCCCTTCTGGCGACCGAGCTTCTTGGTTGAGCCTGAAACTTCACTTCTCTCTTTAGCCTTGTGGGTGCCCTGACGCATGTTTGCCAGGTGCTGTTTTACATCGAGATAAACGAGGTGTTCGTTGGGCTCGGCAACAGCGAAAATTTCGTCGTTGAGAGTCACTTTCTTCCCGGTGTCTTCACCCTTGATGTTATATACTGCGAGTTCCATTATTTCTCAATTATTACGATTGAACCTTTACTGCCGGGTACAGAACCTTTCACAACGAGAAGATTGTTCTCGGGCAGTATTTTGATGATTTGAAGATTTTGAACAGTGCAACGCTTGTTGCCCATCTGTCCGGCCATGCGCATTCCCTTGAACACCTTGGCGGGATAAGAGCAGGCACCGATAGCACCGGGAGCACGCAGGCGGTCGTCCTGACCGTGAGTGCGCTGGCCAACGCCACCAAAACCATGACGCTTCACAACGCCCTGGAAGCCTTTACCCTTTGATACGCCTGCAACGTCAACGAACTTTGCATCATTGAAGATCTCGACTGTGAAAGTTTCACCAGCCTTGTGCTCGCCTTCAAAACCTTTGAACTCTGCTAAGTACCTTTGCGGAGCCACACCGGCTTTCTTGAAGTGACCGGCTTCGGGCTTTGTAGTGTGCTTATCTTTCTTCTCGATGAAGCCCAGCTGCAATGCCTCGTAACCATCGGTCGCTTCAGTCTTGACCTGAGTTACTACACAAGGACCAACTTCGATTACAGTGCACGGTATGTTCTTACCGTCGGCACCGAAAACGGATGTCATTCCGATTTTCTTACCTAATAATCCTGGCATTTCTCTGAATAATTAAATTATAAAAAACGTTAGTTACTAATGATAGTTTAATGTACTACACCTTGATTTCAACCTCTACGCCACTGGGCAGTTCAAGTTTCATCAGAGCGTCGACGGTCTTTGCTGAAGACTCATAGATGTCGATGAGGCGCTTGAAAGCAGAAAGTTGGAATTGTTCACGTGACTTTTTGTTAACAAAAGTCGAACGGTTCACAGTAAAGATGCGCTTGTGTGTTGGCAGGGGGATAGGACCGCGCACTGCAGCACCTGTAGCCTTAACTGTGTTCACGATCTTCTCGGCTGACTTGTCAACCAAGTTGTGATCGTAAGATTTCAGTTTGATTCTAATTTTTTGACTCATATTTGTAATTATTTAATTTATTTCAGTAGGTCAACCCTTCCCATGCACTCGGCAAGAACTTTCTCGGCGATCGGCCGGCTCACCTCGCTGTAGTGTGAGAAGGACATTGTGCTTGTAGCACGTCCCGAAGTGATGGTGCGCAATGCAGTGACATAACCGAACATCTCGGCGAGGGGTGCCTTAGCCTTGACGATGCGTGCACCGCTGCGGCTCGACTCCATGCCCTCGACTTGTCCGCGACGTTTGTTCAGGTCACCGATAACGTCACCCATGTTTTCCTCGGGAGTAACCACCTCGACCTTCATGACCGGTTCGAGCAGAATCGGGCGTGCTTTCTGGCAAGCGCTGCGGAATGCCTGCATAGCGCACAATTCAAATGACAACTGATCACTGTCGACGGGGTGGAACGAACCATCAAGAACGGTCACCTTGAGGTGTTCTACGGGGAACCCTGCAAGCACGCCGCACTTCATGGCGTTCTGGAATCCTTTCTGAATTGAAGGAATAAATTCCTTTGGTATGTCACCGCCGGTAACCTCGTTGACGAATTGGAGGTTGCCCTCGAAGTCGTCGTCGACGGGTTCGACACGACAGATGATGTCGGCAAACTTGCCACGGCCACCGGTCTGTTTCTTGAAGACCTCGCGAACCTCTACAGATTGGCTGATTGCCTCCTTGTAGGTAACCTGCGGACGGCCCTGGTTGCACTCAACCTTGAATTCACGGCGCAGACGGTCGATGATAATGTCAAGGTGAAGTTCTCCCATACCGCGTATGATGGTTTGTCCTGTCTCCTCGTTGGACTCAACCTGGAAGGTGGGGTCCTCCTCTGCCAGTTTCTGCAAACCTACACCAAGGCGGTCAAGGTCGTTCTGGGTCTTGGGTTCGACTGCGATACCGATAACGGGATCGGGGAAGTCCATTGCTTCAAGCACCATGGGGTGGTCTTCGCTACACAGAGTGTCGCCGGTTCGGATGTCCTTAAATCCTACACCTGCACCGATGTCACCGCAACCGATCACCTCCATGGGGTTCTGGTGGTTGCTGTGCATCTGGAAGAGACGCGAGATGCGCTCCTTCTTGCCGGTACGGGGATTGAAGACATAACTGCCGGCGTCGATGTGTCCCGAATAAACGCGGAAGAAAACGAGTCTTCCGACGTAGGGGTCAGTAGCGATTTTGAAGACGAGCGCGCAGAGCGGTTCATCGTCAAGCGGTTTGCGACGTTCAACCTTGTCGGGGTCGTTAGCGGCATGTCCTACCACCTCCTCGTTGTCCTCGGGGCTGGGCAGATAGGCGCAAACGGCATCGAGCAGCGGTTGCACACCTTTATTCTTAAATGAGCTGCCGCACAGCATAGGCACGATTTCCATCTTGAGCGTTGCCGCCCTCAGTGCTCGCTTGATGTCTTCAACCGTAATAGAGTCGGGGTCGTCAAGATACTTTGCCATGAGGTCCTCGTCAAAGTCCGAGATAGTCTCAAGCATTTTATCGCGATACTCCATTGCTTCGTCGATCATGTCGGCGGGCACGTCCTCGACCGAGTATTCGGCCCCCATAGTCTCATCATGCCAGTAAAGACCTTTCATAGTGATAAGGTCAACGACTCCCTTAAAAGAGTCTTCGGCGCCGATGGGCAACTGAATGGGGCAAGGGTTAGCGCCCAAGATGTCGTGCAGCTGGCGTGCCACCTCAAGGTAGTTAGCGCCCGAGCGGTCCATCTTGTTGACATAGGCGATGCGTGGTACGTTGTACTTGTCGGCCTGACGCCAAACGGTTTCGCTCTGGGGTTCAACACCGCCGACAGCGCAGAAGGTGGCGATAGCGCCATCCAGCACGCGCAGCGAGCGTTCGACCTCAACGGTGAAGTCGACGTGTCCCGGAGTGTCAATCAAGTTGATCTTGTACTTGCTGCTGTCATAGTTCCAGAAAGCGGTGGTAGCGGCCGAGGTGATAGTGATGCCTCGTTCCTGCTCCTGCACCATCCAGTCCATTGTTGCAGCGCCGTCGTGCACCTCACCGATTTTGTGGGTGAGTCCGGTGTAGAACAAGATTCGTTCTGATGTGGTGGTCTTGCCGGCATCGATGTGAGCCATGATGCCGATGTTTCGTGTATATTTTAGCTGTTTGCTACTCATTATAGTTTATTTCCCTATTCCAATTTAGAATCTGAAGTGAGCGAAAGCACGGTTAGCCTCGGCCATGCGGTGCATATCCTCTTTGCGTTTGAAAGCGCCACCCTGCTCGTTGTATGCGTCGAGAATCTCGGCACACAGTTTGTCGGCCATAGTCTTGCCGCCACGCTTGCGAGCGAAGATGATAAGATTTTTCATTGAAATCGACTCTTTGCGGTCGGGACGGATTTCAGTAGGAACCTGGAAGGTTGCACCACCGATACGGCGCGACTTAACCTCGACTTGGGGAGTGATTTTCTCAAGTGCCTCTTTCCAAATCTCGAGAGGAGTCTTCTCCTCGTTGGGCATTTTCTTGCCTACAAGTTCAAGGGCGCTATAGAAGATACGGTATGATGTATTCTTCTTACCGTCATACATCAGGTGATTCACGAATTTAGAAACTCGGGTGTCACCAAACACGGGATCGGGGAGGATGATCCTTTTTTTGGGCTTAGCCTTTCTCATTGTAAATAAAAATTGTAGTTTTTGTCAGCTTGGTTGTTTGCGTCTTTGTTCTTCAACGGCCGTCTCTACGGCCATTTACTCAACCGATAAAATCAATCCAAAAAATCAAAAACTAAGTTAATTAATTTTGTTTAGTAAATTAATGGTCGTTAAACGCTGTGATTACTTCTTAGCAGCTTTGGGTCGCTTAGCACCGTACTTAGAGCGGCGCTGCAGACGTCCAGCCACGCCGGCGGTATCGAGAGTACCGCGAACGATGTGGTAACGTACACCGGGGAGGTCCTTAACACGACCACCGCGCACCATTACGATAGAGTGCTCCTGAAGGTTGTGTCCTTCACCGGGGATGTAGCTGTTAACTTCTTTACCGTTTGTCAGTCTCACACGAGCGACTTTACGCATCGCAGAGTTAGGCTTCTTGGGGGTTGTGGTGTAAACACGAACACACACACCGCGACGTTGCGGGCAAGAATCCAGAGCGGGCGATTTGCTGGTAGACTCCAGCGCTGTACGACCTTTTCTTACTAATTGCTGAATTGTTGGCATCTTAGTTCTGTTTTACTTTAGTTTTTAATTATTAAAATGTTTATTATAACCATTACAATATTGCAGCCTTACGCAACATTATCGCTCGCAAAATCAGTCGATTAGCGAACAATAACATTGTTTCATGCCACAAAAGCGATGCAAAGTTACACACTAATTTGCTAACTGCCAAATGTTTTATTGGCCAAACTTTGCAAAAATCGCCATTTCACAACACATATTATATAAAAGAAAGACCTAACTGCATAAAGTTCAGGCCTTTCACAAAATAGTAAAATTTTACTATTTTTAAAAAGGTTTAATATCTTTTAACATCATTCCTTTAGTATCCTTTTCACTGAACTGCAGTTTGGTGTGATCAAGCCTCCAATCGATGCCGAGCGCGGGGTCGGTCGACAGCAGCGTCGCCTCGCTATGTGGTGCATAGACATTGTCAACCTTATACTGGAACTGGGCGTGGTCACTCAGCACCACAAAACCATGGGCAAAGCCACGCGGGATGAACAGCTGGCGTCCGTTCTCGGCCGAGAGTTCGACGGCAACATGCTTACCGAAGGTTGGACTGTCGCCGCGCAGGTCAACAGCCACATCGAGGACTGCACCCTGTGACACCCTGACCAGTTTGGCCTGGCTCCACTCCCCTTTCTGGAAATGCAGACCACGCAGCACCCCGTAGCCCGAGAACGACTCGTTGTCCTGAATAAAGTTCACATCGCCGATGTGCTCGCGGAACAGGTCAAGCCGAAAGACCTCGCTAAAGTAACCACGCGCATCGCCATGTCTGATGGGTTCGATAACCCAAACACCCTTGATTTCTTGTTCAATAAAATTCATTACACCTTATATATAATATATGACTTAAGTCTAATTTCGTTTATACAATGCAAAATTAATGATTTTTTGCGTGAATTGGAACGATTTTCCGACGAAATTCGCTAAATTTGCATCAATAACCAAGTAAGATCAGGAATGAACATCATATTCTCGGACAACAACGATTCGCGCCGCCGCCTGCTTCCACTGAGCTACACAAGGCCGATGGCGTGCCTTCGCATTGGCATTTCAACCATAGAGGAAAAATGGAAACAGCTGTTGGGAGAAGACAACGCCTACAGCCATCTCACAGTTCCATACCTCAGCACAAAATACCCGGCCACAATCGAGGACATCAGTCTGATAATATCCGGCAACATCTTACCGACGCCCCGACTTGCTGCCGAAGTCGGCAAGTTAAAACCGGGAGAAGCATTGATGAACGGCAACGAAACGGTCGCCTATTGCGGCAGCATAGAGGATTTTGAATCAAAGAAATATGCGAAGCAGTCACTCACGAGCGAGGAGCCGGACACTGTGCATGCCCCCTATGACATATTCCTCAACAACCCCGCTGCCATAGAAGCAGACTTCGCACGCATCACCTGCGGACGCCGTTCGCAGCCATTATCATCCACCTGCACTGTCATAGGAGACAAGTCACGCATCTTTATAGAAGAAGGCGCAGTTGTCGAGGCAGCAACGCTCAACACGCGCGGAGGATGCATCTATATCGGGCGGGATGCCGAGGTGATGGAAGGAGCCTGCATCAGAGGGCCGTTTGCCGCCTGCAACGGAGCAATAATCCGTATGGGCGCAAAGATTTATGGAGGTACCACACTTGGCCCCTACTGCAAGGTTGGCGGTGAAGTGGATAACGTCATCATGCAGGGTTACAGCAACAAAGCTCACGACGGATACCTGGGCAATGCCGTGATTGGCGAATGGTGCAACATAGGGGCAGGCACCAACGCCTCCAACCTCAAGAACGACTACTCCCCCATCAGGCTATGGGACTATGTGGAGCAACGCTTTGTCCGCACCGGGCTGCAATTCTGCGGTCTCATCATGGGCGACCACAGCAAGACGGGCGTCAACTGCATGATCAACACCGCCACGGTCATGGGTGTTGGCGTCAACGTGCACGGCACGGGATTCCCGCGGCCGTTTGTACAATCGTTTAACGAAGGCAGTGCCAATGCCGGGTTCAACTGCATTCCCCTCGGCACATTCTATGCCATCGCCGAGCGCGTGATGGCACGTCGCGGCAAAGAGCTGACACAGGCCGACCGCGACATCTATGCCGCAATCTACAACATCAGCGACCGGTACAAGTAACGCGTTTCAACTCTGTTAAACTCTTTTCATACGGCACTTGATGTAGTAATCGCGCGGTCGCCGGCACTTGCAATCTGTGACATGGCCTCAGTGGTAATGTAGATTGTGGGCACAACCTCGAGGGCAGCGTCGGGAGTCTTGACGAAACGCAGCGTGGCGGCTGGTTCGGCCTGGTCGTCGCCGGTAACAACATCAAAGTAGTGCAGGTACAGGCGCCCCACCCCATGATCTCGCATGAATGCCTCCTCGGCAGGAGTGGGGTCATAGGTCGTTTTCCAGTGATAAACCGAACGCATGGGTTGTCTCGGGTTATCGTCACCTTCATTGTCATTGCTGTTGCATGCAAAAGCAAACGCCACAAGCGCGAACATCAAAATTAATCTGTAAAATGTTTTCATTGGTTATCGTTTTTTATCAGTGCAAATCACCACTGTTGCCAGTTATGCCAACGCTCTCGACGCAGCAAGATAGATAAACTAGCATAAAAATGGGGAAGTGTGTCTAATCATTATTTAAGTTCAATAAATTTAATCTTTTGATTATATGGGTTAAACAGTAATTATTAAATTGTCTGAAACAACAAACCCACCACAAATCATCAAATAATATTTATTGATAGCAAAATTACTGATTTTTTTGCAATGTTAGACAAATTCACGTCAAAATTTTTGGCGGATAGGTCTTTTTGCCCGGACTTGACGGTATTTTGAGAGTTTTTTGGGAAGGTATGGGGCTGTGTTGGATATTTTTTTGTATCTTTGTAGTTTGTAAAGAAATCACTACCCTAATGGCAGACGAAAATATACTGAACAATGAAGATAACCAGCAGCCCGAGGGCGCTGAGTTTGGTGGATATGACAAACTGGTGACGCTTACCCCGCGTGAGCATATCAGGCAGCGTCCGGGTATGTACATCGGCAAACTGGGCGACGGTTCGCAGAGCGACGACGGCATCTATGTACTCATCAAGGAGGTTGTTGACAACAGCATCGATGAGTTCAACACCGGCTATGCCAAACCACTGATTACCATTGACGTGGTTGACGGCACGGTTACCATTCGCGACTACGGGCGCGGCATCCCCCTGGACCAGGTCAAGGACGCTTCGAGCAAGATGAACACCGGTGCCAAATATGATACCGAAACCTACAAGCGTTCGGTGGGTTTGAACGGTGTAGGTATCAAGGCTGTCAATGCCTTGTCCACCTCATTCTACATCCGCAGTGTTCGTGGCGGACAGAGTTCGTCGGTCGAGTATGCCGAGGGGTTGGTGGTCAACGAGAGCGGCATCGTGGCAGCCGACGACGGCGAGGAGAACGGCACTCTGGTGCGTTTCACCCCCGATGCAAGCATATTCAAGGACTACCATTTCCGTGACGACATCATCGAGACCATGGTCAAGAACTACTCGTTCCTGAACACAGGCCTCACACTGATGTTCAACGGCACAAAATACCACTCGCGCAACGGTCTGAGTGACCTTGTAAAGGAGAACATGACCAGCGAGCCGCTGTATCCGCTGATGCGATTCACCGGTGACGACATCGAGGTGGTGATTACCCATGCCGCACAGGTTGGCGAGGAGTTCTACTCGTTTGTCAACGGCCAGCACACCACCCAGGGCGGCACACACCAGAGCGCCTTCCGAGAGGCCATCTCACGCACTATCAAAGACTACTACGGCAAGAACTTTGAGTACAGCGACATCCGCAATGGTATTGTAGCCGCCATCAGCCTCAAAGTCGAGGAACCCGTATTCGAGTCACAGACCAAAATCAAGTTGGGCAGCACCATCATGTGGAAAGACGGCCCGACCATCTATAAGTACATCAACGACTTCATCAAAAAGGAACTGGATGACTACCTGCACAAGACCCCGGCAACAGCCGAGATTATGCTCAAGAAAATCCAGGAGAGCGAACGCGACCGCAAAGCAATCGCCGGCGTTACCAAACAGGTACGCGAGCGTGCCAAGAAAGCCGCGCTGCACAACGACAAACTGCGAGACTGCCGCGTCCACTTCAACGACGGACGCGCCCCCAAGGGCAATGACCGGCGCGACGACACCTGCATCTTCATCACCGAGGGACTCTCGGCAAGCGGGTCAATTACCAAGATACGTGACGTTGAGACCCAGGCCGTATTCTCACTGCGAGGCAAACCGCTGAACACCTTTGGATTGGAGCCCAAGAAAGTATATACCAACGAGGAGTTCGCCCTGCTGCAGGCAGCACTCAACATCGACGACGGAATTGACGGACTGCGCTATAACAAAGTCATCATCGCCACCGATGCCGATGTTGACGGCATGCACATCCGCCTGCTGATGCTCACCTACTTCCTGCAGTTCTATCCCGAGTTGGTCAAGACCGGCCACCTCTTCATCCTGCAGACGCCGCTGTTCAGGGTTCTCAACAAAAAAGACGCCAAGCGCAAGTCACACAAGTCGGCCAAGCGCAAAGCCGAGGAACAACGCGTAGAGACATACTACTGCTACAGCGACGAAGAGCGCGTGACGGCAATCAACAAACTGGGCGAACATGCCGAGATTACCCGATTCAAAGGACTCGGCGAAATCTCACCCGAGGAGTTCAAAGACTTTATCGGCCCCGATATGCGCCTCGACCGCGTGTCGCTGCGCAAGGAGGACTCGGTAAAGGACATGCTCGCATTCTTCATGGGCAAGAACACCATGGAGCGTCAGAACTTCATTATCGACAACCTGGTGATTGAAGACGATGAAGACATCACAATCCACTGACACGCCGCGCATTGCAATGTTTGCAGGCTCGTTTGACCCGTTCACACGCGGTCACGAGTCCATAGTGCGCCGCGGGCTGGAACTATTTGACCGGATTATTGTCGGCATAGGCATCAACCCCGACAAAAAGCCGCTAATGACAGCCGAGGAACGCAAACAGTGGATTGATGCCGTGTTTGCCGATGAACCACGCGTCAGCGTCATTGCCTACACCGGCCTCACCGTCGATGCAGCACGCCAGCACGGGGCTCGTTTCCTGCTGCGCGGGGTACGCACTGCCGACGACTTCCTGTATGAGCAGCACATGGTAGAGGTCAACCG
>JAGHSV010000218.1 GCA_018065665.1 Candidatus Sodaliphilus aphodohippi
TGAATACAGTTGGTAAGATTCTGTCCTAAACTTCCCGTCTCACCATCCTTTTGCATTTTGGACAATAAATATAATTTTATTATTAGCATTAGCATTTGCTACACTAATTGCGATATGGCCCGTATTAATAGAAATGTTAATTTTCTTAGTCGCATGGCTTGCATGCAGCTTTTATTCTCCTGATGCTATTGAAGACAACTATGTAGATACAATTAATCCAGCCATTGAACAAACACTATGATGCGCCACATTATCATATTCCTCTTACCGCTATTTGTTTGTATAAGTGCTTGCTCCAACAGTGATGAAGAAAAATTGCGAACCGAGATTCTTGAGACTTCCAGTTCAAGTGCTATTCACAAAAAAAGTCCAATCTCGGATGTAACAATCTCACAAAGCAAGGATTATGAGCTAAAACTCAACAAAAAATACGTAGCTGATTTACAAAATCTGGTTGAAAACAGTTTCGAGGAGCAACTCACAAAGTTTGAAGACCAAGAACTGGGCGTAATCGCAAGTTATAGATATATGTTTAAGTATCTTAGTTATTCAGACACGGAATGGAATGACTTACAAGCACAATTGAGTGATAGATACTTTAACACCTTACAGGTTCAGCAAAAAACCTTTGAATTAGGTAAACGTTACCAAAATGATATTATCCAATTGCGGTCACGTTTTTATTCAAATAAAAACAAGTTAAACGCTCCACAAATACACATGCTTAATTTGCCAAAATCAGACGTTTATCTGGGTGAATTGGATAGCCATTCTGGAACTAATTTGGTAGTTGAAATAGGCACTACAATATTAGATATTCTATTGGGGACATTAATAACTTGGTTTGTTTTCAACATACTCGGATGTTTATCTGGTTGCGGCGAATTTGTTGTCTTCATTATTACGACAATCATAGTGATTATTGTCTCTGTTATGTGCACCAATTATAACGATGGTAAAATAATTGATGCATTAAGACAGCAAAAACAGGAACAAATCATTGATTACAGCTCAATTGAACAGACTCTCAACAACAACACAATATCATTCTATGAGACTCAATTATAAAATAACAGTGTTATTATTTGTGGCACTATTCACACTTGCATTTTACTCATGCAAAAAAGTAGCCAAAGAGGTTGGTGAAGACTTTACCGAAAAAACATTAGCAAAAGGCATAGCCAAAGAAGCATCTGCCGAGGCTTTGGAAAAGATGTCCAAAACAGAACTAAAGAAACTTTCGTGGTCAGATTTAATAAAAGTGATGTCCAAAAAATCGCCTTCAATGGCACAAACAATGGAGAATTTGGACAAACCAATCCAAAAAGCATTAGGAGAAGCCATAAAAAATGACAATCTGTTTTTAAAGGCGCTTTCCAGATCAAACTCAGTAATGGATAATTGTAAATTTTACGCAAAGCATGCTCCGTCGCTAATGAAAGATGCCAATTTTATCAGGATGTTTGTTCGTTCAGACATTGCCAGGAAAGAAGGCAAAACATGCTTTATTGATAATCTCATCGCAAAAGAAGAAAAGGGAGCAGTCAGATTTTATCAGAAAGGTACAAATGCAATAATAGCAGAGTATCGTAATGGTATCATCAATTTGTTTGATAGGTCTATCATGAATGATAATTTAATCCCGAATATCTGCTATACCATCAGCACCAAAGAAGGGAAGAAATGCAGTTACTTCATTGATGACTTGGGTCGAATTGCTAATGTAAAGGCAAGCAAGATGTCACCTGACGAAATTGGCTTATACATCATCAATCGTACAGGGAAGAACGACTTTGGACATGAGTGGGACAAGATGTTGAAGAGGTTGAAATCAACATCAAGAGGTGAAGATGTTAATATATCATGCCGTTTCAACTACGGAAACACAGATGAGACAATACCTCGATATGCCCACATGGACTGTGATGTTAATGGTAAAAAGAAAGTATCTTCATCTCTCAAAAACACAGCAAAGCGTTATGGGAACCCTTTCACTGCCGAAGAAAACAGCACAATCCTACGCGATTATGCCAAGAAGGCAAATCTCAGCCCCGACAAGCGAAGCAAGTTATTGAATGAGATGAACGAAGACAATGGCCTCGCAACCTTGATACATGAGAACCCAGAATTTAATATCAAACGATGGTTAAATGCCCGAAACCCAGTCAACAAAAAAGCCATTGCCCTTCACAATGGAAGACCTGTATTAAATGCTAAAGATTATGCGGGAAATGTATATTATTTCAATCCACATATTAATAAACACCTTAAAGCGAGAATGATTTCTGGGCAGCAAAAAATATCGTATGAGGATTTAATTAGATTGGATAAGAAATACCCTAATGGAGTTCCGTTCAGCAAAGAAGGATTTCCTCAATTTGGTGAATATGCATTTCGCGGTAAAGACGGAAAATGTTTAAAAGTTGACATCGGTAAATTAAGAGCGACTAGCAACGAAGACCGTATTGAGGCTGAAAAAATTTTCCAAAGTATGGGTTACCCTCCTGCCGAAGGATATACATGGCATCATATTGAAAATACCACAACATTAATTCGCGTTCCCACTGAAATTCATAATCTAATTAGACATACAGGAGGTCGAGCCATGGCTGGTTTAAAATGAGACTGTGGGTTTTGTATTAAAGGGCAAACTTCTCACAGAAGCACAAAAGCTGACATGACGGCAAAAGCTCTTTGATTCTTTTGCTACTGCAGTCGGCATGATTGTGTTATGGGCTAAAGGGATTGTCACAAATGAAAAGAAATGGTACTTGTTAGGAATCATCAGTAACGAGAGAGCTTCCATTATCTCCCAGAATCTTAACAAAATCAATAACCGACCGTTAGACAGAATCAAATACGCCCTCGCTTTTTCTGACTATGGGTATGAATTGTGAATTTGTTGTAAGCTGTTAAAGATATAAACTGTTAAAAATATGTATAAAATTCATATTTAGGTATGATAAATTATTGAGATATAGAAAAAAGTGCTAACTTTGCTGGTCAAAACCACCAATAAAAGAAAAAAGAGACTTATAGACTTCCCATCTACGCCATAAATTATGGTGCAGAGATGACATAACGTTCAACAGCAATGAAAACAACCGATCAGATTCTGAAGATTAAATCCACAGTGCTCTACATCTTGGAAAAGATGCCGAAGGGAATGGATTACATACATCTTTTCAAGACGCTCTATTTTGCACAGCAGGAGCATCTTGTCCGCTATGGCATGCCAATTATGGATGATTCGTTCATGGCCCGCAAGCATGGTCCTGTTGCAGCCTTAACCTATAAAGTACTTCGAGGCGTGGAAGGCAAGGTTAATGTAACAGATGTGTGCCTTATTGATTTTATGCAATCTGTTAAGGTGGAAAATGTAGATGGTCATCAGATTGTTACAATTGCCGATGGCGTGACCTGTGACAAGGAAGAGTTATCAGTATCAAACATAAAGGTACTTGATAAATGGATTGACAAATGTAAAGACATAGAGTCATTTGACCTGAGTGATTTGTCGCACGATAATGCTTGGCAAACGGCTAAGTCAAAGACTGAATTGACCGGAGAAGACACCAAAATCACCCTTTATGACATGGCAAAAGCAGCTGGAGCAAATGACACTATGCTTGGTGTTATTCGCGAACGTCAAATCAACAGCCAGGAGTTGCAATGGATTTAAGGGATATGCAAGAAGCCTATAAGGCAGAGCAGCACAAGGTTACAGTTGAACGTCTTGAAATCGGTTCGCTTATTCTCACAGTTCTCTCAGGGGAAGATGGATTGGTTCTAAAAGATGGTCGCTCGGAGAAGCCCAAGCGTCTCATCATTGTCGGAGTTGACAAGGATAACAGAGTTTGCTATGGTTCGGTTTTGGTGAATACAGACATGAACCCACGCGCCAACTATTCAGATGAATATCTGACAGCGCAGTATCTGCTCTCACAAGAGAACTATCCAGAGTTTCTGCGATATGATAGTTTTGCCGATTGTGGTATGCTATTTACTATCCCAATTGAGAAATTGCTCAAAGGAAAATATTACGGCAAACTTACTAAAGATGACCTGCACAACCTATTTGACATTCTTGAAACAACAGAGACACTATCAACAAAGGAGAAAAAACGCTTTGGCATTAGAAGACGGTAAGATTATTATAATATGCAAATTACTACCATTTATATATTTAAGCCCAACCTCGAGATTGGGCTTTTTAGTGCCTTTTAGCATCCTTGGGACAATAGATATCTATGCAGAAGAAGTATTATTGTTATTTTTATTAAAATTTCATTTACCGCTTACCGTAGTGCTACCACCTCTTAATTCAGTCAGATACAGCATCAGCGAGTCGACATGCAGGCTGACGATGGCGGCACGCCCTTCGGGGCTGAGCAGCCAGTCGACATCGGCGCGGTTGTCCTGAAAGAAATTCTCGGTTAGTACCGCCGGACAAACCGTGTCGCGGCAGACTGCCAGATTCAGTACATGGTAGCGGCACGACGGTACGGCACGGTTGCCTGTGAGACGGCGTTCGACAGCAATAATGCCCATCAGTGACGCCAGCCGCCGGCTATCGGCGCTGCCATTGGGCGACACATACACTCCGAATCCGCTGGCAGTACGCCATACGCCGCCGCTACCGGCAGCGTTGACATGGACCGACACATAGACACACCGTCGGCCCGACGCCCTCACGATGGCGTTAACGCGCCGCACGCGCCATCGCAGCGACGGTTCGTTGTCGTCTTCAACATCAATTACACACTGTACGCCCCTGCTGTCAAGGGCGCGTTTGATTTCGCGGCAGATTTCACGGCTGTAGCGATACTCCCGCAACCGGCCGTCGGGACTGCGC
The DNA here is from genome assembly GCA_018065665.1 of Candidatus Sodaliphilus aphodohippi. Taxonomy (GTDB): domain Bacteria; phylum Bacteroidota; class Bacteroidia; order Bacteroidales; family Muribaculaceae; genus Sodaliphilus; species Sodaliphilus aphodohippi. The sequence goes on from JAGHSV010000218.1 coordinate 4,856, forward strand.
TTTCCTGCCACATTGGCACCATGGGCGGTGCCAAGGATAACTAAAGTTTCTTGTTTCATGATATAAGATTTTACTTAGCCCATAATGGGCAGGCACAAAGTTAGTAACGTTAACAACACTTGCCAACGTCAACGGGTGGAAAAGTATGTTACAGCAAATGGTCAGCGCATCGAGGCGTTGAAGGCCTTGGGACGGCTGAGAGTCTCGGTGTAGGTGCGCCCGAACGAATCGGTCACGCGCACCTGTACGGGGCGGTTGCGCGTTGTTGCCTGTGCGACAAACAAGTGAGTGGTCTTGAGAGGGTTTAGAAGTCCATTGGGGCGGTCTTCAATGCCGATATAGGCAGCGTTTGCCCCCAGTATATAGAAGGGGTCAACGCCAACGGTGCGTTTTACCTCAAGGGGAGCTCCGTCCTCAATGACTTCGACCTTCCAGTCGGTGTCATAGTCAAACACATTAATCATAATCTGGTTTTCAGGGACATTGCCAAACGTTTTCTGGTAGTACGGGTACAGTTTGGGATAGAACTCAGCCAGTTTTCTGACCTCGCGGCTGGAACTAAAGAAAGTTCGAACGGCGTTCATGTCATAGACGCGCATCTGATGGTTACCGACGCTGTCAACGGGATCGACGGGAATGTATTGCCACTTGATGTCACGACCATTGATGTCAAACAGTTCATAGCCGCCGGGCGAGCCGTCCCAGCACAGGTGGCGTCCCGAGTAGTTGCCGGTCAGCCAAAACGACCCACACAGTGCCGCAATATTGTTCTCATGGATATTGGGGTACTGCTCGGGGTGTGCATGGAATTTGTAATGGGTGTGGCCGCTGATAATGTTGACATTTGAGAAACCCTCGAAAAGACGGTCCAGGCGGTGGCAGCTTTCCTCGGCGAGATTGGGGACAACGTCAAACTTGCCATCGGTCGAAATGCGCCAGTTCTGGACATGTATTGCCAGTATGATGGGCGTGGTCTTGTCGGTAACGCGCTCAAGGTCTTCACTCAGCCAGTCCAGCTGCTCCTGAGTCAACTTTCGGTCATAGCTCTGGTCACCGGCAATTCCGATATTCTGTGGATCGGTAGTGGGGTTATTCTTATAGACGATATCATCGAGAACGACAATGTGCAGCTTGCCCAGGTTGAGCGAATAATAGCGAGGGCCCAACAAATTGGTGAAAGCCTTGGACGAGAGGAAATCGCACCGGGCCGAGGCAGGCGTCGAGGCGTCATTGTCATGGTTGCCCATCACATGATAGACCGGTGTCGGGTATTTGCTGTCGGCCATCATCTGGAGGTAGTTGCTCAGGTCAAATTTGTTGCAATACCAGAACTGGTCAAAAGACGTGTCTCCCAACAGGAATGTATATACAGGGTCGTGCGACTGGGCGGTTACACGTGCAACCGACGTCATGAACAGGTCCTTGCACTGCTGCACGTCATCGTTCTGCCCTGCCAAATGGAGGTCGGTGGCAACAATAATCCTATGGTTGTCGTTATTGACCTTCCTGAGCTGGAAGTCATGACGCTCGCATGTCCCCGCATTTTTATCAAGCGGTGCCCAGAACTGCGGCTGGTGGACGTTGGTGGACACAGATTCATAGCCCGACGGGAGGACATAGAAGACATAACCGTTTTTCTTGTCCGACTTCATGCTGTAGCACCCATTGGCATCGGTAACGGCCCACTCATAGCCATCGGTGACCGACACGCCTGCCACACCATTACCGTCACAGGAAATGCACCCCGTAACATTATCGCGCGCTGAGCTGTAAATGCCGGTACAAACCAGCATCAACGCCTCTACTATCAATGTTATCTTTTTCATATTTTCAAAATGTTTATATCCGAACGCCCCTCCATTTTATAGAGCAAAGGTGGAAATCAAAAAAGCAGCTTTATCTTTCGATTAGCTGCTTTTTATGGTGCCCAAGAAAGGACTCGAACCTTCACGCCTTGCGGCACACGCACCTGAAACGTGCGCGTCTACCAATTCCGCCACTTGGGCATTGCGGGTGCAAAATTACAACTTTTTTTGTAACCCCGCAATAGTTTGGGACGAAAAAATCATTTTTTTGCGAAAAAAACTTTTTATAGAAAGTCTGCAGGGGCAAAACGAAGACCGTGCCCCCACAACGTTGCAGAGGCACGGTACTTTATTTCAAACAAATCTTATTTGATGCCCAGAATGATGTTGATGATGCCGTTCACGTCAACGATATCAATACTGCTGTCGCCATTGACATTGGCGTTGTTCATGGCATCTTCACTGCTAAATCCGCCCATGCCAAGCATATAATTGATTACAATGTTAAAATCCAGCACGTCGATGACTCCGTCGCAGTTTGCATCGCCATTGCCAGTCACCGGAGTGGTGCCCTCGACATTGCCAAAGTATTTCCAACCGTCGGCGGCTTTATAGGCCTCAATCGAAGCAGTGGGGACATAAAGCGTCCCGTTGCTGCCATCAAAGGTGTTGGCGGGGATTACAGGAGGCACTGTCGCTTCACACTCGACGCGTGACAGGCGCCACAATCCGTTGAACAATCCCGATGCCATGTTTGCAATAGACTTGGGCGGGAACACGATTGTCCTGATACTCGTGCAGTTGGAGAAGGCGTTCTTGCCGATGGTCTCGAGTGTCGAGGGAAGGGCAACCCTTTCGACATAAGAGTCGGAGAAGGCATATTCGCCGATTGTCTTGAGTCCCTCGTTAAAGGTCACGTCTTCAAGCGACGAGCACCATTGGAATGCCCTGGTATCAATCGTCTCGACAGCCGATGGGATATTGATTGCCTCCATACCGCTATTCATGAACGCGCATTCACCGATGCGCTTCACCTTGGCAGGAACGATGAGCCCCGACAAACTCGAGCAACTCTGGAAAGTGAAATTGGGAATCTCGGTGAGATTTTCGCCCAGAGTCACCTCATTGAGGCTATAACAGCCTTCAAACACGCCCTTGCCCAGCATCGTTACTCCGGTTAGTTC